>JBJMPM010000145.1:0-39678 GCA_045803205.1 Longimicrobiaceae bacterium
ATCGACGAGCGCCGGCGTGGACGCGGCGATCGTGCGGGCTTCCGCGGCGGGCTCCTGCGCATTCCTCGGCCAGATCCTCACGGCCCTGCCGTCTGCAGCGCCGACGCCAGGACCCGTGTGGCCGGGCCTCAGGATGACACCCGTGGTGCCGCGGAATGTGCGCGTTCAGCAACACCCTCTGAGGGAGCCGCCGCGTGGGACTCGCGTCGTCGAAGAAGCCCGGCGGCGACCGAAGGATCGATCACATCGGCAGCGACACGGCCGGCCGTGTCGCGTCCGCGATGATAGATCCTCCAGGCGCCGCCACGTTTCAGCGCGAAACCACGCGTGGAGCAGCGGCGCCTTCAGGATGACATTCAATGCACAGTGATTACGTCCCGGGACTGACGGCTCGGGCTTTCTCGTCGGCTTCCCGCGCCCTGCGGTGCCGCTCCGCCTCTCGCACCAGGTAGACATCCCAGGCGAGCATGCCCGCGAAGCCGGTGAAGAAGACGAGCTCCGCGATGTCCAGGACGTTTTCACGCAAGGTGAACAGGGTGAGGAACAGCCATCCCGCGAGCACCGCCGGATAGATGACGCCGGCAGCGAAGACCTCGTTGATCACACGGTTCGGGCGGCTCGTGAACTGGCCGCGCACCTGCATGTCGGTTTCGAGGAGGATGCCGGTCCCGATGAGCTCGCCGCACTTCTGGATCCCGTAGATCTCGTATGCGAAAAGCCCCAGCGTTACGACCACCCCGAAGATGCCGATGGGAACGAAGAAGGGCCCGGCGGCCTGCATGGCCGCCCGGTTGGGAAGCTTGTCGTTCAGCAGCAGGAACAGCCCCGCGGCGGAGGCGAAGGGGAGCAGCGCCAGCAGCTTCGCGCGAAACTCGTCGATCTTGTGATCGCTGTCGCAGAGCTGCAGGTAGATGGCTTGGCGATGATCCGGGTTCGGCGTGGCGCCCGGGGTCTGTTCAGACATGGAGCACCTCCACCGCTGGGGAGATGGCTGGACTCGTTCCACCAACCTATCCCTTCTGACAGGGACAAGCGAAAGCCCCGGCAGCGTTCACGCCGAGGAGACGGCCGAGGCGCTGCGCGGCGGCGCAAGCCTCGACCACTCACCTTTCACGAACTACATTGCGGGGTGCTCAAAGGCTCGCACCCCTCCATCTCCCCACGCGAAAGGGGCACGTATGCGCAAGCTCAGGCTGGAGTTGGCCGACCTGGCCATCGACTCGTTCGAGACCCACGCGAGGTGGTCGCAGGCACGGGGCACCCTGTTCGGGCAGAGCGGCCACGGTGAGGGAACCGAAGCCACGGACTGCTGGGGACTGACCTGCCCCGCGTGCGGCGACACGGCGTACGTCTTCTGCACCGCGAATTGCGGGGGCGACACCGGTGCCTGTGGTGGGGGTGGGACGGACGCCACGTGCACCTGTGCGGAAAACTCCACGTGCGTCGACTGCCCGTCCACAGAGCTCTGCACCTCGCGCGAAAACGGGTGCTGATCCCCGCGTTTGCGGCGCGACAACGCCGTGGGGGCGGAAAGGATTCTCGAGATGGAGAAAAGGGGAGCGGCGGACAGCTCCCCCTTCTTCACAGCTCGGCGGGCTGGGCGATCCCCGCCAGGCACAACTGGGGGTGCGGTTCATCTTCTGAGCAGGCGGCCCTTCCCTGGCTGCGCGACGCAGGCGCGCGCCGTGGGGCCGGCGGCGACGCCAGGCGGCGCCCGGAACAGCAGGTCCGGGCGCCGCCGTGTATCCGCTCGTCCATGCGTACGGGTGGGGGTAACCTCCCTCGGCTCGTTCGCGCTACCGGTGTCCCGCATTGCGAGGCCGGCGAGGTGCCACACGCTGCGCCATTCCCTTGCCGCGCACCTGATCGAGGATGGCTACAGCCCGTGAGCGACGATCTACTCTGGTACCAGGAGGGGCTGTCTTCCGCGTCTTCGCGCCCACGCTCACTTCTCTCCTCGGCCGACGTAGCGCCCCTCGCGATAGAGTACCTTTCGGCGCCCCCCGCGGCCTGGATACTTCTTCTCGTCTCCGAGGATCGCGGCTGCGCCTTCTTTGTCGCCGGCCTTCACCTTCTTGCTGAAGTTACCGGACGGCCAGGACTGGAAGGCGAGATCGACGATCGCCTCGAACTCGTTCTGCGTGAGCGTGAACTTCTGGTCGTTGACGAATTTCTCGCGAGGCGGGATGTCGGTGTTGAACGTGGCGAACGCTTCGGCCTCCGTGATCTTGGGCGAGGCGAGCTCGGCAGCCGTGCAATTGCCCTTATGCACGAGGTGGCCGATTCCGACCGTGCAGTGACCTTTGCTGTCGTTGTAATGGTCGAGCCGCACGCCCTCGTTATGGCCAATCCACGTTTTGCCCGGAGCGCTTACCTTCATCGGCGCGCCGGGCGCGCTTGCGGGCGTCTGCGTTGGCGGGACGGCCGGGGCGCTCGGCTCGGAGGGCGCGTCCGGTTTTTTCGGTGCCTCCTGCCTTGCATCGCAGCCCCTGTAGCACCAGTTGCGTGAGGCGATGCACTGCATCGCGTTCGAGGAAAACCTGGTGCATCGGTCGAAGTCAGCCGCGCACTGCTCCTGGCATTTCTTGGGATCCTCCGGTTCCCTCTGCACAGTCCCGGCACTCTGCCGCGCCGGCACGACATCCGGCCTGCCGGCGACCACCGCGTCCCGGCCCGCCTCCGCGGTGTCATGAAGGGCGCTCGTGGGTGCCGTCCCCTGCTGGATCACGTGCGTCAGCTCGTGGGCGAGGAGTCGCTTGCCTTCTGCTGTGGTGGGCGCATACGCACCGGCCCCAAACACGATATCGCGCCCGATGGTGTACGCCCGCGCCTGCACTGAGCGCGCCGCGTCTGCCGCCTTTCCATCGGTGTGCACACGCACCCGGCCGAAGTCGCGCCTGAAGCGCGACTCGAAAAAGTCACGTGCCGCTTTGGGCAGCGGCTCTCCGCCGCGCTCGGCGCCCCGAACCGCAGCCACTGTGTCCAGTTCCGCGCCACTCCGCGCCGAAGGCGCGCGCTCGGGCTGGATCGTCTTTCTCTCCTCATCCTCGCACGCCGCGCACTCACGCTGGATCGAGGCAGGCACCGAGCTGATCCGCGCCGGCTCCGCCATCCGCATCACCTCGTCGGCCACCGCGTCCGCCTCGCGCTCGAACGGGTCCCCCGGGGAGCTGACGGTCGCCTTGCGCTGGACCTGCGGCGGCGGCATGGGGATGCTGGCGAAATTGGTTTGGGGCCCTGCCGCGGCGGGTGGAGACTCTTTGGCCTTCTCGGGCGAAGCAGCCGCTCGGGCGTTGGTCGATGCGGCCGGCCGAAACCAGAGCAGGTTCACCGGTGGCGCCTTCACCGGGTGCTGCCATACCGGCTTCAGGACAGGAGAATGCGCCGAAGACGGATGCGTTTTCCGGTCGAACGTGAACATGGCGGAGCCTCTCGGATGGTTGGCCCGAGCCTACCAGCAGAACGACACAAGGGTCAGGGGTGCGGGGCCGGCGCGCAAGACTTTCTGCGCCCGAAAGCATGCAAGGCCCTGCGGGGTGCACCCCTCTCCCGTGCACGCGGCATGCCCCATCGCGGGGATGCCCGGCTATCCTGATCGGCGCAGTGCCTTGCGCTGGTTTGCGCGGCACGGGCAGCCGCGAAGACAGGCCGGACCAGGGGCTGCCGTGGTACACAGTGGGGCGCGGGCGCTCCAGGCGGTGGGGTGGGGTGCCTTCTCTGTTCCTCTGTGAGAGCCCGCCGTTCCGTTACGCCTCTGCAGCTCCGCGCGCCGGATGCGCGGTCGGCGTCTACGGCGGCGGGCGCGTGGAGGAGGCCTCCGCCTCTGCCGCGGCGGGCGAGTGGTGCCACCCCAGCCCCGCGCACCGCAGGCATCCGTCGGCGATCCGCTGCCCCGGCGCGAGGATGTACCCGCGGCCGCCGCAGGCGCCGCAGCGAACCACGCCCGGCGGCCGCTCCGGGACCAGCGGCTGCAGCTCGGGATGGCGCCGCACGCCCTGCATCATCGCCGCGTACGCCGCGACGGGATCGGTCTCGACCTCGGCGCGCCGTGCGAACGACTCGTGGTCCACGCACAGGATCACCCCGTCGGGGCGGAGTCCCCACAGGTAGATGCTGGTCGTGGCGAGGGGAAGGATCCCGTTGGTCCGGCAGAGGCGCACGATCCCCGAGTCCGCGGCGCCGTCGGGGAGCTGTGCGATCAGCTCCCGCACGCGCGCCGCGAGCTCGGGTGTGGGCCTGCGCGGCCCCGGCCGGTGCGGCGCCTCGCCGCTCCTCGCCGGCTCCGGCGGTGACGGCGGGACGGCTGCCGCGGCAGGCGCGGCCGGGGCCGCAGGCATCGGCACGGGTTCCCGCGGCGGGGGCGGTGCGGGCTCCGCGGCCGCCTCCTTCCGGAGCCGGAGCCGAAAGCCGTCGCCAACGTCGAGCGTATCGCCGGCCTCCGCCGCGCGAATCTCCTCCCCGATCCGCAGGCGCAGGAAGGTCGCGCCCTCGGACCAGTCCGGGCGCAGGATCACGGCATCGCCCTCGCGCGACCAGCTCCCCCGCACGTCCCCGCCGGTCGCGGCGAGAGAGCACGTCCAGTATTCACCGTACTCGAAGCGCCCGTCGTCCCGCAGCTCCAGGGTGCAGGCGACGTCCCACTCCTCTGCCCTGAACCCAGTCTCGTAGATGCGCATGCGACCTCACCCCTCGCGCAGCACGCGCTTGAGGATCTTCCCCGTAGGGCTCTTCGGGATCGCGTCGACGAAGGCGATGCGGCGGGGGACCTTGTACGCCGCCATCCGCTTGCGGCAGAACGCCTCCACCTCCGCCTTGCTCGCCGCCGAGCCCTCGCGCGGCACGATGAACGCCGCCACGGTCTCGCCCTTCACCGCGTCGGGGAGGCCGACGACGGCGCACTCCTGCACGCAGGGGTGGGCGTAGAGCACCTCCTCCACCTCGCGCGGCCACACCTTGAAGCCGGCGGCGTTGATCATGTCCTTCACCCGGTCCACCAGCCAGAAGAAGCCGTCGCCGTCGCGGTAGCCCACGTCGCCGGTGTGGAACCAGCCGCCGCGCAGCGCCTCGGCCGTCTCCTCGGGACGGTTGAAGTAGCCGAGCATCACGTTCGGCCCACGGATGCAGATCTCCCCCCACGCGCCGTCGGCGGCCTCCGCGTCGTCGGGGCCCACCACCTTCATCTCCACGTTCTCGATCGGCGTGCCGATGGAGCCGGGGCGGTGCGCGTACTCGTGGTTGTACGCCGCGAACGGCGAGGTCTCCGTCAGCCCGTATCCCTCGAACACGGGCAGCCCGAAGCGCTCCTCCCACCGCCGCGCGACCTCCACCGGCATCGTGGCCGCGGCGGAGAAGCAGTAGCGCAGCTCCGGCAGCTCCGCCGGACCGATCCCGGCGTTCAGCAGGTGGATGTAGATGGTGGGGACGGCGTACAGGTGCGTCATCCCCTGCTCGCGCAGCAGCGCCGGCGTGCGCTCGGCGTCGAAGCGGCGGTGCAGCAGCACGGTGCCGGCGGAATTCAGCGCAGCGTTGAGGATGAAGTCCTGCCCGAAGCAGTGGAAGAGCGGGAGGAAAAGCGCGTGCCGGTCCCCCGGCTGCGAGCCGACGCAGTGGCAGGTGGCGTGGTAGTTCGAGACGACGTTCCCGTGCGAGAGCATCGCCCCCTTCTGCTTTCCCGTGGTCCCCGAGGTGTAGAGGATGGCGGCGGGGTCGTCGCGCTCCATCTCCCGCGCCGGGAAAGGCCCGGACGACGCGTCGCCGAGCTCCGCCAGCGAGCGCTCTCCCTCGACGTCACCCTCGCAGATCACGATCTCCCGCAGCGCGGGAAGGCCCTCGCGCGCCGCCGCCAGCTCCGGCAGCAGCTCGGGGGTGGTGAACGCGGCGACGGCGCCGCAGTCCGCCAGCAGGTAGCGGATCTCCCCGGCCTTCAGCAGCGCGTTCACGGAGACGGCGATGGCGCCGAGCTTCTGCGCCGCGAGGTACGCCACCGCGAAGGCGGGCACGTTGGGGAGGAAGAGCGCCACCCGGTCGCCCGGCGCCACGCCGAGCGCGGCCAGCCCGTGCGCCGCGCGGCTCGCCTCCGCCTCCAGCGCGCGGTAAGTGATCGCGCGCTCCTCGAAGCGGATGGCCACGTGCTCCGGGAACAGCCGTGCGGAGCGCTCCAGGTTCTGCGCGACGTTCATGGGACGTGGGGGGACGAAGGGAAGAGCAGTCTCAGGCACGCGCTCCGCGACGGATGCGTGAGCGCGCGGTAAATTGTTGTGAACGACCTGGTGTTCCGGAAGAGTACGAGACGCCTGAGTGACTGTTGAGGAACCACCCGAAGACGTCATCCTGAGGCCGGCCACGCCCCATCGTCGCCCACAGAGAACCATGCAGGCCGAAGGATCTATCACTGCGGCAGCACGTGAGTCGGCGAGGTGTGCCCAAGCCGGGCAACGACAGGCCGAACGCGCCCCCATGGCTAAGTGCTTGCACCGGCTCTAGATCCTTCGGCCTGCAAGAATTCGGGCGAGGATGTCTCAGCGTGACCGGCCTCAGGATGACGTCTATGGGGATGAGGTTTCTCAAGAGCCTCTGAGCGCGAAGCGAGAGGTGCCGGCGCATCTAGAGAAGCCCTCCTTCGGGCCAGTGCGACCAGTGGGTGTTCGGCAATGTCGTCGGCCTGTATTCCGAAGCGTCCGCGGTCTCGAGCACGCGCGCGAGCTGCCGAAAGGTCTCGGTCTCGCTCGGACGCTCTCCGCCTGCCACGTCGGGGTGGGTCCATTCGTCGCAGACCAGGATCTCGGGCAGGTCGGGCAGGACGCTCACGCGGCGTTCTTCGGGTGTTCCAAGAACTTCGCCCCGCCGGGTCGCCGCCAGGTAGCGGCAGAGCTCGTAGACGCGAGCATCCGTTCGATCCTCCAGCGTGATTCCGTGCGAGACGTAATCATCGGGTGAAGGCAATCGCACGAGAGCATCACGCACCGGTACGTGCTGCGCCACAGGTGACACCAGCAGGAGATCTTCATCGTCCTGCCAGTCGCCCTCGCCGATCGGGAAAGCCGACCGGAACTCGTTGTGAGGGTTTGCTTTCAGGTACTTCTCATACGCGTCGGGTGATACGTAGTCCTCCGGCGCGTTCCGCGCGTGCAGACGGTTCGCGAACGTGTAAATGGAGACGTCCGGCAGCCCGGCGCGAGGTGAGAAGCCGAAGATCTCGATGACGAGCGCCCAGTCCGGAGGTGCCGCGTAGGCCGACAGACGGGACGCGGCGAGGTAGACGTAGCCGTTGTCGAGCACGGGAAAGTTGAAGGACGACGCGCAGTCGTCCAGCACGCGTAGAATCGGATGCTTTCTAAGCCACAGAGGCGTCATCCTTCTTCGAGCAGGCAGCGGCCGAGGTCGAAGCTCAGCCGCAGCCGGAGGCCATCGGGCTGGAGCGAAAGGTCAGACATCACGGTTTCGAGGCTGCGCCTGGCCGCGAAGAATCTCAAGTCGATTGGCTGGAGCATCGGCGGCCATGAAGTCGAGGATCGTGTGCTCGGTTCGCCGGGGCCGGCTGAGGAACTCCACCGGCCACTCGGTGATCCTTTCTTCCCTGACGTGGACGTACTGTCCATCTGCAGGCTCGTCGATGAACTCCTTCTGGAGAACCAGGGCCAGGGGTTCTTCTGCCCCCGTTACTTCTTGCGAACAGGCCAATGCTTCTGGATAGGAACCAAACGCATAGTAGTAGTCGTTGCCATCCGCATCGTCGGGGGCGCCCCGCTCAGGGTGACACCAGACACGGTACTCGAGGACCGCGTCCCAGACATAGCCACCGCCAGACCTGGTCAAGGCCGGGTACGTTCCAACCAGCGATGCATCGAGCACGTCCGGATACCTCATCGCGACATCGGACCTGCGAAAAGGGGGTGGGGAAAGGCGTCCGACACAGAATGGCGCCGCCGGTGGCACGCCGCTAGCTTCGCCGATCACCCTCACCTCTCGACGTACAGGGAACCCGATGCCGCGCCGCCTCTTCCTCGCGTCCATCCTCGCCGCCTGCGCGGCCGCGCCCGCCGCCGCGCAGGCGCCCGCGCCCGCGCCGAAGCTGCTGGTGTTCATCACCGTCGACCAGATGCGGCCGGACTACTTCACCCGCTGGCCGAGGCAGCTCACCGGCGGGTTGGCCCGGCTCTGGAGCGGCGGCGCGGTGTTCACCAACGCGCACCAGGACCACGCGATCACCGAGACGGCGCCGGGGCACGCCTCGCTGATGTCGGGGCGCTTCCCGCGCGGCACCGGCATCGTCACCAACCTCACCGGGGTCGCCGATCCGCAGACGCGGCTGATTGGGGTGGAGGGGGTCGGTGCGTCGCCCTTCCGCTTCCGCGGGAGCGTGCTCACCGACTGGCTGCGGGTGAAGGACCCGCGCACGCGCGCCCTCTCGGTCTCGCGCAAGGACCGCGGGGCGATCCTGCCGATGGGGCGCGCGCACCAGACGGTGCTCTGGTACGCGCCCAACGGCACCTTCACCACCAGCAGCTACTACGCCGACACCCTCCCGGCCTGGGTCCAGCGCTTCAACGCCCGCCGCCTGGCGCAGGGGTACGCCGGCCGCGCGTGGACGCTCCTCCTCCCCGCCTCCGCCTACCCCGAGCCCGACAGCGTGCCGGCCGAGAGCCCGGGCCGTGGCTTCACCTTTCCCCACGGGGTGCCGGCGGACCCGGCGGAGGCCGCGCGCACGCTCGCCGAGTATCCCTTCATGGACGAGCTGACGCTGGCGGCGGCGCTGCAGGGGCTGCGGGAGATGGAGCTGGGGACGGGGCCGGCGACCGACGTGCTCGCCGTCTCCCTCTCCACCACCGACGCGGTGGGGCACCGCTACGGCCCCGACTCGCGCGAGATCCACGACCACGTGCTGCGGCTGGACCGGGCGCTGGGCGCCTTCCTCGACTCGCTCTACGCCGTGCGCGACCCGGCCACGGTGATCGTGGCGCTCACCGCGGACCACGGCGTCACCTCCTATCCCGAGATCGTCGACCCGGCGCGCGCCGCCTCGATGCACGTGAGCGAAGAGGCGCTCCGCGCCTGGGGGTGGGCGGCGGCCGCGCGCTACGGCGTCGACACCTCCGCCGTGCGCTTCGACGACAGCGGCACCCTGCAGCTCGACTCCGCCGCCTTCGCCCGCGCGGGGCGCGGCCGGCAGGCGCTGGCGCGCGAGCTGGTGGCGCACGCCGCCACCGTCCCCGGCATCCTGCGCGTGGACCTGGTCTCCGACCTCGCCCGCGGCGACACGGTGAACGACGCCCTCACGCGCCGCTGGCTGCACATGCTCCCGCGCGACCTGCCGTACTACGCGGCCCTCACGCTGCGCCCCGGCTACGCCTGGGGGAACCGCCCCTGGGCCCAGCACGGCTCGCCGCACGACAGCGACTCGCACGTGCCCATCATCTTCTATGGCGCCCCCTTCCGCCCGGGGATGAACGCGGAGTTCGCGCGCACCGTCGACATCGCCCCCACGCTGGCGCACGCCCTCGGCGTCAACCCCACCGAGCCGCTCGACGGCCGCGTCCTCACCGAAGCCTTCCGGTGAGCCGGTCTGAAGAAGCCGCGTCGCGACACATTGAGACGCGCTGGTGGCTGTGTCCGGCCGAGGTGGGGATAGCGATCAGTGGGGATGGTAGATTCTCCTGACCCTGATCAGGAGGCGCGCGAGATGGAATGGATCGTCACGGTCCAGCGGATCGACGGCGGACTGGGGATGGTGTTCCCGGATGAATGGATCGAGCGGCAGAGCCTCGGGGATGGAGACACGCTCGTCGTCGTGGAGCGGGAAGACGGCCTCCTCCTCGCGCCCCGCGACCCGAAGTTCGACAAGGTGATGGAGGCGTACGGAGATCTCAGCCGGCGCTATCGAAACACGCTGCGCGAATTGGCGGAGTAAGCCGCCGGGATATCGCACCGGGATGGTTGTCACGTTCCTGCGATTGAGGATGCACGATGAGTGTGCGACAGGTCGGTGGCTCGCCGGATGGTCCTGTTTCCAATGAGGAAAGAGAGCGCCTGAAGAGCCGCGTCGACGAGAGACTGCTGCATGTGAACGCGGAGGGCGAGGAGGTCCTCGACGAGGTCACGAGGATTTATCGCCGCGGCGCCAGGAAGTACTGGAATGCGCTTCGAGAGCTGGCGAAGTGATCGAATGCATCGAGCCCTCGTTCCCTGACCGGCACGTGAACCTCCTCCCTGTCGATGTCCTCCCCGAGCTGCTCCCACCCCGGGGCTACGTCGCTCCGGACGAGCTGCATCCCCCCGGTGGCCGCTCCGGCGCGGCCCGGGAGGCGCGGCTGGCGCCGGCGCGTGCGGACCACCGCGCCCTCACGCGAGACCTCATCGCCCGCGGCGTGGCGGAGGCGCTCGCCGGCCGCCACGCCGCCGCGCTGGCGGCGCTGGACGAGGCCGCGCGCTCGCTCGAACACGCCGACGATCCCGCGCGCCTGCTGCTGATGCTGAACCGCGCGCAGGCGCTGCTGGAGACGGACGACCTCGCCGCCGCGGACGAGGTCGCCGCCGATGCGCTCCGCCTCGCCCGCCGCGAGCGGGAGGACCGCTGGATCGCGCTCGCGAGCCTCTCCGCCGCCCTCGTGCACCTCGCGCGCGGACGTCGCGCCGAGGCGCGCAGCCGCCTGGGCGCCGCCGTCCGCCAGCTCGCGCGCGACGGCGACGCGCTCCGCCAGATCCAGTGCCACTACCTCCTCGGCGAGATCGCCTACATCGCCGAAGACCCAATCCGCGCCGGCTCGCACTACCGCGACGCGCTCGGCGTCGCCCGCGCGGCGCACCAGCAGGAGTGGATCGACCTCCTCACCCTCCGGTTCGAACACCGCTGAAGCCACCCTCCCCGGCTTCGCTCCCGACTCTCTGTCCCCTTCTTCCACACCTCTCCTCCAGACGAAAGCGATGCGCCTCCGCTATTGCGCGTGGAGGCGCAAATGGCGCTGTCCATTTATTTGGCTACTCTGACTGTTTTTAGCTGGATCGACGTGGGGTGGAGTGGATCGAAGAGACGTAATCAGTCCTCCTGTCGGCCGCTCCTCGACAGATGCGGCCCGCTCCAGTCCGTGTAGTGCATTAATTCATATATACTTGCAATATGAACAGACGGAGCAGCGGCCGCCGTGGGTGCCTTCCACGGGCTGGGGACACAAACGTTGTTCTTGACGGGGAGGGTGTCCAGAATTACGATCCGCACAGTCGCTTATGCGGCGGGAAAAGAGACGAAGATGAACGGACGCCGGCGCGCCCCGGTCGAGAACGGCTCCCGGCGCGCGCTTCCTCGGCACTCGTGCGGGGGACGGCCTCTCTTTCCGGCCCCAGGCGAACGGCAACCAGCATCGACGGCGAGCCCCCGCGCCTTGCTCCCGTTGACGGGAGCGCCTTTTTCACCACGTACGCAGGAGGACTCCGATGCGCCGACGCCTCAACCTGCTCGCCCTGGCCGTGATCGCGGGCGGGGGTGCCCTGCTCGCCACCCCCGACCCCGCGCGGGCCACGTACTTCGACGCGCGCAAGATCTTCGAGTCGTGCTGCACGGCCACGGACTCGTTCGGGCACGTCATCTACCGCTGCTGCGCGTCGAGCGGCTGCGCGGTGACGTCGGCCGGGTGCACCAAGCTGTGAGCGCACGCAGAGCGATCCCGCTGTCTTCCTTGACCCCTGGATGGAGAAGACCCATGAACCGCCATCTCAACCTGCTCGCCGCGGCCGTCATCCTGGGCGGCGCCTCGCTCCTCGCGCACCCGCGGTCCGCGCACGCCACGTACTTCGACCCGTTCCGGGCCGCTGCCGGCGGCGTGACCTACTGCTGCACGACCGGGGACTCGGCGCGGTGCTGCTCGAGCAGCGGGTGCATGACCCGCGAGGGCGTCTGCCTGGTGATCCGGTGACCGCAGGAGGCGGGGCGGCCTTCGCCCCGCCTCCACACACCTTTTCGCGCACGAGAAAATGACAACCGATTTTCCGCGCCGCTCCAGCCGGCGCGCCGGTTTCGCCCTGCTGGCCGCGGCCGTCGCCACCTCGTGCGGCCGCGACGCCCCGGCGCCTCCCGCCCTGCACGGCATCTACCGCCCCGTGCGCGTGGCGAACAGCCCATCGAGCGCCGACCTCATGGGGGTCAACGGGCTGGACGTCGACTCGCGGGGCAACGTCTACGTGGCCGACCGCTCCAGCCAGCTCCTGGTGTTCTCGCCGAGCGGGGCCGTCATCCGCAAGCTGGGCCGCAAGGGCCAGGGGCCGGGCGAGTTCGACTGGCTCCAGAGCGTGCACGTGCTTCCCGGCGACAGCGTGTACGCCTTCGACTCGGGGCTTTCACGCGTCACCGTCTTCGGTCCGCGCTCCGACCGCGCGGCCTATTCGGTGAACGTCGGCACGAGCGCGATGCTCTTCCCGTACTGGGTGCACCCGGCGAGCTCCACGCGCAGCATCTTCGCCGCCTACCGCGCGGCCTTCGGCGACGGCGACGGGCGGGGCGCGCACGGCCACCGCAGGGAGGTGCTCCGCATCCTCAACCCCGACGGGTCCGTGCAGCGCGACTCGCTGGTCTCGTTCACGGAGTCCGAGATGCTCTTCCTGCACGGTGCGGTGGAGGGGGTCACCTACAATCCGTTCGGCCGGCAGCCGGTGTTCGCGGCGGGCGGCGGCGACCGCGTCTACGCGGCATGGACGGGGGCGCTGGATGTCGGCGTGTACTCCCCTGACGGGCGGCGGGTCGCCACCATCCGCCCGGCCGTGGCCGTCACGCCGCGCCCCATCACCGCGCGCGACCGCGACAGCGTGGTGGCCGCGCTGGGCCGCACGGTGCCGCCCGCGGCGGTGCGCCGCGCCTTCGCCGAGGTCGGGAGCGAGAGCTGGCCGCTCTTCCGGGAGATGGTGGTGGACGATGCCGGCCGCGTGTGGCTGGGGCTGCTGGGCCGCCACGGCGAGCCGGTGCACTGGACGGCCTTCGACGCGTCCGGGGCGCGCGTCGCCTCGATGGACCTGCCCGAGAACGTGTCGCTGCGCGTGCTGCGCGGCCGCAGGGCGTACGGCGTGGAGCTCGACGCCGACGACGTGCCCCGCGTGGTGATCTACGAGCTGCAGCCCGCCGCCCCGCAGCCAGGGAGGGGCGCATGAGCCGCGACCTCTATTCCGACGTGCTCACCGGCACGCTGGTGGCGTGCGCGCTGGTGGTCACCGCCGCGCTGGTGCGCCGCGAGCTCTTCCCGGCGGCCGCGCAGGGGCCCGACATGCGGCCGCGCGCCGTGGACAACTGGGCGCAGCTCGTCTCCGCCGGACAGTGGCTGGGGCGGCGCGACGCGCCGGTGCGCATCGTGGAGTTCTCGGACTTCCAGTGCCCCTTCTGCGCGCGCACGCACCCCGTGCTCGAGGCCGTGCGGCGGAAGCACCCCGACCGCGTGGCCGTGCTCTACCGCCACTTCCCGCTCGACGCGATCCACCCCCACGCCCGCCCGGCCGCCGCGGCGTCGGAGTGCGCCGGCGAGCAGGGCCGCTTCGGCGAGTTCGCCTCGCTGCTGTACGCGCAGCAGGACTCGCTGGGCGCCAAGCCCTGGGCGCGCTTCGCGGCCGAGGCGGGGGTGGGCGACGCCGCGGCGTTCGACCGGTGCGTCCGCGAGGCGCGCACCCTGGCGGCCGTCGACCGCGACGCGAAGGCGGGCGCGGCCACGCGCATCGAGGTCACCCCCACGCTGGTGATCAACGGCGTGCTCCACCCCGGCGCGGTCACCGAAGCCGGGCTGGACTCGCTGGTGGCGCGGGCGCAGGCCCGGCGGGAAGATGGCGCCCGGCCCTGACCCGGCCTCCATCACCCGCCGCGAGTTCGTCGCGCGGGGCGCGGCGGCCGCCGCGGCGCTGGCCGCGGGCGGCTGCGGTGCGCGAGGACGGGGCGGGCCGGCCCGGGTGATCGTGGCCGGGGCTGGGCTGGCGGGGCTCGCGGCGGCGTACGAGCTGGTGCGCAGGGGCCACCACGTCACGGTGCTGGAGGCGCGCGACCGGCCGGGCGGGCGGGTGCTCACGCTGCGCGACTCCTTCGACGGCGGGCTGCACGTGGAGGCGGGGGCGATCTTCGTCCGCGAGGACCACCACCACACCGTGGGCTACGCGCGCGAGCTGGGGGTCGCGCTGGTGCCGGCGGGCGTGCGCGCGCGGGGCGGGGCGGGGGCGCGCTGCTTCGTCCGCGGCCGCTCGGTGCGCATCCGCCCGGGCGAGCCGGTGCGCTGGCCGATGCCGATGCCGCCCGGCGAGGAGGGCCTTTCGCCCCACGCCCTCCGCGCGCGCTACCTGGACCCCGTGCTGGCGGAGATCGGCGACCCGCGCCACCCGTCGTGGCCCGGCCCGGCGGCGCTGCGCCACGACGGGACCACGCTCGCCGCGCTGCTGCGGGCGCGCGGCGCGTCGCCGGGGGCGGTGGCGGCGATGCGGCTGGGGTACCTGGACGAGTGGGGCGACGGCGTGGACGCCTGCTCGGCGCTGTCGCTGCTGCGCGACCTGGCGCAGCAGGGCCCGGGCGGCGCGGCGTTCGTGGTCGAGGGCGGCACCGACCGCCTGCCGCGCGCCTTCGCCGCCCGGCTGGGCGAGCGGGTGCGCTACGGCGCGGCGGTCACGGCGATCCACCAGGACGGCGGCGGCGTCCGCGTCGGATTCGACGCGCGCGGAGGGCGCGAGGTGCTGGAGGCGGACTACCTGGTCTGCGCGCTCCCCTTTCCCACGCTGCGCGCGGTACGGGTGACGCCGCCTTTCTCGGCCGGGAAGCGGCGGGCGGTGGAGGGGCTGCGGACCACCTCGGTCACCCGCGTGTACCTGCAGCTTCGCGAGCGCTGCTGGGATCCCGGGGAGACGGCGGTGCCCACCGACCTCCCGGTGATGCACCTGGGCGACGCCACCGCGGGGCAGCCGGGCCCGCGCGCGGTGCTGGAGGCGTTCGTCACCGGGCCGGGCGCGCGCCGCATCGCCGCAATGGCGCCGGAGGCGAGGGTGGCGTTCGCGCGGGAGCAGGCGGACCGCGTGCACCCGGGGCTCGCGCGGGCGTTCGAGCGCGGCGCGTCGTACTGCTGGGACGCGGACCCGTGGGCCAGGGGAGACTACGCCTGGTTCGCCCCCGGCGAGCTGGGCGCCTTCCTCCCGCACCTGGCGCGGGCGGAGGGGCGGGTGCACTTCGCGGGCGACCACACCTCGGCCCTCCCCGGGTGGATGCAGGGCGCGCTCGGCTCGGGGCGGCGCGCCGCCGAGGAGGTGCACGCCGCCGCCACCGCCTGATGCCACAGGGCAGAGTTCAGTTCTGAATCAGGTTCTTGAACTGAATGGCCTCACACGGAGTCAACGGAGTCAACGGAAAACGACTCTGCTGACTCCGTTGACTCCGTGTGAGGCCCCTTCTGTCAGAGACTGGAATCCGAACGATCCTCGGCGGCCGGGCGGCCGCTTCAGGACGCTCGTTGCCGGCAGCGGTGCGTCCGGCTTGCGCATCCGACTGTCCGGTGCGCAAGGCGCGATCGCGTCCGCACGAGCGGTGGGCGATGCGGCGGCGCTCCTTTCGATCTTCCCCGTTCGTCGGTGGCCGCCGCCCACTCCGTGCACCGTCGCGGGCCATCGGGAAGTCCGCGCGGTCGATACACACGTTTCTCGCACCGTTGTGTGGAATGTCCCACAAGGGTAGCTTTCACCTGACGGCGGTGCCGTGGACACGAGCGCATCCGCATCTCCCATGAGCCCCATCCTCCGCAAATCCCTGGTCGGCGCCGGCGTGCTGGCGCTCGCGATCGCCGCCTCCGTGGGCATCTACGGCCGCATCCGCGCGTCGCAGGGCGAGCAGGGCGCGGACGGCGAGCTCTCCGGTGGGCCGCGCCCACGCACCTCCGCGAGCGGGAACTTCCGCACCGACGTGGCGATCCCGGTGAAGGGGGTGCCCGCCGTCCGCCAGGCGCTGGTGGTCTCGGTGACCGCGGCGGGGCAGGCGGAGGGGTGGAAGAAGACGGTGGTGGTGGCGCAGGTCGCCGGGCGCGTGGCCTCGCTCCCCGTGCACGAGAACGACGGCATCGGCGCCGGGCAGCTCCTGGCCGGGATCGACGCGGCCGAGTACGGGCTGGCGGTGGAGGAGGCGCAGGCCAACGTGCGGCAGGCGCAGGCCGCCTACCGCGAGGCCACGCTGCTCGACGACGAGATCACCGACGCGCGCGTCCGCGCGGACCGCGCCGCCTTCGCGCGCTCGAAGACCGGGCTCGACGCCGCCGAGGTGCGGCTGCGCAAGGCCCAGCTCGACCTTTCCCGCACCCGCATCGCCGCGCCCTTCGCGGGGCGGGTGGCGTCGCTCAAGGTGGTGCCCGGGCAGTGGGTGCGCGCGGGCGACGAACTGATGACCATCGTGGCGCTCGACCCCATAAAGGTCGAGGTGCAGGTGCTGGAGAGCGAGGTGGGCTTCCTGGCGCCGGGGCGGCGGGCGCGGGTGAGCTTCGCCGCCTTCCCGCAGCCCTTCGCCGGCACCGTGCAGACCATCAACCCGGTGGTCGACGGCGGCACCCGCACCGCGCGGGTGACGGTGATCGTGCCCAACCCCGGCGGCCGCATCCTCCCGGGGATGTACGCGCGCGTGGCGCTGGAGGCGCAGCGCTTCGACAACCGCGTGCTGGTGCCCCGCTCGGCCATCCTGGAGCGCGACCGGCGCACCATGCTCTTCGTGTTCGAGGGGAGCGGCGACACCGGGCTGGCCAAGTGGCGCTACGTGACCACCGGGCTGCAGAACGACTCGCTGGTCGAGATCCTTCCCAATACCGAGACCGACAGCGTGAAGCCCGGCGAGGTGGTGCTCACCGAGGGGCACTACACGCTGATCCACGACGCCCGCATCCGGCTGGCCGAGACGCTCGCCGACTCCGCGGGCGGCGACGCCCCGCGGCCGTAGCCCCGCCCGCGGGCCCCGGCCGACCTCCGCGGCACCCGAATGTCCCTTCCCAAGCTCGCGATCCAGCGGCCGGTGGCGGTCGCCATGTTCTTCCTGGGGATCGTGTGCCTGGGGGTGCTGTCGTTCGTGCGCCTTCCCATCGACCTCCTTCCCGACGTCGCCTACCCCCGGCTGGTGGTCTACACCACCGACCCCAGCGCCGCCCCCGCCGAGGTGGAGCGCTTCATCACCGAGCCGGTGGAGCAGGCGGTCAGCACCGTGCCGGGCGTGCAGAAGGTGGAGAGCGTGACCCGCGAGGGGTACTCGCTGGTCTCCGCGCGCTTCGCCTGGGGCACGGACATGGACTTCGCCGCGCTCGGCACGCGCGAGAAGCTCGACAACATCCGCGACGCGCTCCCCGAGCTGGCGGCGCGGCCGGTGGTGCTGCGCACCGACCCCCGCAGCGAGCCGATCCTGGCCGTGAGCGTGGCCGGCGCGCGCGACCTGCCGCAGCTCAAGGAGCTGGCCGAGGCGGTGTTCAAGCGGCGGCTGGAGCAGATCGACGGGGTGGCGCAGGCGTCGGTGACCGGGGGGATGGAGCGCGAGGTCCACGTGGAGGTGGACCCCGCGGTGCTGGAGGCGCACGGGCTCTCCATCGGCGACGTCTCGCGCGCGCTGGCGGCGGCGAACGCCAGCGCGCCGGGCGGGAGCATCCGCCGCGGCCGCTACCGCTACTCGCTGCGCACCCTGGGCGAGCTGCAGTCCGCCGCCGACATCGCCGAGGTCCCGGTTCGGCGCGCGGCCGGCGCGGGCGGGACCGGCGGAACGGGCGCGGCGGCGGGGACCGGGACGGCGGGGGCGGGGGATGCGCCTCTCGCGGGGCAGCTCCTGGTGCGCGACGTGGCGCGGGTGGAAGACGGCTTCCGCGAGCGCGAGTCCATCGCCCGCTTCAACGGCCGCGACGCGGTGGGGCTGCTGGTGTTCAAGAACGCCGGCGCCAACACCGTCCGCGTCAGCGAGAAGGTGGAGGAGGTGCTGGCGCAGCTCCGCCGCGAGTACCCGGGGGTGCGGCTGGAGGTGGCCACCAGCCAAGCCGGCTTCATCTCCGACGCGCTCGCGAACGTGGCGCAGGAGGTGGTGCTGGGCGGCATCCTCGCCTTCCTGGTGCTCTTCCTCTTCCTGCGGCAGGTGCGCTACCCCATCGCCGTGGCGCTGGTGATCCCCATCTCCCTGGTCGCCACCTTCGCGCTGCTGCAGGCGGCGGGGGTCACCCTCAACATCATGAGCCTGGGCGGGCTGGCGCTGGGGGTCGGCCTGCTGATGGACAACTCCATCGTGGTGCTGGAGAACATCTTCCGGCACCGCGAGCTGGGCGCGCGCGCCGCCGTGGCCGCCGCCGCGGGAACGGAAGAGGTGCAGCGCGCCATCATCGCCAGCACCCTCACCAACATCGCCGTCTTCGGCCCCATCCTCTACGTGGAGGGGGTCGCCGGGCAGCTCCTGGGCGCGCTGGCGCTCAGCGTCAGCTTCTCGCTCCTGGCCTCGATCCTGGTCGCCGTCACCCTCCTCCCCACGCTGGCGGCGCGGTGGGGGGATGGGGACGACGGAGAGCCCCGCCGCGGGTGGCTGGCGCGGCGGCTCGCGCGCCCGCTGGACGCCTTCGACCGGGGCTTCGGGGCGGTCACGGCCGGCTACGAGCGGCTGCTGGAGGCGGGGATGCGCCGCCGCGGACGCACCATGGCGGTGGCGCTCACCCTCCTCGTGGCCGGCGTCTGGATCCTCTTCCTCCTCCCCCGCAGCGTCCTTCCCGAGGTGGACCAGGGCGCCTACCGCGCGCGGCTGGAGCTCGCCCGCGGCACCCCGCTGGAGACGACGGCGGCCGCCGCCGCGCGGCTGGAGCGGGCGATCCGCGCCGACCCCTCCGTCGACGCGGTGTTCACGCGCGTCGGCCGGCAGGCGGCGGTGGCGGGGATGGACGAGCGCGAGAGCGGCCTGAACACCGCCACCCTCGACGTGCGGCTCGCGCCCGGCCAGGCGACGGACGCGTCGCTGCGGCGGCTGCGGCCGGCGCTCGCCTCCTTCCCCGCGGGGGCGGTGACGCTGGAGAGCGGGCAGGCCACCGCGCTCGGCCGGCTGCTGGGCGCGGGGGAGAGCGACCTCTCGGTGCGCATCCGCGGCGAGGACCTGGAGGGGGCGATGGGGTACGCCGACCAGGTGCGCCGCCGCCTGGCCGCCGTTCCCGCCGTGAGCAACGTGCGCGTCGGCACCGGGCTGGGGCAGCCGGAGATCCGGGTGGAGATCGACCGCGAGCGCGTGGCCGCCTACGGGATGGACGCCCGGCGCGTGGCGGAGACGGTCGAGGGATACATGAAGGGGGAAGAGGCCACGCAGCTGGTGGACTTCGACCGCAAGGTCCCCATCGTGGTCCGCCTTCCCGAGGAGGCCCGGCGCTCGGCCGAGACGCTGGAGCGGCTCACGGTGGACGGCGTGCCGCTGCGCGAGCTGGTGCGGGTGCGCACCGCCAGCGGCCCGGCCGAGATCCGCCGCGTGGACCAGGGGCGGGTGGTCACGGTGCTGGCCGACGTGGCGGCTGGCGCCGGGGTGGACGAGGCGGTCGACGCGGTGCGCTCGTCCCTCGCCTCGCTCGCGCCGCCGCCGGGGCTCCACCTGGAGATCGGCGGCGAGAACGAGGAGATGCGGCGCGGCTTCCGCGACCTGGCGCTCGCCTTCGTGCTGGCGCTGGCGCTCTGCTACATGCTGCTGGCGGCCGAGTTCGAGAGCCTGCTGCACCCCTTCATCATCCTGCTGGCGGTGCCGCTGGCGGCGATCGGGGCGGCGGTGGCGCTCTGGATCGGCGGGTCGGGCGTGAACACCATGAGCCTGATCGGGATGGTGATCCTGGTGGGGATCGTGGACAACGACGCGGTGGTGAAGGTCGACTTCATCAACCAGATGCGCCGCAGGGGGATGGACCGGCACCAGGCGATCCGCGCCGCCGGCCATGCCCGCTTCCGCCCCATCGTGATGAACACCGTCACCGCCATGCTCGGGCTGCTGCCGATGGCGCTGGGGCTCGGCGCCGGGGGCGAGCTGCAGGCGCCGCTGGCGATGGCGGTGTTCGGCGGGCTGCTGAGCGCGACGGCGCTGACGCTGGTGGTCATCCCCGTCTCCTACGACCTGCTGGAGGAGCTGCAGGAGTGGATCGTGGCGCGGCTGCGGGGACGCGCGCCTGAGCCGGTGCCCGCGCCTTCGCCCGCTGCTCCCGAGCCGCAGCCGCGTCCGCGCCCGGCGTCGGTGGCGGGGGATTGAGCTGCGAGCCGGGGCCTGGGAGCAGGGCGGTTGAAACCGCGGCAACAACTGCCCGAAGTCCGCCTTCGCGGACTCGCTCACTCGGCCTCGCGGCCACCCCTGGCAACGATTCGATCCGCGGCGGAAACGGCATCGAGCCTCCCTCCGGCCCAGAAGCCGATCCGGTGTCCGAGCAGGTGCAGCAAAGCCGACCAGGGAGTCCGCGAAGGCGGACTTTGGGCAGTGGTTGCCGCGAATTCATTCGCCTGGTAACGCAACCCGGCCCGGAGCGCAGCGGAGGGACACCCCCAAAGCCGTAGTTGCCGTTCGCCGTTCCAGGACCTCTCCCCGCGACGCGACATGATGGTCAGAGAAGACGCTGAGAGCACGTGATCCGCTTCTCCATCCGCCGCCCCGTAGCCGTGGGGATGGCGTACCTGGGCCTGGCGCTGCTGGGCGTGGTGAGCTGGCTGAAGATGCCGGTGGAGCTCCTCCCCGAGACGGAGCTCCCGCGGCTGCGCGTGACCAGCTCCTGGCGCGGCGCCAGCCCCGAGACCACCGAGGCCTTCCTCACCTCGCCCATCGAGGCGGCGGTGCAGCAGGTGCGGGGGGTGGCGAAGGTCTCGTCGGTCTCCGAGGAGCGCAACGGCGCCGGCGTCAGCACCGTCGACGTGGAGTTCACGCGCGGCACCGACATGGACTTCACCCGGCTGGACCTCTCCGAGCGCCTCGCCGCGCTGGAGGACCAGCTCCCGCGGGGCGCCCGCCGCCCCCAGGTGGAGGCCTACGTCCCCGCCGAGTTCCAGAAGCAGCGCAAGCCCTTCCTCCTCTACACCATCACCGGCCCCTACACCGTGGAGGCGCTCCGCCGCCACGTGGACGAAGACCTCGCCCCCGAGCTGCGGCAGCTCGCGGGGGTGGCCGACGTGCGCGCCTGGGGCGGGCGCGAGCGGGTGCTGGAGGTGGAGCTCGACGAGACGCGCGTCCTCGGGCTGGGGCTCGACCCCGAGACGGTGCGCGACCGCGTGGCCGCGCTCGAGTTCATGCGCGAGGCAGGCGCGGTGAGCCGCGGCGGGATGCTCTACACCGTGGCCATCCGCGAGCGCCCGCAGACGGTGGCCGAGGTGCGCCGCACCCCGCTGCTGACCGACCACGGGCGGCTGGTGCGGCTGCAGGACGTGGCGGTGGTGCGCGACACCTGGGAGCGCCCGGCCAGCCTCTACCGCATCGACGGGGAGCCGGCGGTCTCGTTCCAGGCGTACAAGGAGGCGGGGACCAACGTGGTGCAGGTGGCGGACCGGATGAAGGCGCGGCTGCGGGAGCTGCGGCCGCGGCTCCTCGCCGGCGCGCGGGTGATCCTGGACGAGGACGAGAGCGCCGCGGTGCGCGCGCAGCTCACCGACCTGCGCTGGCGCGCGCTCACCTCGGCGCTGATCGTGTTCGTGGTGCTCTTCGCCTTCCTCCGCTCCTTCCGCTCGGCGGCCATCGTCTTCTCCAGCATCGCCTTCGCGGTGCTCATCACCTTCAACCTGATCTGGCTCGGCGGGCTCACGCTGAACGTGCTCACGCTGATGGGGCTGGCGATGGGCTTCGGGCTGGTGATCGACAACGCCGTCGTCGTCCTCGAGAACATCTACCGCCGCGCGCGGCCGGGAGAGGACCCCGCCGCCGCCGCCGAGCGCGGCGCCCGGGAGATGCTCCTTCCCGTGCTGGCGGCGACCGCGACCAGCCTGATCGTCTTCGTCCCCTTCGTCTACCTGCAGGGCGAGGTGCGGCTCTTCTACGTGCCGCTGGCGATCGTGGTGGGGCTCACCAACCTGGCCTCGCTCGCCGCCGCCTTCTCCTTCACCCCGGCGCTGGCGTCGCGGCTGCTGCGGGGCCGCGCGCTCGGCATCCACCGCCGCGCGGACGACGCGCCGCCCTGGTACACGCGCGTCTACGCGGCGATGGTCGGCTTCACCCTGCGCCGTCCCTGGGTCGCCGTGCTCGTCCCCCTCCTGCTGCTCGCCGGGTCGGGGTTCCTCTTCCAGAAGTACGTCACCCGCGGCACCATCTGGCGGCCCTGGTGGGACGAGGACTCGTACATCCGCATCTCCATCGAGCAGCCGCGCGGCGAGGAGCTGGCGAACACCGACGGGCTGGCGCGGGAGTTCGAGCGGCGGCTGGAGGCCATGCCCGAGGTGGCGCGCTTCACCACGCACGTCTACCCGCAGGCGGCCGACATCCGCGTCGACTTCCCCGACTCGCTGCAGGCGACCGCGGTGCCGCTGGCCATCAAGGAGCAGATGGAGGCGTACAGCCACCTCTTCGGCGGGAGCGAGGTGCAGGTGACCGGCTACGGGCCCTCGTTCTACGGCGGCGGGGGCTCGCCGCCCAACTACAGCATCCGCGTGCTGGGCTACAACTACGAGCAGGTGCGCGCCATCGCCGAGGACCTGGGGGAGCGGCTGAAGCGCTTCTCGCGCATCCAGGAGGTCGACACCAACGCCAGCGGGCAGTTCTTCGAGCGCGACCGCGCCACCGAGGTGGCGGTGCGCATCGACCGGCGGCGGCTGGCGATGCACGCCCTCACCGCGCGCGACGTGGTGCGGCGCGTGGCCGCCGCCGTGGGGCAGGACGAGCGCCGCAGCTACCTGCGCGTGGGCGACGAGGAGCTGCTCTTCTCGGTGATGCTGGCGGGGAGCGACCGGCTCGACGTGGCGCGGCTGCGCGAGCTCTCCATCCCCGCGCCCTCGGGGGAGCCGGTGCGGCTCGCGGAGGTGGCCGAGGTGGGGGAGCGCGAGGTGCTCAGTCGCATCCTGCGCGAGGATCAGCAGTACCAGCGCACGGTGGCGTACGAGTTCCGCGGCCCCGTCAAGCTGGGCGACCGGGTGCAGGCCGCGGTGATCGGCGCCACGCGGCTCCCGGCCGGCTACCAGCTCATCGGCAAGGAGGAGTGGCGGTGGAGCGACGAGGAGAAGGGGCAGATCTACGGCGTGCTCGCCTTCTCGCTGGTGCTGGTCTTCATGGTCTGCGCGGGGCTCTTCGAGTCGCTGCGGCAGCCGCTCTGCGTGCTGCTCACGGTGCCGATGGCGCTGATCGGCGTCTTCCTGGTCTACTTCTTCACCAACGCCAGCTTCACCCGCGAGGCGTTCATCGGGGTGATCATGATGGGCGGGGTGGTGGTGAACAACGCGGTGCTGCTGATCGACCGCGTGAACCAGGTGCGCCGCCACGACGGCCTCCCGCTCCACGACGCCATCGTGAAGGGCACGCTGGAGCGCGTGCGCCCGATCCTGATGACCAGCGCGGTGACCCTCATCGGCCTCCTCCCGCTGGTGCTCTTCAGCGAGGCGGCGGACGCGAACATCTGGAACGCGCTGGGCTACTCGCTGCTGGGCGGGCTGGCGAGCTCGACCCTGCTCGTCCTCACCGTCACCCCCGCGCTCTACCTCCTCTTCGAGCGCGGGCCGGAGAGAAAGAAACTGCGGGCATCACGCAGAGACGCAGAGGCACAGAGAGAGCTGCGGTTCACATCGACCTGATCCGGAGCCGCGGAATTCAGTTCGGTCGTTCGCCGCACCCCCGCAGGTGCGTGTGTCACGCGGGTTCATTCCTGTCCACCGAACACCCCTGAGACGGAGAAAGGAGCGTTTGAGAATGGCTACCGTCGATTACATGCTACTATCTTCGTTGTACCTCAGATCTGGTGATGCTGAGAGTGACCTAACAAAGAAGGTTCGTGGGGCGATTGCTAATGGCTGGAAACCACATGGCGGGGTCTGCACTGCGATGGTTCGAGAGCGCGACGAGGAATACCCGTATTACTTCATGCAGCAAGCGATGGTGAAGCTAGCGTGAGTCCCGAGCGCGTGCGCCTGTTCATCACCCGGTTTGTCGAGGTACGCGAAGTACATAGCTCTCTGTAGGGACAAAAAAGCCCCCCTTGCGGGGGGCAGGGTGAATCCTAACCGGGCCATGGGCCCGGGTCAGATCCACCTTAACATTAATGTCCGGCGAAAACCGAGGCAATCCTGCTCACCGTCACCCCCACGCTCTACTCTTCTTCGAGCGTGGCCCCGAGCGGCGGCTGGCAAAACGATGAACCCTCTCTCCGTGTCTCTGTGTGATACCGTGGTTGGTGAATCCCGGAAACGTGGATATATTCGAACGCATGAAGACCGATCTCGCCCGCCTCGCCCCTCGATTTATCACTCCCCTGGCCCTGCCCGGGGATGGGGAGGTGCGCGCGCGAGTCTGACTTCGGCGCCCTCTCCGGCGCGGCCATGGGCCGACGCCCCCCGGACACGTCCGGGGGGCGTTTTCGTTCGTGACCCATGACCCCGACAACCGGAGAGAGACCGATGAAGCCCGCGATCCTGACCCACGACGCCTACCTTCGCGCCGTCACCCTGCGCGACCTGGCCGATCCCGCCGCCGGCCCGCACGCGCTGCAGCGCCTGGTGGACGCCGTCCGCGACGCGCTCACCGCGCGCTGGGGGTGCGAGGCGCGCATCCACCGCGCCCACCCCGTGGTGCCGCTGGAGCACAACTACGACCGCCTGCACTACCCGCCCGACGGGGCGGCACGCGACGCGCGCTACACGCGGTACGTGAGCGAGACCACCGTGCTGCGCTCGCACTCCACGGCCATGATCCCCGCCGCCCTCCGCGACCTGGCGGCGGATCCGCCGGACGATGGGGTGCTGATGTGCCCCGGCCTGGTCTACCGCCGCGACCAGATCGACCGCATCCACACCGGCGAGCCGCACCAGATGGACGTGTGGCGCATCGCCCGGCGGAGGCTGGGGATCCCGGACCTGCACGAGATGATCGCGACCGTCGTGGGCGCGCTCCTGCCGGGGTGGGAGTACCGCTGCAACCCGGCCGATCACCCGTACACGACCGACGGGCTGGAGCTCGAGGTGCGGTCCGGCGGCGGGTGGGTGGAGGTGGGCGAGTGCGGCCTCGCCCTCCCCGCGCTCCTCGACGAAGCCGGGCTCCCGACGGACCGCTGGTCGGGGCTGGCGATGGGGCTCGGGCTCGACCGGCTGCTGATGCTGGCGAAGGGGATCGACGACATCCGCCTCCTCCGCTCCGCCGACCCGCGGATCGCGGGGCAGATGCTCGACCTGGAGCCGTACCAGCCGGTGTCGTCGCAGCCGCCGGTGCGCCGCGACCTTTCCGTGGCGGTCGACGCCTCGCGCACGCCGGAGGAGCTCGGCGACCGCGTGCGGCAGGCGCTCGGCGAGCGGGTGGAGAGCCTGGAGTCCGTCGAGGTGCTGGCGGAGACGCCGTACGACGCGGTGCCGCCGCCGGCCCGCGCGCGCATCGGGATGCTCCCGGGGCAGAAGAACGTGCTGGTGCGGATCGTGATTCGCGACTTGGTGCGCACGCTCACCAGCCAGGAGGCCAACCGCCTGCGCGACGCCGTCTACGCCTCGCTGCACGAGGGAAGCGCCTGGCAGTGGGCCGACGCGCCGCCGGAGGGTGGGCTGGTTGCGGGAGCCGTATGATGCGGAATATGCGACTGAAGTCGCCGCTACAACGGCACACAGTCCGCCTTCGCGGACTCCAACGACAAGACGTCATCCCGAGGCCGGCCACGCTGAAGTAACGGTAGCGCAAGCGGTTGAAGGCCGGGGGATCTATAGCCGGCGCTCGGGACCCATTCGACGGAGCGCGACTGAACTTCGGAAGCCCGGATGAAGGAATCGCACACCACCCTCTCCGCGGGAGGGCGGCGGCTGGAGTACCGGTGGATCGGGCCGCGCGGGGACGAGGCGCCGACGCTCGTGTTCCTGCACGAGGGGCTGGGCTCCGCCTCGCTCTGGCGCGACTTCCCGGACCGGCTGGCGGCGGCGACGGGGCTCGGCGCGCTGGTCTACTCGCGCGCCGGCTACGGGCGCTCGGACCCGGCCGGCCTCCCGCGCCCCGTGCGCTTCATGCACGACGAGGCGGAGGTGCTGGTGGAGGTGCTGGAGGAGACCGGCGTGCGCGACCCCGTGCTGGTGGGGCACAGCGACGGCGCGTCGATCGCCCTCATCTATGCCGGGTCGGGCGCCGGGCCGCGCCCGCGCGCGCTGGTGCTGGAGGCGCCGCACGTCTTCACCGAGCCGCACGGGCTGGCGAGCATCGCCGCGATCCGCGAGCAGTACCGGACGACGGAGCTGCGCGAGAAGCTGGCGCGCCACCACCGGCACGTCGACGTCGCCTTCCGCGGCTGGAACGACGTCTGGCTCGATCCCGGGTTCCGCGCCTGGAACATCGAGGAATACCTCCCCCGCATCACCGCGCCGATGCTGGTGGTGCAGGGGGAAGACGACGAGTACGGCACCTGGGCGCAGGTCGAGGCGATCCAGCGCGCCGCCGGCGGACCGGTGGAGGTGCTCGCCGTCCGCGCGTGCGGCCACTCTCCCCACCGCGAGCATCCGGACCTCGTCCTCGACGCGATGGCGCGGTTCCTCTCCGTCGTTCTCCGCGCCGCTGCGTGAGACCGCCGTTGCTGTTGCGCGTCCCGCGGGAACGGAGGCATCTTCCGAAACCGGTCCGCGTTGCAACGACCACCTCCGCACCGAGCCGCCGCATGCGCCGAATCCCGTTCGTCGTCCCGAGCTTGGCCGCCCTCCTGGCGCTCGCCGGCGCCGCCCCCGTGGCCGCGCAGATCCCGGAGCGCTTCGAGAACCTGAAGGTGCTCCCCAGGGACATCCCGCGCGACTCGCTCGTGCAGATCATGCGCGGGTTCTCGATGTCGCTGGGGGTGCGCTGCCAGTACTGCCACGTGCAGCGCCAGGGCGCGGACGGTCGCGAGAGCTTCGACTTCAAGGCCGACGACAAGGAGCCGAAGGAGAAGGCGCGCTTCATGATGCGGATGACGCGCGACCTGAACGCGCAGGTGCTCCCCCAGGTGCCGCACCGCCACGACCCGCCGGTCGGCGTCGGCTGCGTCACCTGCCACCGCGGACTCCCCATCCCCACCACGCTCGACCGCGTGCTCGCGGCCGCGCTCGACAGCGGGGGCGCCCCCGCGGCCATCGCGCGCTACCGCCAGCTCCGCCAGGAGACCATGGCGTCGGGGCGCTACGACTTCAGCGAGGGTTCCATCAACGAGCTGGCGCGCCGGCTGGCGGCGCAGGGGAAGACGGCCGAGGCGGCCGCGCTGCTGGAGATGAACGCCGAGTTCTATCCCCAGTCGGGGCAGGTCGACTTCCAGCTCGGCGAGGTCTACCGGGCGCGGGGGGAGCGCGACAAGGCGCTGGTGCGTTACCGGATGGCGCAGCAGAAGCAGCCCAACAACCCGCAGATCCAGCAGCGCATCAACGAGCTGACCGGGGCCGCTCCGGCACAGCCTCCCCGGCCGCGGTGATTCCGTAAGTCAGCGAACCACGCGTTTCACGCAGAGACGCAAAGAGACTGAGAGTACGCAGAGGTTCTCGGCGTACTCTCAGTTCCTCTGCGTCTCTACCGTGAGATGCTTTTTACCAGGCTTGGTTCACTGCAGGGCGTCGACGGTGCCGGCGGGGGCGCCCACCACCTCCACCGGGAGGTAGACCTGCTCGGCGTCGGGGTCGCGGCCGGCGTCGCGGATCAGCTGCTCGGCGAAGCGGTCCGCCAGCGCGGCGATGGTGAGCGAGGGATTGGGGCCCACCGGGCCCGGCATCACCGATCCGTCGGCCACGTACAGCCCCGGGCAGCCGAAGACGCGGCCGTACGCGTCCACCACGCCCTCGTCGCGCGTGCGCCCCATGGGGCAGCCGCCCAGCGGGTGCACCGTGATCAGCCGGTCCAGGAACTTGCTGGGGCTCGCCACGAAGGTGCCGCCCCACGACTTCACCAGCGCCCGCATGGTGGCTTCCAGCCGTGCGAAGTAGGCGCGCGACGCGCCGATCCGCCAGTCCACCTTCAGCCGCCCGCGGCGGTCCAGGGTCAGCCGCCCGTTGGGCAGGTCGCGCCCCAGCCCCAGCAGGGGGAGGGTGGTGGCGCTGAGCGCGGTGTCGCCGAACACGCCCGAGATCTCGGCGCTCAGGTCCGGGTCCGGCCGGCGCAGCAGGCGCCGCAGGAACCGGGGCAGCGCCTTGGGGATCACGTTGCGGACCACCATCGACCCGAGGCGCACCGGCAGCGCCGAAGGCACCAGGTACTCCATCAGCCAGACCATGAACGCGGGGATGCCGGCGTCCAGGATGTAGAAGCCGCGCCCGGTGGCGCCCTTCCCCTCGGCCGCGTCGGGAACGCGCACCCCGGCGGTGATCACCGGCGCTTCGCACGTGCCCATCTCGCGGGGCCGGCCCTCGGCGTCGCGTCCCCGCGTCCGGGTGGCGACCCCCAGCAGGTCGCCGTTGCCCGAGAAGTGGGTGCCCAGCGCGGGGCTCAGGCCGGGGAAGGCCGCGCGGTTCTTCAGCAGCAGGAAGGTGCTGCCCAGCGTGCCGGCGGCGAGTACCAGCCGGTCCGCCGTCAGCCGCACGGGGGTGCGCGCGCCGGGGCCCGCCGCCCCGCCGTCGGGGTGGTGCCGCACGTAGTCCACCACGAAGCCGCCGCCCTCGCGCGAGGCGAACGTCTTCACCTCCGAGAGGGCGCGGATCTCGGCGCCGTGGCGCTGGGCCGCCGACAGGTAGTTGTAGTCCAGCGTGTTCTTGCTGCCCAGGTTGCACCCGAAGTCGCACTCGCCGCAGAGCCGGCAGGTGAAGCGCGGGGCGCCGTGCAGGTTGTGCTCGCTCCCCTCGATGAGCGCGCCGGGTACGGGGTCGCGGTCCGGACGGCCGCGGAAGGTGATCGCCAGCCGGGGGAGGAAGCCCTCCAGCCCCAGCGACCTGGCCCCCTCCAGCATGGCCGCCGTCTTTCCCGTACGGTTGTAGGGCGCGAAGGCGAACGGGTACGGCTCGCCCCCCAGCACGGCCTCCACGGCGTCGTAGTGCCGGTCCAGCTCGGCGCGGGTCACCGGCCAGTACTCGCCGTCCTCGCGCACGAACCACTCCGCCGGCTTGCGCAGCATCACGTTGGCGTATATCAGCGAGCCGCCGCCCAGCCCGCTCGACACCAGGGCGCCGATGCCGTCGAACGACCAGGCGTTCATCATCCCGTACAGCCGCTCGCTCGGGTCCCAGAAGCCCTGCTTCACCGCCGTGGGGCTGCGCGGAAAGCTGCCGGGCGGATAGCTCTTCCCCCGCTCCAGCACGCAGACGCTGAAGCCGGCGCGCGCCAGCCGGTAGGCCATCACCGAGCCGCCGAACCCGGAGCCCACGATGACCGCGTCGAAATGGGTCGTGCTCATGATGTCTCCTCCAATTGAACCCGCCTGAACCTGCCGGGGGATGGCGCAGCGGGAAGGGGCTCGTGAGGGCGCCGCGGGGGTCCTGCGGGACTCGAGGGTCATAAATCATACCGCTTTCCAGCCTCCACCGAAAATCGCTCCAAGTCGTTGTACGGCGGCGAGTTCCGTGCGTCGAGGTTTTTCCCCGTCCCCTCGGGGTGCGGGGAAGGTGAGACGCCGCCGCCCCGGAAAGTGTCCACCCGGCGCGCCAGCCCGGAGGCGCCATCACGAACAGCTGACGACCGTGAGATGATCTTTTACCGCTCGGCGCTGGGGTAGGGCGGCTGCACGCTCCAGGGGATGACGATGGGCTCCTCGATCAGGTGGATCCTGGGCGTGCACCCGGGCCCCGGCTTCAGCAGGGAGTCGCCTTCCCGCCCCTTGGGCGGCTTGGGAGCGGGAATCCAGTCGTCCTTCCGTACCGTCTCGTGAATGCCGAAGGGATAGATGGTAAGGTTCCCATCGCGGTCGAAGTGCAGGCGCAGGAAGTTCTTGTAGTTCTCGATGGACTGGGCGGCGAGCGCCTCGCTCTCGTTCACCCCCACCTTTTCCGCGATCCAGAAGTACAGCCCCATCAGAAGCATCCCGAGATACCTGCCCACGATGACCATCGCCACTCCGAATAGGCCGAGTAACACCGGGTCCTGCGCGTAACTGTCAGCCAGCGCCGGGTCGGGTTTCACGAGCAGCCACACCGCGGTGACGACGAGACCCACGTGCGCCAGCCAGTGGAGAAATCCTGCCGCCAAGCGCACCCACCACGCAGCGGCGGGAAACAGGTTGGCCACCGCGAACAGTGCTGCGAACATCAGCAGGGCCAGGAACACCCCGTTGCCCAATAGCATCCCACTGAGCGGCCCCAGGATGGAGTTCTTGCCGTTCCAGCCCAAAAAAGCGCCGAACAAGCAGAGGAAGAGCCCGGCGTACACCCCGCCCAGCAGGTTCGCCATCCCCGGGTTTTGCCCGCCCAGCCGCCAGAGTCCCCTCAGGAGCCTGCGCGACTCCTCCTGCGCCGGGAACTCCACCCGGCGCGTCAGCCGAACGGTCGTCGCCTCGCCGCCGTCTTTCACGGGTGAGAACGCCAGGGGGAGGCAGTCCGGCAAGTGGTGCGTGGGGTGAAGGTGCGCGCCGCCGCCGCCTGCGATGATCTTGGTCACGCTCTCCCTCCCGCTGGCATCGACGTGCGAGTAGCGCGTGTAGTGGTGCGCGTCGCCGGTGAGGGTGGCGGCGAGCACCAGCCCGTTCTCACGGATGATGTGGCGTTCGAAGAACTCCAGGTTGTCGAACCCCTCTTGCCTGCCCACTTCGGGGGTGGCGGACGCGCCCCGTTTTCCCGCCTTCCGTCCGGCATGCACCCAGCTCGGCTCGGCCGTGCACAGGATCACGCGGTCCCCCTCCTTCGCCGCGTTCTTCGCCTTGTCGCGGAAGTACTCGAGCTGGGGGAAGTCGATGTCGGCGCCGAGCTGGATGTCGGTGCCCCACAGCCACCACCGGTTGGGCAGCTTGAGGGCCCAGTAGCTCCGGCGCTGCTGCGTCTTCCACGCGCCGATGGACCGTCCCTGGCAGAACTGGCGCAGAAAGCTGGTCAGCCCGTCGTACCAGTCGTGGTTGCCGGGGATGGCGTACAGGTTCGGGCACTCCTCCGTCAGGTCGGGGAGACAGGGGAGGGCGGCGTCGTAGGGGCCCGCCATGCGGTTCCGGTACCCGTCCTTCCCGGGGATGGGATAGACCTCGTCCCCGCCCATGATCAGGATGCGCCCGCGCGGCAGCCGCTCGCCGTCGCCGGCGTCGGCGTCGGCGGCCACGGCCCTGTCCTCGCCCACGCCGGGGCGGGGGAGATCCTTCCGCGCCAGCAGCCAGGCCAGCGTGTAGGTCGAGGCGAAGCCCTCGCCCACGTCCGCCACGTAGTCGATCCAGATCTCACCGCCGGGTGCCTCGCTATAGTCGAGCCTTTTCCGATCCTTCTCCTCCTCTTCCTGGGCCCCATGGCTGAGCGCCGCCTGCACCTCGCGCCGGTCGGCGTAGACGCCGAACACGCTCGCCAGCTGCGAACGGTAGATCGTGTGCATCAGCTGCCCGGGATCGAGCCAGTGTACCATCTTCTGCGGCTTGAACTCCAGCTTGCGCATCTTGTCCGGCCGCGGCTTGCACTGCGGGCGCTCCTCGGCGGCCTTCGGCCTGGAGAAGGAGGATTCGTCGAAATGGAAAGGGCTGCTCATGGGGGGACGACCTCGGGGATGAAAGGGCCGCTTGGGAAGGGACCTGCGTCGGGCAAGCATAATCCCGCGCGGGCGGGGGAGTAAGCTTTTCGGAAACGTGGATCACAGCCGAGCGGGCAACGGCAGATCTCACACGGAGGCACAGAGCGACCGGGAGCCGCTCTCCATTCCTCCGTGAGAGATCGAGCTGAATTTCCTCACACCCTGATCGGGGATCTGGGATCACGGAGGCCTGGAGCGCCCCTGGCTGCTGTCCGAAACGAAGCGCGGGCGGAGAGAACCCGATCCTCTCCGCCCGCGCTCTTTCTGGCCGGCGTGCCGCACCTGCTTCAGGCCTTTCGGTCGCCGTCGTCTTCGGGCACCGGCGCTTTGTCGTCACCCACCCGCTTCGGAGCCTGCACGCGCGCCGGCGCCTGCTGTCCGGCGGCCTCTTCCGGGTCGGCGCTGGGGTAGGGCGGCTGCACGCTCCAGGGGATGACGATGGGCTGCTCGATCAGGTGGATCCTGGGCGCCTGCCCCGCCTTCGGCTTGAGCAGCGGCGCGCCTTCCGGTCCCTCGGGAGCGGGAACCCAGTCGTCGGTCCGCACCGTCCTGTGGATGCCGAAGGGATAGACGGTGAGGGTCCCGTCGGGGGCGAAGTGCAGGCGCAGGAAGTTCTTGTAGTGGTCGATGGACTGGGCGGCGAGCGCCTCGCTCGTGTTCACCCCCACCTTTTCCGCGAGCCAGAAGTACAGCGCCATCACGCCGATGCCGAGGTACCGGCCCACCAGGAACATGCCGGCCGCCGCGATCAGCGTGCCCCAGGTCCCCCATCCGGGCGCGAACGGGTAGAGGTCCCGGAGAAGGAGGGCGGCCGCGAGCACGAGCCCCACGTGCACGAGCGCGTGCAGGACCCCCACGAGGACCACGACCCCGCCCTTCGCCCCCTCCGACAGGCCGGCCACCGCCAGCAGCGCCAGGAACACGAAGGCGGCCAGGAACACCGCGTTGCCGATCAGCATCCCGCTGAGCGGCGCCAGGAAGGAGCTCGTGCCGTTCCAGCCCAGGAGGGCGCAGAACAGGCAGAGGAAGAGCGCGGCGTACACCCCGCCCAGCAGGTTCGCCATCCCCGGGTTGTGCCCGCCCAGGCGCCAGAGCCCCCTCAGGAGCCTGCGCGACTCCTTCTGCTCCGGGAACTCCACCCGGCGCCAGAGGCGGATGCACTCCGGTTCACCCTCGCCCACGGGCGAGAAGGCCAGCGGGAGGCAGTCCGGCAGGTGGTGCGTGGGCGACAGGTGCGCGGCACCGCCGCCCGCGGTGATCTTCTGCACGCTCTCCTCCCCGGGGTTCGGCGCCGCAGCGTCCTGGCGGTCGCGCGGCGAGTACGAGTAGCGCGCGTAGTGGTGCGCGTCGCCGGTGAGGGTGGCGGCCAGCACCAGCCCGTACTTGCGGATGACGGCGCGTTCGAAGAACTCCAGGTTGTCGAACCCTCCCTGCTTCCCCGCTGCGGGGGCGCCCCCCTTCCGCCCCGCGTCGCGGCCGGCGCCCACCCAGCTCGGCTCGGCCGTACACAGGATCACGCGGTCGCCGGGTTGGGCCTCCTCCTTCGCCTTCCTGTAGAAGTAGTCGAGCTGGGGGGAGTCGATGTCGGCGCCGAGCTGGATGTCGGTGCCCCACAGCCACCACCGGTTGGGGAGCTTGAGCGCCCAGTAGCTCCGGCGCTGCCGCGTCTTCCAGGCGCCGATCGCACGCTGCTGGCAGAACTGGCGGAGGAAGCTGGTGAGCCCGTCGTACCAGTCGTGGTTGCCGGGGATGGCGTACAGGTGCGGGCACTCCTTCGCCAGGTCGGGGAGGCAGGGGAAGGCGGCGTCGTAGGGGCCCGCCATCCGGTTGTGGTACCCGTCCTTCCCGGGGGTGGGATAGACCTCGTCGCCGCCCATCACCAGGATGCGGCCGCGCGGCAGCCGGTGGCCGCCGCCTTCGTCGGCGGCCACGGCCTGGTCCACGCCCACGCCGGGGAGGGGAAGCTTCTCCTGCGCCAGCAGCCAGGCCAGCGTGTAGGTCGAGGCGAAGCCCTCGCCCACGTCCGCCACGTAGTCGATCCAGAGCTCTCCCCCGGGCTCCTCGTCGTAGTCGAACTCGCCGGGCTTTTCGTGGGCGAGCGCCGCCTGCACCTCGCGCCGGTCGGCGTAGCTGCCGAACACACCCGCGAGCTGCGACTGGTAGATGGTGTGCAGGAGTTGCCCGGGATCGAGCCACGACACCATCGGCTGCCGCTCGAATCCCAGCGCTTCGAAGGTCGCCGGGCGTGGCTTGCACCTCGGGCGCTTCAGGTCCACCTTCGGCTTGAGGTCGGGCGACTCGTCGGAAGGGGGAGAGCTCATGGGAGGACGACCTCGGGATGAAAGGAGCCGTGCGGGAAGGAGCTGCGTCAGGCAAGCATAATCCGCAGGGGCGGGATGGAGAAGGAAAACAGGCTTTTCGTCGATTTGGTTGCAACCTGAACGCACCGGACGTTCGAATGCCCCAGTGACCGCCGGACACGGCTGCAGGTTCAGCATGCGCTGAGTTTTCGAAATTTTTTTGCAGAACATCCGGTCGGCGAGCTCACCCCGTCTTCCGCGCCAGAAGGCTTCGCCAACTGCGTCATCAGGGGAATCGAGCACTCCGCTGCCTCCGTGCGCTCCCCCGGTCCTCGTGCATGCGGCGAAGACCGTCATCCATCCATCGATGCGGAGGACGTGCACGGCGGCCGGACTCGCCGGGTGACCCCTGATCGATCGGTTGAGACAGCCTGCGCCTGCCGCACTGCGGAGGGAGTGAGGGGGGCTCTCCCAAAAAATTTCGAAAACTCAGCGCGAGCGCCGCCTGCAGTCACTCGTCGACGTGATCGGTGTGAGCGAGCGGGCGAGAAACAAGCTGCAACTAAATCGACGAAGAACCGGAAAACAGGTCTAACGCAGAGGCGCAGAGGCACGGAGAAGGGCTCTCTCCGTGCCTCTGCGTCTCTGCGTGATGGAGCCGTTCAGGTCAGCTTCGGCGCGCTCCCAGCTCCAGGGTGCGCAGCGCGGCCTTCCGCCGCGTCTCCATCTCCGCCGTGTCGAGCGCGTGGATGGCCGTCTCGGTGAGCCCGTCGGCCGGGTCGTAGCCCAGGCTCGCCAGCAGCTCGCGCACGTATTCCTCTTCCAGGCCGCGGCCCTGGAGCTGCTCCGCGATCTCTTCGTCGGTCATCATCGAGGCCTCGCCGGTTCGGGGTGGGAGGGCGCGGTTCTCTGGTGATCGCAAATGCGGGTTGCGTGCCGCGGGAATGACAGGGGGCGCACCCCCGCGGACGCGCCCCCGTCGTACACCTGTGGCCGGCCGAGGCTCCTAGCCCGGCCGCGCGCCATCCTGCTGCACCCCGCTCATCATCCGCCGGATGGGGATGATCATCAGCGCCAGGAGGAGCGCCGCGCCCATCAGCGAGAGCGTGGTCACGGTGAAGAGCTTGGGCATCTGGTCGAGCTTCTCGGGGTCCACGTGGCCGCCCACCAGCCCGCCGATCAGGTTCCCCAGCGCCGAGGCCAGGAACCAGATCCCCATCATCTGCCCCACGTACTTGCGCGGGGAGAGCTTGGTCATCGACGAGAGGCCCACCGGGCTCAGGCAGAGCTCGCCCACCGTCTGGAAGAAGTAGCTCCCCACCAGCCACATCGCCGACACTTTCAGCGCGCCGCCGCTCGCCACCACCGAGCGCGCGGCGAAGATCATCATCAGGAAGCCGAGGCCGGCGAAGAAGAGGCCCAGCGAGAACTTGGCCGGGCTGGAGAGGTCCTTCCCCCGCCGCCCCATGGCGACCCAGATCGCCGCGAAGACGGGCGCCAGCAGGATGATGAAGGCCGAGTTGATGGACTGGAACCAGACGGCCGGGACCTCGAACGAGCCGACCTGGCGCCGGGTGAAGTCGTTGGCGAAGAGGTTGAGCGAGGTGGGCGCCTGCTCGAACGCGCTCCAGAAGATCGCGGCGAACACGAAGAGCACCATGATCACCGCCACCCGCCGCTTCTCGTGCCCGTCCAGCCCTCCCGCCGCGAAGACGTAGAGGAAGAAGGCCGCCGCCATCCCCACCAGCACGAAGGTCATGTACTGGCCGATCTTCTGGGCGTCGGGAACGAACACGCCGGTGATGCCCAGGATGTAGAAGAGCGCCACCGCGCCCACGCCGAGCGCGGTGACCAGCTTCACCTGCGTCTCCTGCCGCGCCTGCACCGCCGGGTCGGGGTGGCGCTCCGGCTGCGTGCCGATGTCGCCCAGCGTGCGCCTGGAGGCGAGCGAGAACCACACCAGGCCGAGGAACATCCCCACGCCGGCAGCGCCGAAGCCCCAGTGCCACCCGTACTCCTGGGCAAGGATGCCGGTGATGAGCTGCCCCAGGAACGCACCGGAGTTGATCCCCATGTAGAAGATGGAGAAGCCCGCGTCGCGCCGGGCGCCGCCCTCGGGGTACAGGTCGCCCACGATGGCCGAGATGTTCGGCTTGAGCAGCCCCGTGCCGAAGACGATCAGGATCAGCCCCAGGAAGAAGAAGGCCTTCCCCCCCATCCCCCGCCCGGCGAGGCCGGAGAGGCCGATGGAGAGGTGCCCCGAGGTGATGAGCACCGCGCCGGTGAAGATCGCCCGGCGCAGCCCCAGCAGCCGGTCGGCCACCCACCCGCCGGGGAGCGAGGCCAGGTACACGCAGGCGCCGTAGATCCCCACGATGGCCGAGGCCTGCGCGCGCGGGAAGCCGAAGCCTCCGTCGGCCAGCGCGGCCGCCATGAACAGCACCAGCAGGGGGCGCAGCCCGTAGTACGAGAAGCGCTCCCACATCTCCGTGAAGAAGAGCGTGGAGAGGCCGCGCGGGTGCCCGAAGAACGAGGTGTCGTCGGACGGGCGCCAGCCGGCGGCCCTCTCTCCGCGCGGCGTCTCCGGGGGGGCGTTCGAGGCCATGGGTGCTCGGGGTAGAGGTGTGCCGGGCCGCGGTCGGATGGGCGGCCGGGCGGTGACGGTTCCTGTCGCGGGCGCGGCAGGCGGGAAGGTGGAAGGCGCGCCAATGTAACGGTGCGCCGACGCGCCACGCCATATTGCGCGCGCCGCGGGCGGGCGGCATCCTCCGTCGCCCGCGGCGCGGGCCACGCACGCCCCGCGCCGCTCACCCGCCCGGCTACCGCGCATGCCGCACGAAAGTTCCGTTCCGCCAGCATCTTCCGCCCCTCCGGCGGCGCCCGGCCCCTTCGCCGCGGAGGCGGCGCTCGCGCTCGCGGTGGCGGCCGAGGCGGCGGCGCTCATCCTCGCCCGCGCGGGGACGGGCGCGGTGCGCGAGAAGGCGCGCGCCGACCTGGTCACCGACGTGGACGAGGCGAGCGAGCGGCTGATCGTCTCCCGCATCCGCGCCCGCTTCCCCGCCGACGCGGTGGTGGCGGAGGAGTTCGCCGCCGCCGCGGTGGCCGGCGGGCGGCGCTGGGTGGTGGACCCGATCGACGGCACCACCAACTTCGTGCACGGCCATCCCTTCGTGGCCGTGAGCATCGCGCTGGTGGACGACGCGGGGCCGGCGGTGGGCGTGGTGCACGCGCCCTTCCTGGGCGAGGTCTTCCACGCGGTGCGCGGCGGGGGCGCGTTCCTGGACCGCGAGCCGATGCGCGTCACCGGGGAGGCGGAGCTCGGGCGCGCGCTGCTGGCGACCGGCTTCCCCTTCAAGCAGGGGAAGGGCGACCTCGACCGGTACATGCTGCTGGTGGCCGACGCGGTGCGCCGCTCGCGCGACGTGCGCCGCGCCGGGAGCGCCGCGCTGGACCTGGCGTTCACGGCCGCGGGGCGGGTGGAGGGCTTCTTCGAGATCGGCCTGGCGCCGTGGGACGTGGCGGCGGGGATGCTGCTGGTGACGGAGGCTGGCGGGCGCGTCACCGGCTGGCCGGGAGACGTGGATCCGCCCCTGGTCACGGGGCGCATCCTCGCCAGCAACGGGCATCTCCACGCGGCGCTCGAGGAGCTGACGGCGCGGTGGGTCGACCGGCTCTGATACCGCTTGCGCCATGCGGCCGTGCCATTCTCTGACCGCCAGAACAGCAATGGCTCTCACAGAGGTCACAGAGGACACGGAGGAAGTCACTGTAGTTCCTCTGTGACCTCTGTGACCTCTGTGAGAGATTGCAGTTTGAATTTGCGGATCGAATGTACGCACAGAACGGAGGGAATGATGCCGGAAGGGGTGCGGGTGGAGTACCCGATCGAGGTGGTGTGGGAGGGGGAGCGGCGCTACCGCGGCGGGCGGCCGGGCGGGCCGCAGGTGGTGCTGGACGGGGAGAACGAGGCGGGGCCCACGCCGCCGGACGTGCTGATGGTGGCGCTCGCCACCTGCTCGGCGATCGACGTGGAGGACTACCTGCTGAAGCGGCGCACGCCCGCCACCTCGCTCGCCGTCTCGGTGCGCTTCTCCCGCGCGCCGAAGCCGCCGCGGCGGGTGACGGAGGCGCACCTCACCTTCCGCGTGGCGACGGACTCGCCGCGCGAGCACGTGGAGCGCGCGGTGCAGCTCTCCTTCGACCGCTACTGCTCCGTGGCCTCGTCCCTCGCGGCCGACACCGTGCTCGGCTTCACGGTGGAGCTGGAGCCGGCGGGGTAGCCGGCCCGTGGCACGCTTCACGCGCGCTCCGTCCCCCAATTCCGGCAGGCGTCACGGACCTCGGGAGGGGAGGCGGAGATGGCGAAGTGCGAGGTGTGCGGGAACGACTACCACCTGTCGTTCGAGGTGATCACGGCCGGCCAGCGGCACGTGTTCGACAGCTTCGAGTGCGCCATCCACCGGCTGGCCCCGGTGTGCGCGCACTGCGGGTGCCGGGTGATCGGGCACGGGGTGGAGGGGAAGAACGAGATCTACTGCTGCGCCAACTGCGCCCGTCAGGCGGGGATCACCGGGGTGGCCGACCACGCCTGATCCGAAGGCGTCAGCACAGATGGCGCCGTTCTGCGCGCCCGCCGCGAGGTGACGCGGAGGGCGTGTCAGCCGTCGGCCCTGCGAATCGTTGCATTGGGAAACCCGTCTCCCGCCGGAGACGTATGGGTGCGGAACGCATCGGTCCGCCCGGTGGTACTGGCTCTGTTCGGGCGCGCGCCGCACCCCATCCCGTGGCAGGACGATGAGGGAGCTGTTCCTCGACTTCGCGATCTCGGTGGGCCTCCTCTGCGGGCTGGTGCTCGCGGTGGACGCCGCCCCGCGCGCCATGGCTTCGCTGCGGCGGCGCCGGGCCGCGCGCGGCGGTGCCTTCGGGGTGGTGGTGGACCGGCGGGGGCGGGTGCTCGGCACCTACCTCGACCCTTTCGCCCACCCCTGGCGCACGCCGCGCGAGCACGGCCCCGAGTCGCCCTGGGTGACGGACGCGCCGGAGGCGCAGGCGATGGCGTGGGAGGGCTTCGGCGCCACCCGCGAAGAGGCGCTGCACGCCGCCAACCGCATGCGCCGCCGCCAGCTCCACCTTCTCTCCTGGCTGGAGGACGACGAGCACGGCGAAGACGACTGGGTGAGGCTGAGCGAGCAGGCGCCGCCGGGGTGAGGCGGAGTGCCGAGTGCCGAGTGCAGCGAGGTGCCCGTGGACCGGATGAGCGGTCCCGGGCACCTGGTGTTTTCCGGTCCTTCGTCGATTTGGTTGCAGCCTGTCTCTCACACTCGCACCGATCCCGTCGACGAGTGACTGCAGGCGGCGCTCGCGCTGAGTATCGAAAAATTTTCGCAGGGGACGTCTGCCGGAGGCGCGGTACTCATGGCGTGTTCCACATCCCTTGATCGAATCAGTTGACGATCTTCGCCCGGGACGTGACGCGTCGGGCCAGCACCGGGGGCTTCCCGCGCTGCGGGGGAGATCGATGCGGGTCGGGCATCGTCAACGGATTCGATCAGATGGAGCTCGCCTCGGCACCGCGACGCCACCGGGACAGGGTGCCTGGAAAAAAATTTCGAAAACTCATCACATTCCGAAGCTGCAGCCGTGTTCGGC
>JBJMPM010000162.1:0-11344 GCA_045803205.1 Longimicrobiaceae bacterium
GCTGCAGGAGTGGTTCGGCTGGCGGGACGTGATCGACCTGGGCGACATCACCACCGCGCGCGGTACCGAGATGCTGCTCCCCGTGTGGCTGCGCCTGATGCAGGCCCTCGGCACCCCGATGTTCAACTTCAAGATCGTCCGTTAGAAACCGGACTTACACAGAGGCGCAGAGGTACGGAGCGAGGCCCTGGACCTCTCTCCGTGCCTCTGCGCCTCTGTGAAAAACGATCTTTTCACCGCCGGCGCATCACGAAGCGGCCGGAGGCACCGATGATGCGGCCTCGCTCGTAGCTCCAGTGTCCCGCGACGGAATCGCCCGACAGCCGCCCGGAAAGCAGAACGGCGTGGCCGCCGTCGGGGTTCAGCGCGATCTCCACCGAGTCGGCGTCCAGCAGCCGCGCCACGGCGGTGGGAACATGGCCGGCGGCGCCCGTAAAGCCGAAGGGCGCGAAGTCGGCCGCGTACACGCCGTAGTGCGTGGGTCGCCCCGCCAGCCCGGGCGCGCCGCGCAGGGCGTGGTTGTCGATCAGCGAGAGCTCCCCGCGCACCGGCCCGGCCGCGGCCGTGTCGGCGCCCAGGCGGAGCGGCTCCTCCAGCCGGAGCACCATCGCCCACCGCCCGTCCAGCCGCTCGGGCCGGTCCACCCGCCCGGGGCCGTCGCCGCCGCGGCACGACGCCAGCAGCGCGAAGAGCGCGGGAAGCGCCCGGCGCCACGACGGTCGCATCCTCATCCCTCCCTCCTTTTCGTCGCCCACGCTCACGCGGCGCGCGGCAGGTCGAGCGCGCGCACCGGCAGCCGCATCACGTCGATTCGGCGAACTGGAGTCGGAGCCCCGCCGCATGCGTGTTCGTGGCGCCACGCAGGCCCAGGTCCCCGCCGCCGCGTAGAGTCCCGGGGGAGAATGGCGCGCACCCCGTTAAGGACGCACAAAGAAGCCGGAGAGCAGCGTTAAGAGGGCGTGAAGAAGCGTCGTCGAGCCATGTCGCATGCACGCACCGGCCGCCGCGGAAGCCTGGGCCCACGGCGGCCGGGTACAGTGTGTCGCAGGTCAGACGTAGTCGCTCACCTGCAGGATGCGAAGGCCGGGGAGCGCGGGCAGCTTGCGATCGTTGGTCACGAACGAGCTGCACCCTTCGGCGAGCGCCGCGGAGAGCTGGAGCGCATCCGGCGTGCGGACCGCGGTCACGGCACGAAGCTGGGCCGCGGCCCGCAGGAGCGGACGGTCGATCTCCCGGAGAAAGACGCCTCTCCCGCGGGTCAGGAGCGCTTCGTAGCGTTCGGCCAGTGGCCGATTCCCGGCGCGGTACGGAACCACCAGCACCTCCAGCAGCGTCACCGCCGAGGTCACGATCGTCAGCTCCTCACGGTCGGCCGCGGCGAACAGCGCACGCAGCGGCGGAAGGTACGTGGGGTGCGCCTCGATGAAGTAGATGAACGCCGCGGTGTCGACCCCCACGGGGCCCACGCCCAGGTCGTCGATCAATCCCACGATGCGCGCTCTTCGTCCACGTGCCTCGCGGCATCCATCCCGGCCCAGAGCTCCCTTCCAAGCCCTTCGAGCTCGAGAATCGAAAGCGGCTGCCGAGCCAGCACCTCGGAGAGGATGTGCGTCACTTCCTGCGCCACTGAACGGTGCCGGGATTCCGCTCGCGCCTTCAGGGCCTCGTACAGCGTGTCGGGAAGGTTCTTCACGTTCAGCGTAGCCATGCTTCCTCCTTTTTCCTCCAATCTGGAGGAAACGCCGCGGAGACGTCAAGCTCGACGAATCCACGCGGGCGCTCCACAGGGCATTCCGGTCACGCGGCGCGCGGCAGGTCGAGCGCGCGCACGGGGAGGAGCATGGCGTTCAGCCCCGCGAACTGGAGCCGCCGCTGGAGCTGGTCGGCCGTGTTGTTGTGCAGCACGCGGAAGAACCAGCCCTCGCGCTCGAAGATCAGCTTCCCCATGAAGAAGATGGAGCGCGGGAACTCCTTCGCGATCTCCGCCGCCAGCGGCTCCGCGCCCGCCACCGCCTCGGTGCCCACGCTCATGCGCGAGTCGGCGGGGAGGCCCAGCTTGCGGCGAGCTCCACGTAGTGCGCCAGCGACTGCTCCGTGCGCTCGCGCACCCGGTCCACCTCCTCCACCCCCTTCATCGCCGCCGCGTCGATCACGCCGACGGAGACGAAGACGAAGTTCCTGAAGTGGTTGGGGAAGAGGCGCTGCACCGACAGGAGCGCGTGGATCCCCAGGCCGCCGTATCCCCCCACCAGCAGCGCCGCGCCGGAGACCACGCCCCAGCGCGGCCCGAGCAGCTCGCTGGCGACCACGTATCCGCCGCCGCCGAAGGGAAAGCGCCGGATGATCTGCGAGTAGGCGATGGAGATGACGAGCACCGTGACCGCCGTGGCCCCCGCGAGCGCCACCGCCAGGTAGGCGTGCGGCCCCAGCGCGCGGAAGGCCTCGTCGGGCCCGTAGGCCGACGACGAGAGCCCGTCGGCACCCAGCCCCACCCAGGCCAGGAGCGCGACCAGCGAGATGGCGTGGTACGTCCGCGGGTCCTGCACGTCGTGCGGCCCGCCCAGCACCGCGTGCCTCAGCCTCTTCTGCGTCCCCGTGCCCATGGCTCCGTCTCCGGTCTCCGAAGCCGGCGAAGCTACCGCCGCGGGCGTCAAGCGCGCCGGGCATAAAGAAGTCGCAAAGAAAAGGCGCTTCCCGCCGGGCACGTCGCCACCACGGTCAGGAGCGGGCCGCCAGCATGATGTTCCTCTTCCTTGCAGTTTTGTTAAGAAGAATATATTTCTTAAGAACGCAGCTTAACTATTTCACATTGCTTAACAGATGCGCGAGTCTCTCGACTGGGTCCTCCGCTACCTTCGCACGATCCCGGGTGTGTCCGCGGTCTTGCCCCGGGCCTCCGAGGTCGTCATTTGCCGCGCAAGCCAGGTCATTCCCCTGCGTGTCGTCGGCGTTCCAAGGATCGGCCGTCGGGATCGCGAGTGGGTTCTGCGGGAGGTTGTCCCCGGGGCGGACCTTCTGGCGACCTCACGGCTGAGCGGCGAGCTCCGAATTGAGTTTGCACGAGCCGGTCTCGCATGGATCGAGAGGGAAACGGGCCTTGTTCACATCGATGCGCCGGGCCTCCTGATCCAGTGGTCCACTCCGGCGGAGCAAATCACCCGCCCGGTTTCGGCACGGCCCGTATCGCTCGGCGGTGGCGCATCCATCGTCGGTGAGCTGATCCTGGCCGAGTGCCGGGACAGGAGCTTTACGCTCGGCGAGCTGGCCAGCCGCGTGAAGGTCACCAAGGCGCGTGTCAGTCAGATCCTTTCCGCCCTGGTTGCGGCAGGATGGCTCCGCGCTGAAGGGCGTACCCGTTCCCGGGAGTATCGCCTGCATGATCCGGCTTCGCTGCTGGAGGCATGGGTGGAGCAGGCTGCGGCGCCCGAGCACGAGACAGGTGCGTACCGGTGGGCTCGTACCGTGGAATCGCTCTATCCGCGTCTCACGATCCTGAACGACCTGCAGGTGAGGTGGGCGGTGGGTGGCGTCGCTGCGGCCCAGATCTACGAAGCACCACTCTCGAGCGCTCCCATCCCTACGGTCTGGATCGAGGCAAGCGTGAACGTGGCCGAGGTCGCCTCCACGCTCGAAGCAGAGATGGTCGCACCGGGTGACTCCCCCAATCTTTTGTTCTGGCAGTCCGAAGGAGATCCCGCGCTGCAGGTGGCGGCCGCGCGAGAACCGTCCTGGGGCAAGGGACTGTCATTGAATGTCGTGTCTTTGCCGCGGGCATACGCTGAAAGCCGGCGAGCGGGAGGCCGGAGTGTCGATGCCGCGGAAACGTTGTACGAGGCGCTGGTTTCATGATCCCACCCGAACCCCGGCGCGGGCTCCCCGGGCTCGTGGCGGGAGCACAGGCACGCGACCTGACCGGCGAGACCGCCGCTTGTGACCAGCTACTGCGCCTCCTGCTCGAGGAGCTCGGCGACTGGTCCGACTACGTCGTGCTGATTGGTGGTCTCACACCTCGGCACCTTGTGCCCGAGCCTCCAGCGGGGATCGATCCCCACGTCGGCACCACCGACGTAGACCTGGTTCTCACGCTGGCTGTTCCTGCCGAAACGGAGCTCCCGGACGAGACGCTGGCCCACCGGCTCCTTGCGCTCGGCTTCGAGCCTAGGCCCGAAACCACCAGCCCTGGTGGCCCGGCGTTCCGCTGGACCCGGCGAACGATGGGCTTCAAGGTGAAGGTGGAGTTCATGTGTCCAGCCAACGATCGAGAGGGAGGACAGATCGAGCCGGATCCATTGCCAAACACGGGCGCGGAGCTGGGCGCCCTGCGGCTACCCGGTGCCGAGCTCGTTTCAAGAGACTACCGTGAAGTGCGGCTTGCTGGGCCGCAAAGCGAAGGGTCGCCCCAGGTCATTCTGCGTGTTGCCGGACTGCTGCCGTTCCTGGTGCTGAAAGCGTTCGCGCTCGACGAGCGAGAGAAGGACAAGGATGCTTACGACGTGGTGTGGGTGCTCTCCGCGCTGGGCGACGGTCCTGGCGACGCTGCACGCATGGCGCTCGCGAGTCCTGTGGCCGGCGAGTCTGTCGTAGAGAAAGCCATCGCGCGGCTCCGAGAGCACTTCGGCACCCGCGACAGCCGCGGTTCCGAGCTGTACGCGCAGATGTTTCCCAATCAGCCGGTGGTCGAACGCCGCGTCCTCCAGCGCCACGCACACACGACGGTTTCCGAATTCCTGAAGGTGTGGGATGCGGAACGCCGCTGATGCGCGCCCCCGATGGCGCGTCTCGCCGGACAGGCAATTGTTAAATGCCGTACCAGCCAACCCTCGATTTGCTTAACAATTGCTGACGAGGCAAGGATCCCGCTTCGGGAAATAGCCGCCCATGCAACTCGGTGAGCTGCAGGCGTCTGATACCAGATCCGGGGATAGCGTTGGCGCATCTCACCGACTCACGTGCTGACGCGGTTATAGATCCTTCGGCCTGGCAAGTTATTCCGCAGACGATGGTTGCAGCATGGCCGGCCTCAGGATGACGTCGTTTGTTTGAGGGGCGTGTTCAACACCAGGTGTTCAGGCGGATTGGGTATGAGCTCCGCATGTCGCGCGAGGCGCGTTCAGAGCGCGTCCGCGACTTCGGCCGCCGGTAGGGTGAGGACGAAGACGCGCGTGCCGGTCTCACGGGCTCACAGCTCGATCTGCGCACCGAGCTCCACCACGCGGTTGGGCGGCAGGCCGAAGAAGCTGGTGGCCGTCCGCGCGTTGCGCGACATCACCGCGAAGAGCCGCTCACGCCAGATCGCCATTCCCGGCTTCTTCGACACGATCAGCGTCTCGCGCCCCAGGAAGTAGGTGGTGCGCATGGGCGGCAGCTCGAGCCCGGAGTGCCTGACCTCCGCCAGCGCGGCAGGCACGTCGGGGTCCTCCATGAACCCGTAGCGCAGCACCATGCGGTAGAAGCCGTGGCCCAGCGCCTCGACGGTGGTGCGGTCGGCAGGGTCCACCACGGGCACCTCCTCCGTGTCCACCCGCAGCAGCACCACGGTCTCGTGCAGCACCTGGTTGTGCTTCAGGTTGTGCAGCAGCGCGGGGGGCACCCCCGTGGGGTTGCCGAACATGAACACCGCCGTGCCCGACACGCGTTGCGGCCGGCTCCGGGCCACGTCTTCCAGGAAGAGGTCGATGGGGAGGGTGGTCTCGGAGAGCCGCTGGGCCAGGATGCGCCGTCCCGACTTCCAGGTGGTCATGGCCGTGAACACCCACCCAGACCTCGCGCTCCTCCATCGACCCCGACACGCGCTGCAGCGCCGCGCCCACCAGGTCTTCCGCGGCCACGATCTCCGGGGTCAGCCGCAGCCCGCCCGCGTCGAGGCGGGAGAGGTCCAGCAGGTCGGCCACGAAGCGGTTCAGCCGGTCCGCCTCCTCCTCGATCGTCACCGCCCGCTCGTCGCCCGTCTCCCCCAGGTCGTGCGCCAGCCGCCTTGATGGTGGTGAGCGGGGTGCGCAGGTCGTGCGAGACCGAGGCGATCAGCGCGTCCTTCAGCCGGTCGGCCTCGGCCAGCGCCCTCGCGCGCCCCGCCTCCACCGAGAGCCGGGCCACCTCCTCGGCGCGGCGGCGCGCCTCCGCGGCCTCGCGTTGCGCGCGGGAGAGGAGGTGCGCGGCCACGCCGGCCACCGCCAGGAAGGTGGCGAGCACCAGCCAGTCGCGCGGGTCGTGCACGGCCAGGGTGCCGTACGGGGGGATGAAGACGGCGTTGAAGCAGAGGAAGGCGAGGAGGGCGACCGCGAAGCCGCGGGTGCGCGGGCCGCGCGCCCCCGCCGCCAGCACCAGCAGCAGGTACCCCAGCGCCACGTGCGCCTTGTCGAGCTCCCCGCGGACCGCCGCCATCGCGGCGGTGAGCGCGGCGAGCGCCGCGAGCCAGGCGGCCCATCCCAGCGCCTCGCGCGAGCGGCCACCAGCCCGGGGCATCAGTCCAGCGCGCGGAAGCGGTACCCCACCCCCGGCTCGGTGACGACCAGCGCGGGACGCACCGGGTCGCGCTCGATCTTGCGGCGCAGGTTGGCCACGTGCACGCGCAGGTACGCCTGCGGGTCGCCCCCGCCGGCGCGCCCCCAGACGGCGCGGAAGATCTGATCGTGGGTGAGGGTGCGCCCCGCGGCCGACACGAAGGCGCGGAGCAGATCCCACTCGATCGGGGTCAGGTGGATCTCTTCGCCCTCGCGGGAGAGCACGCGGCGGGCGACGTCGATCCGCAGCCCGTCCGCCTCCAGCGGCCCGGCGTCGCCCGCGCGGGCGCGGCGGAGCTGGGCGCGCACGCGGGCCTGCAGCTCGGCGGTGCTGAAGGGCTTGGTGACGTAGTCGTCGGCCCCCGCGTCCAGCAGCGCCACCTTCTCGTGCTCCGAGTGGCGGGCGGAGAGCACCACGATCGGCGCGGACGTCCAGCGCCGCAGCTCGGCGCAGACGCTGGCCCCGGCGACGTCGGGGAGGCCGAGGTCGAGCACGACGAGGTCCGGGAGCTCGGCCGCCGCGCGGTCGATCCCCTCGCGCCCGCCGGCGGCCTCGATCACGCGCGCCCCCTCGGCCTCCAGCGCGTGCCTCACCACCCGCCGGATCTGCGGCTCGTCGTCGATGACGAGGACCAGCGCGTTGCGCATGTGCACCCGGGGAATCCGGCGGTGGCGCGCCCGCCTACCTGAACTTCCCGGCGGGCCAGCCGCGGTAGGTCATGCAGCTCCGCTGCCCCGCCTTCTCGGGCGAGATCTGCTCGCAGTGCGCCTTGTCTGCCTCGTACTTCTGCCGGCGCGGGTCAGGGGCGCCGCCGGAGCCGCCGCACCCCCCGGCGAGCAGCAGCAGGGCGGCGACCGCCAGCGGCAGGCGCCACGACAGGCGCGGCACCCGGCGCCTCGCGGGCTCCTCCCGGGCGGAGGCCGAGCCCGGGCGCGGGGCATCGCACGCCCAGCACGCGGCCGCGCCGTAGGGCACCACCCTCATGCACTCGCGGCAGGGGACGTACGGCATGCGTCTTATGCGCGGGCCATGAAGACCATCACGAACTCCCCCTCGTCGGTGACGAAGAGCTCGTGGCAGAGCACACCGTGCAGGTCGCCCGCGGCCTCACCCATCCGCGCCTCCAGGCCGCTCAGGTCCTCCAGCCCGTCGACCTTCCCGACCGAGCGAGAGGTGAGCCGCACCGGGTACCCCGGCTCGTCGTCGCGGTAGCCCAGGGTGAGCACCAGCTTGCGCGCGCTCTCCAGGAACTCCACCCCGATGCTCTTGGCGGCCACGCCGCGCTCCCGTACGAAGCGCTCGACCTCCGGCGCGAGCGTGGCCACGCCGCCGTCGGCCCCCGCGTCGCCCGTGAACACCTTGAACCGGTGATGCACCTGCGCTGCCACGTCGGCCATCGTTCGCCTCGCGTGAAGAGATGGAAAGGTAGATACCGCGCCGAAGCTAGTCGCCGCGCGGAGCCGCGACAAGCATTCCCGCCGCGTCTCTCCCTCCGCGTCCTCCGCGTCTCCGCGTGAGAAAGCCGTTGCCGTTCACCCGGGTGCTCAGATCTCGATTTGCGCGCCGAGCTCCACCACCCGGTTGGGCGGGAGGGCGAAGAACGAGGTCGCCGTGCGGGCGTTGCGCGACATCACCGAGAAGAGGTGCTCGCGCCACATCGCCATCCCCGGCCGCCTGGAGGGGATCAGCGTCTCGCGCCCCAGGAAGTAGCTGACCTGCATCGGCGAGAGGTCCAGCCCCGGCTCGCCGACCGTCGCCAGCGCCGCGGGGATGTCGGGGTCCTCGGTGAAGCCGTAGCGCACCGTCATCCGGTAGAAGCCCTGCCCCTGCGCCGCCACCTGCACCCGCTCCCCCTCCGCCACCGTGGGGATCTCCAGCACCTCCACCGTGAGCAGCACCACCCGCTCGTGCAGCACCTTGTTGTGGATCAGGTTGTGGAGGAGCGCCGGCGGGGTGCCGTGGCCGGTGCCGTACATGAACACCGCCGTCCCCGGCACGCGGGTGGTCCCGCTCCGCTCCACGTCGGCCAGGAAGAGGTCGAGCGGCAGGGTGGAGGCCTGCATCCGCCCGGCCAAAATCTGCCGCCCCTTCTTCCAGGTGGTCATCAGGGTGAAGATCACCGCCGCCACCACCAGCGGGAACCAGCCGCCGTGCGGGATCTTGTGCAGGTTCGCCCCCCAGAAGGCAACGTCGACCACCAGGAAGGCGGCCGCGAGCCCGCCGGCCTTCCACCAGGGCCAGTGCCAGCGGGTGCGCGCCACGGCGGTGAAGAGGAGGGTGGTGAACACCATGTCGGTGGTCACCGCCACCCCGTAGGCGTTGGCCAGGCTGCTCGACTCCCGGAACCCCACCACCAGCCCGATGCAGGCCAGCATCAGCAGCCAGTTGACGCCGGGGATGTAGATCTGCCCGATCTGGCGCGCCGAGGTGTGCTCGATGTCGAGCCGCGGGAGGTAGCCGAGCTGCACCGCCTGCCGGGTGAGCGAGAAGGCGCCCGAGATCACCGCCTGGCTGGCGATCACCGTGGCCACCGTGGCCAGCGCCACCAGCGGGTAGGTGGCCCACCGGGGCGCCAGCAGGAAGAAGGGGTGCTCGGCCCCGCCCTGGTCGCGGATGATCAGCGCCCCCTGCCCGAAGTAGTTCAGCACCAGCGAGGGGAGCACCACCGTGAACCAGGCCAGCCGGATGGGCGCCTTGCCGAAGTGCCCCATGTCGGCGTAGAGCGCCTCGCCGCCGGTGACGGCCAGGAACACCGACCCCAGCACCAGGAACCCGGCCATCCCGTTGTGCGCGAAGAACCCCACCGCGTAGTGGGGGCTGAGCGCCGCCAGCACGCCGGGAAAGCGGACGATCTCGGCCACGCCGAGCGCCGCCAGCACCAGGAACCAGACCAGCGTCACCGGCCCGAAGACGCGGCCGATCCCCGCCGTGCCGCGGCTCTGGATGGAGAAGAGCCCCACCAGGATGGCCACGGTGATGGGGATCACGTAGGGCGCGAAGAAGGGCGTCGCCACCTCCAGCCCCTCCACCGCGGAGAGCACCGAGATGGCGGGGGTGATCATGCTGTCGCCGTAGAGGAGCGAGGCGCCGAAGAGCCCCAGCAGCACCAGGATCCCGGCCGACCCGGTGGTGGCGCGGCGCGGCACCACCAGCGCGGTGAGGGCGATCATCCCCCCCTCGCCGCGGTTGTCGGCGCGCATCACGAACACCAGGTACTTGATGGAGATGACGACGATCAGCGCCCAGGTGATGAGCGAGAGGATCCCCAGCACGTTGGCTTCGGTGCGCGCGATCCCGCTCTCGGCGCGGAAGGCCTCGCGCATGGCGTAGAGCGGGCTGGTGCCCACGTCGCCGTACACCACCCCCAGGGCGGTGAGCGAAAGCAGGTACAGGTAGCGTCCGCGGGGGGCCCCCGCCGGTTGGGTCATGCGTGCTCCCGAGGGCGCGGGGTCAGAGCTGGATCTGCGCGCCGAGCTCCACCACCCGGTTGGGCGGGAGCCCGAAGAACGAGGTGGCGGTGCGCGCGTTGCGCGACATCACCGCGAAGAGCTGCTCGCGCCAGAAGGCGATCCCCGTGTTCCGGGTGGGGATCAGCGTCTCGCGACCCAGGAAGAAGCTGGTGCGCGCCGGCCTGAGCTCCAGCCCCGGCACCTTCACCGCGGCGAGCGCGGCGGGGACGTTGGGGTCCTCCATGAAGCCGTAGCTCAGCACGATGCGCCAGAACCCGGCGCCCAGCTCCGAGACCTCCACCCGCTCCTCCGGCGGCACGTGCGGCACCTCCTGCGTCTCCACGTTCAGGAACACCACCTGCTGGTGCAGCACCTGGTAGTGCTTGAGCGAGTGCAGCAGCGCCGGCGGCGTCCCCTGGCGGCTCCCGTACATGAACACCGCGGTCCCCGGCACCCGGTGCGGCGGGTTGCGCCGCACGTCGTCCAGGAAGAGCTCGATCGGGAGGGTGCGCCCCTGGAGCTGGTCCCGCAGCACCCGGCGCCCCGCCTTCCAGGTGCTCATCAGCGTGAACACCACCGCGCCGATCACCAGGGGGAACCAGCCGCCGTGCGGGATCTTGACGATGTTGGCCGCCCAGAAGGCCAGGTCGATGGTCAGGAACACCGCCGAGAAGCCCAGCGTGGCGAGGAGCGGCCACTTCCAGCGCTCGCGCTCCACCACCGCCAGCAGCAGGGTGGTGATGACCATCGTCGTGGTCACCGCCACCCCGTACGCCGCCGCCACGTTGTTCGTGTTCTGGAACCCCAGCGTGAGCCCGATGCACGAGACCATCAGGATCCAGTTCACCCCGGGGATGTAGATCTGCCCGCGCTCGCGCGACGAGGTGTGGGCGATCTCCACCCGCGGCATGTAGCCGAGCTGCACCGCCTGCATGGTGAGCGAGAAGGCCCCGGTGATGAGCGCCTGGCTGGCGATCACCGCGGCCAGGGTGGCGATCACCACCACCGGGTAGAGCGCCCAGGGCGGGACCATGTGGAAGAAGGGGTTCTCCGCCGCCGCCGGCTCGCGGATCAGCAGCGCCCCCTGCCCGAAGTAGTTCAGCAGCAGCGCGGGGAGCACCACCGCGTACCAGGCCAGCCGGATCGGCCGCCGCCCGAAGTGCCCCATGTCGGCGTAGAGCGCCTCGCCGCCGGTGACCACCAGGAACACCGAGCCCAGCACCAGGAACCCCGTCTTCCCGTTGCGGGCGAAGAAGTCGACCGCGTGCAGCGGGCTCACCGCGCCCAGCACCTGCGGCGCGCGGACGATCTGCGCCACGCCCAGCATGGAGATGGTGGCGAACCAGACCAGGGTCACGGGGCCGAAGATCTTTCCCACCGTGCCGGTGCCGTTG
>JBJMPM010000272.1:0-22626 GCA_045803205.1 Longimicrobiaceae bacterium
TGTAGATCACCTCCATCCCCGCGTCGCGGAGCGCGGCGGCGATCACCTTGGCGCCGCGGTCGTGCCCGTCGAGCCCGGGCTTGGCGACCAGCACGCGGATCTTGCGTTCGGCCATGGGTTCGGAACTTCGTTCAGGATCGGTAGATGGCACCGGATGGAGACCGCTAAACATAGGCCGCGCGTCACGCAGGCGGCAAGCCAGGACAACGGCAACCGCGTCTCACGGAGAGGCGCAGAGACACAGAAGAGGCTCAGCCGGGAACGGGGTCTCCCCGCTCGAACGCCTCCACCAGCGCGTGCAGGCCGCCGATGCCGCCAGCGGTGACGCGCACACCCTCCGGCAGCCCGTCCGCCGGCCAGCCGCCCAGGAAGAGGCGGGCGAACACGTCCGCGGGGCCGGAGGCGCGCACGTCGGCCTCGCCGGCGGCGCCGCGGGCGATCTCCACGCCCTCGCCCAGGCGGAAGGTGTAGGGCACCTCGCCCACCACCAGCTCGGCGACCAGCTTCGCGCCCCCGCGGTACCGGCGGCGGAGCGCCACCATCAGCCACTCCAGGCTGCGGTGCTCGTCCGCGGCGGGGTTCCCCATCCACCGCCATCCCCAGCGCCCCAGCGCGTGCACGGCCGGCTCCAGCGCGCGGCCGACCTCGGTGAGCCGGTAGGCCTGCCCGCCCTCGCCGGCCGCGCGGATGCGCTCCAGCAGGCCGTGCTCCTCCATCTCCTTCAGCCGCTTGGCCAGCAGGTTGGTGGTGATGCCGGGAAGGCCGCGCAGCAGTTCCGAATAGCGCAGCGGGCCCAGGAGAAGGTTGCGCACCACGAGCAGCGTCCAGCGCTCGCCCACCACGTCGAGCGCCTTCGCCAGCCCGCAGTACTGCGCGTAGGAGCGCCTGCTCATCGAGACACTTGCGTTTTGGATGATGACCACTTTAGTATTTGATAGCGGTCGCGGGATACACCTTAACCGGAGATGGGGAGATGGTCAAGGCATCGATGGGCCTGGCGATGGCGTTCGGCGTGCTGGCGGTGCTGGTGGCAGCGGCGTTCCCGGTGCTCCTCCACCGCGCGGAGACGGCGGTGTCGCGCGACGCGGCCGCGGCCAGGCGGCGGGCGACGCGGGTCGCGCTGACGACCGGGATCTGGATGGCGGCGACCTTCGCGGCCGCGGCCTCGGGGCGGCTGAGCTTCGCCACGGTGCCGCCGACGATGGGGATCGTGATCCTGCTCTCGCTGGCAATCGCGCTGCGGATCGGGCTCTCGGGCGCCGGGCGGACGATCGCGGCGGGGGTGCCGCTGGCGGTGCTGGTGGGCGTGCAGGGGTTCCGCTTCCCGCTGGAGCTGATGCTGCACCGCGCGTACTCGGAAGGCTTGATGCCGGTGCAGATGAGCTACTCCGGCCGCAACTTCGACATCGTGACGGGGATCACGGCGATCGTGCTGGCGGCGGCGCTCTGGCTCGCGCCGCAGCGCGTCTCGCCGAAGCTGGTGCTCGCGTGGAACGTGCTCGGGCTCGGGCTGCTGCTGAACGTGCTGACCATCGCCGTGCTCTCCATGCCCACGCCGCTGCGCGTGTTCATGAACGAGCCGTCGAACGCGTGGATCGCGCAGGCGCCGTTCGTCTGGCTCCCGGCCGTGCTCGTCGTCGCCGCGCTCGCGGGCCACGTCGTGGTCTTCCGGCACCTGCGGGTGGAGGCGCGCCGCCGCGCCGGGGTGCCTTCCGGGAAGCGGGAGACCACGAGCCGAACGCCGGCGGTCGTCGTCTGATACCAGAATCCGCAATGAGAGCGCGAGGGAAATTCAGCCTGATCTCTCACAGAGGTCACAGAGGTCACGGAGGAACAGTGCCGTTCCCCTGTGGCCTCTGTGGCCTCTGTGAGAGAATTTCTTTGCCGGTCATCTCTGCGTGAAATGTCCGTCAGCCCCGGCGGCAGACGACGATCAGGTCCTCGCTGGTGTGGATGAAAGGGGCGAGCTGCCAGTCGCCGTACCAGTCGACAGGGACGAGGCCAGCGGCGCGGAGGAGACGGTCCCACTCGGTGGCGGTGCGGATGCGCAGCTCGTGGTACTTCTCGCCGCCCTGGCCGCCCTTGCTCCAGCGCAGCCACTCGCGGCTCACCCCGTCGACCGCGTCGAACTCGCGCTCCACCCAGACGGTCATCCCGTCGTCGGTCTCCCACCAGTCGCGCGCGGCGTAGTCGCCCACGATGTGGTCGCGGTGCATGGTCTCCAGCACGAACGCGCCGTCGGGGCGCAGCGCCTCGCGGGCGCCGCGCAGCACGCGCAGGTCCTCGTCGTCGGAGAGGAAGTAGCCGAGGGAGGAGTAGAGCGAGAGCACGGCGTCGAAGCGCCCGTGCCAGGGGATCTCGCGCATGTCGCCACGCACGAAGTCGACCTCCACGCCGGCCGCCGCCGCGCGCTTTCGGCCGCGCTCCAGCAGCGTCTCCGACAGGTCGAGGCCCGTCACCTGGAAGCCGGCGCGGGCGAGGGAGACGGCGTGGCGCCCCCAGCCGCAGGCGACGTCGAGCACCTCGCCGCCGGGCGGGAGCGCCACCATCTCCCGCAGCCCCGCCACCTCGCGCTCGGTGCGCTCCGGCGTCAGGAAGTCGCGGTAGAGGGAGACGAAGGTCTGGTCGAAGTACTCCTCCCACCAGCCCGGACCGTTTTTGCGCTCGTGCAAGGGATATCGCCCTGACCAGGGGTTCGGAATCGACACCGCCCAGCCGTGTCGCGTCCGCAAAAAGACGTCATCCTGAGGCCGGCCCCGCCGAGACGTCCGCCGCTCGATCCCTTGCAGGCCGAAGGATCTATAGCTGGTATAAGCACTTAGCCGGCGGGAACGCACGATCGGGTTGTCGCCGCCCCAACTCAAGCGCATCTCACCGGCTCACGTGCCGCCGTGTTTATAGATCCTTCGGCCTGCACGGGCTTCCGTGGACGAGAATACGGCGTGACCGGCCTCAGGATGACGTCTTGAACGTTCCGGGTGGTTCCCCAAACAGTCTCGACTGCGCTCATGCGACCGTCGCGGGCGCGCCGTCAGAGGAGCGCGCGGGCGGCGACGAGGGGCGTGTCCAGGCCGCTGGCCTCGAACTGGGCAGCGGCCCGCTCCAGGTGCTCGCGCGCAGCCTCCACGCCGCCGCGGGCGAGCAGGAGGCGGCCCCAGGCCAGGTGCAGGTGCGCCGCCGCCAGCCGCGCCTCGCCCGCGTCGAAGAGCTCCCCGGCCGCGCCGAAGTGCGCCTCGGCCTCGTCCCACCGGGCCGGATCGAGCGCGGCGAGCGCCTCGCCCCAGGCCTGCTGCGCCAGCCCCTCGCCGAAGATGCCGCCCATCGAGCGGGCGAACTCCACCGCCTCGCCCGCGAGCGCGGCGGCCTCGGCGGGGCGGCCGGCGCGCAGCGCCATCTCGGCGCGCGCGGCGGCGAACCAGTCGGCGATCACCAGGCGCGTGCCCAGCGTCTGCGCCACCTCGCGGCAGCGGGCCATGTGCGCGGCCGCCGCCTCGTGGTCGCCGCGGCGGCTCTCGGCCCAGGCGCGGTCGCCGTGCCCCACGTAGAGCGCCAGCCGGTCGCCCGAGCGCTCCGCCGCCTCGATGGTGTCGGCGCTCGTCTCCAGCATCCGCGCCACGTCGCCCGCCATCAGGTGCACGGCGAAGAAGTAGACGTGGCTGATGGAGAGTCCGGTGGGGCTGTTGATCTCGATCGCGCGGCGGATGGCCGCCTCCCCCGCCGCCACCCCCTCGGCGTGGCGCCCCACCGCGGCCAGCGCGACGCCCAGGAAGCCCTGGGTGGAGATCCACTCGGTCACGTTCCCCAGCCGCTCCATGGGCGCGACGGCCTGCTCCAGCAGCGGGAGCGCGCGGCCGAAGTACCCCTGCGAGACCATCGCCCGCCCCATCACGCTGGAGGGGATGGCCACCATCTCCTCGTCGCCCAGCTCCTTCGCCACCTCCAGCACCCGGCGGTAGTAGCCGATCGCCTCGCCCGGCGCGTTGGCCATGAAGTGGAAGCGCCCCATCCAGTAGCGGATGCGCGCCAGCCGCAGCCGGTCGCCGCAGTCGCTCCCGCCGGGGTCGGGGAGGGCGCGGGCGAGCGGCTCCATCGCCGCCAGCCGCTCCAGGCTCTTCTCCGGGGGGTCGGCCACGTAGGCGGCGCCCACCAGCTTGAGCGTGGTGTCCACCCGCAGGCGGCGGGTGTCGTCGCCATCGGGGTGCTCCTCGAGCAGCGCCAGCGCCTTCTCGTAGTGGTGGCGCGCCTCGGTGTTGGCATAGGACGCGGCCGCGGTGTCGCCGGCGCAGAGGAGGTAGCGCACCGCCTTCTCCGTGTCGCCCGCCTCCAGGAAGTGGCGGGCGAGCTGCACGGCGATCTGGCTGCACTGGTCGCCGTACAGCTCCTCCAGCACCCGCGCCACGTCTTCGTGCATGTAGCCGCGCTCGACCTCGTCGAGCGTGTTGTAGAGGTAGCGCTGGAAGAGGGAGTGGCGGAAGCGGTAGTGCGAGAGGCGCTGGCTGGCCAGCCGCTGGGTGCCCTGCGCGGCCACCAGCCGGTGCTGGCGCTCCAGCTCGCCGCTGAGCTGGCGGATCACCCCGCGCTCGTCGGCCGCCTGCACGCGCGCCACCACCTGCGCGGTGAAGCGGTGCCCCTCCACGCTCGCCACGGTGAGGGTGTCGCGCAACTCCTTCTCCAGCCGCCCGATGCGCTCGCCGATCACCCCGTCCACCCGCGCCGGGAGGCTCTCCCAGTCCACCGCGGGCCCGATCGCCCACGCGCCGTCGTCGCCGCGCACCAGCACCCCGCGCTCCTGCAGGGAGCGCAGGAGCTCCACGGTGAAGAGGGGATGGCCCTCGGTGTGGCGGTAGAGCGCGTCGCGGAAGGCGGGGCCCAGCCGGTTGGGCTCGGCGTCGAGCAGCGCGTCGACGAACTCGCGCCCCTCGGCCTCCTCGGCGCCGCCCAGGTCGAGCACCACGTCGCCGTAGTAGCGCTTGACCTCGTTCAGCATGGGCTCGACCGGGTGGCGCTCGCCGCCGCGCCCCAGCGCCACGTCGTTGGGGCGGTAGGTGCCGACGATCATCACCCGGCTCTTCTCCAGCCGGCGCACCAGGTGGAAGAGGAGCCCCACGCTGGCCGCGTCGACCCAGTGCAGGTCGTCGATCACCAGCACCAGCGGCGCCTTGGCGGCCAGGCGGCGGACGACGGCGGTGTACTGCTCGAAGATCTGGTTCTGGTCCAGCCGCCCCTCGGGTGCCGCGGGGGCGGCCGACTTCTGCCTGACCAGCGCCTCCAGCCGCGTGGCGAGCTTCGAGCCCTTGGCCAGCTTGGTGCCCAGCCGGGTGAGCAGCGAGCCGCCGGGAACGAAGATGCCGATCAGGTCCCCGCCCGACTCCACCAGCGCCTCGCCCGCCACGTGCAGGAACTTCTTCAGCCGGCCGGCGTTCTCGGCGGAGATCACGCCCTCTTCCAGGCTCCCCTCCACGTCGCCGGTGAGGAGCGCCATCACCTCGCGGAAGGGAAGGTAGGGGTCGCCCATCCCCGTCTGCGCGTTCGAGTCGCCGAAGGCCACCAGCAGGTCGGGGCTGGCCTCCTGCGCGCGCCGGGTGAACTCGCCCACCAGGGTGGTCTTCCCCGCGCCGGCCTCGCCGGCCACGAAGCACACCTGCCCCTGGCCGGCCAGGGCGCGGGCGAGCATCGCTTCCAGGCGCTGCAGCTCCGCCTGGCGGGCGACGAATACCGTGTTGCCGATCATCTGGGTACCACCGTGGGAGGGTCCTGCGGCATGCGGACGGGGGGGATGCGGCCGGCGGAGGAACGGGCGTTCCGGGCCGGGAGCGAATATGCACGCTGCTCACCCGCGGGACAAGCGGGGAGATGCCTGCAAGTGCGGAGTGCGGGAGTGCGGGAGTGCGACGGCGCGTCAGGGGCGGCGGAGGGTCACGCGCTTGACGAAGGCGTCGGCGGCGACGAGCTGGCGGACGGCGGAGACGGCCCCGTCCGCGCCCATCCGGTCGGCGTACGGGCCCACGGCCACCACCACGTAGCCGTCGCGGAGCTGCGGGTACACCGCCGAGTTCGCCAGCCCCGCCGCGAAGCCCTGGTCGCGCGCGGCGGAGAGCATCCGCCGCGCCTGGTCCATCTGGTCCGGCGTGTAGGAGCCCGTCACCACGATGTACGCCGCGTCGTCCCTGTCATACCGGCCCTGGCTGGTCACCCGCCCGTACTCGTCCCGGGCGAGCTGCGCGCCCCCGGCCGGCTCCGCGGGCGGAATCACCACCCGCTCCGCGTCCGGCGGCCGCGGGCGGGGCTGAGGACCGGAGCGGCGGTCGAACAGCGTCGACGCCGCCGCGCCCAGGGCCACCAGCAGGAGGACGATCAGCAGCCACCCCGCCGGGCGCAGGCGCACGCGGCGCCGCGGCTTCTCCGCCGTGGCGTCGGGAGGCGCGGGCGCGCCGGCCTGCCCCGCGGCGGGGGGCGTGCGCGGGGGCACGACGGCCGGCGGCGGGCGGGGGATGGAGGCGCCGGGGAAGGCCGGCGGCGGGGCGTACGCCGTCCCCTCGTCGAGGTCCGGCCGCGGCGCGAACGCCGTCCCGTCGTCGACGGCCGGGGATGGGGGCCGCGGGGCGGGGGCGCCGGACTGGCGGAAGGGGAGGATGGAGGCGTAGCCCCCGGTGGCCACGTCGGCGGGCGACGCGTCCCAGTCGTTCAGCTCCTGCAGGAAGGCGTCGGCGTGCGGGAAGCGCATCGCCGGGTCGAGCCGCAGGGAGCGGCGGATGACGGCGGCCAGGCGCAGCGGCACCTCGGGCCGCTGCTGCAGCAGGCGGCGGACGGCGCGGGCGGCGGCCTTGTCGTCGCCGGTGGTGTTCAGCCCCCCGGGGTGCGCGCCGGTGAGCATCTCCAGCCCGGTGAGTGCCATGCTGAACACGTCGCTGGCGGGGCCCAGCCCGGCGCTTCCGGAGAGCTGCTCGGGCGAGGCGTAGCGCGGCGTGTGCGGCGCGCCGAACTGCGTGAGCCGCGCCGCGGGCTCGCCCCCGGTGTCGGAGCGCAGCTGGGCGATGCCGAAGTCCAGCAGCTTCACCTCCCACCCGCCCGGCTCGGCCACCAGGTAGATGTTGCCCGGCTTCACGTCGCGGTGCACCATCCCGGCGCGGTGCCCGGCGGCGAGGCCCATCCCCCCCTCGCGCAGGATCTCCACCGCCTCCTCCACCGCCAGCGGCCCCGCGGCGCGGCGCATCCGCGCGCACAGGTCCTCGCCGGCGAGCAGCTCCATCACCAGGAAGTCGATCCCCACCGCCGGGTCGGTGCCGAAGTCGTGCACGGTGACCACGTTGGGGTGGCGCAGCCGCGCCGCCGCGCGCGCCTCGCGATGGAAGCGCTGCCGCAGCCGCTCCGCCTCGTCCGCGTCGGGCGCCACGGCGGTGATGACCTTCACCGCCACGTGGCGCTCCAGCTTCAGGTCGAAGGCGCGGCACACCGCCCCCATCCCCCCCGTGGCGATCACGGAGTCGACGCGGTAGCGGTCGCAGAGGCTGCGGCCGAGCAGGAGCGAGAGGATGCCGGACACGCGAAGAAGTTAGCAGGTGGAGCGGAACTGAAAAGATAGGTCTCACGCGGAGACGCAGAGAGGCACGGAGGAGGCGCGGCGGTTCTCTCCGTGCCTCTCTGCGTCTCCGCGTGAATGGTGTTTCGGATTTCGGCGGGGAGGATTCAGTGATTCTTGCTGCGTCCCGGCAAGGAAGGACCGGCGGCCGGGCCCTGGTTCACGGCGACCGAGACGACGGTCTCGTCCACCACCACCTCGTCGCGCTTCAGCATACTCTCCGTGAGCGCCAGCACCTGCCGCATGCTCTCGCGCTGGCTTTCGGGGAAGTCCGCGAGCATCCCGCGGGCCTTCTCCAGCTCCTGCGCCACTCTGGCGGTGTCCGCGCCCAGCTGGCTACGGATGCCGCGGATCACCATGTGGCGGCGGAACGGCAGCAGCATTCCGCCCACCGGTCGCCAGTCGCCCAGCTCCACCACCACGCTCCTCGGCATGCTTTCGCCGGGCGCCAGCTCCGCCTCCAAGCGCCGGATCACCAGCGTAACCGTGTCGAAGTCGACCACGAGCCGCCGCGGCATGCCCTCGCCGGACCCGTCGGCGCTGTCCTGGTCGAGGCTCACCGAGATGCGGTGCGCCGGCGCGCCGGCGCTGTTCACCACACCCTCGTACGTGACGCCTTCCAGCTCCTCGGACGTTCCCTCGCTCTCGGCCAGGCTTCCCTCCAGCAGCAGCAGCAGGTCGTCCGCAACGCCGGTCATCTGCGCCCCCGAGGCGCCCAGCGGCCCGGCGTCGCGGGTCTGAACGTGGAAGAGGCTGTCCTGGCCGCGCGAAACATAGCGGACCACGCTGATCCCCATCGTCTTGGTGTTCAGCGTGTAGTTCTGCACGCCCTGCATGCGCGCGCGGGCACGCGCGGTCGCCTGGCGGAGGATGTCCTCCGCCTTGCGGTCCTGGGCCGCGGCCGGGTGTGCGAACGCGAGCAGCGCGGCGGCGGCTGCCAACGCGGACCGAAGCCGGATCATGGTGGACCTTCGTGTCGAGAGGATCTGAAGAGGAGGCGGGCGGACGGCCACCACAGGAATCGGCACGAACGATACGCGCCCGCGCGTCCGAGCGGAAGACGCTCTTCCGCGGCCGACGCTACGGCAAACGATTGGTCTCCCACGGATACACAGGGGCGGTGCGCGCCGGCCGCGGTGGACCCTCTCCCTGGCGCTTCGCGCCGGTCCCTCCCCCAAAACAACCTGGGGGAGGGACGAGGGCTCGCTTCGCTCGCGGCTCCAACCGTGCGGCACCCGCGATCGCGCATTTCCGCGGCCTCACCACAACTCGTCGCGTGCACGGAAGCCGAGGGCGGGAGTCCGCGCAGGCGGACTTCGGGCCGTTGTTGCCGCGGATTCATCCGCCCGTCTCCATCCCCGGCGCCCCGCGTCCACGCTTGCCCGCCACGGCACCGCGCGCTAATCTGCCAAACGCTTGCTCCCCCGGCGTTTCCTCTCCCCCGCTCCCGCAAACGGATGCCGTCGTCCGTCGAAGTCTCCACCACCGTCAACGGCGAGGCCTGCAGCCGCACGGTGGAGCCGCGCCTTCTCCTGAGCGACTTCATCCGCCACGAGCTGGGGCTCACCGGCACGCACGTCGGCTGCGAGCACGGCGTCTGCGGCGCCTGCACCGTGCTGCTCGACGGCCAGCCGGTGCGGAGCTGCCTGATCTTCGCTGTCCAGGCCGACGGGCACGCGCTGGAGACGGTCGAGGGGCTCACTCCCGGCGACGGCCCGCTGCACGTGCTGCAGGAGGCTTTCCGCGACGCGCACGGGCTGCAGTGCGGCTTCTGCACCCCCGGGTTCCTGATGACGCTGGTCCCCTTCCTGGCCGAGAACTCCGATCCCACGGAAGACGAGGTGCGCCTGGCCATCTCCGGCAACCTCTGCCGCTGCACCGGCTACGTGAAGATCGTCGACGCCGTGCTCCTGGCCGCCGAACGGATGCGCGGCGCCTCGAGCGGCGACCTCCTCTCCATCGAGCCCGATCCGCGGCCCGCGCTCGCCGGAGGGGCGGCGTGAGCGGGCGCTACGTCGGGCAGTCGGTCGCGCGCAACGAAGACCGGCGGCTGCTCACCGGCCACGCCCTCTTCGTGGACGACGTGCGGCTGGAGGGGATGCTGCACGTGGCCTTCGTGCGCAGCGACCACGCGCACGCCGAGATCCGCTCCATCGACGTCTCCGCCGCGCTGGAGATGCCCGGCGTGGTCGCCGTCTACACCGCCGAGGACCTGGGCGACTACTGGCGCCCCGGGCCGCTGCTGGTGCCGCCGCCGCCCATCGAGGGGATCGTCTTCAACCAGGCCACGCAGGTGCCGCTGGCCAAGGGCCGCGTGCGCCACGCCGGCGAGGCGGTCGTCATGGTGGTCGCCGAGAGCCGCTACATCGCCGAGGACGCGGCCGCGGAGATCTTCGTCGACGCGGAGCCGCTGGAGGCGGTGGTGGACCTGGAGCGCGCGCTGGAGGAGGGGACCGAGATCATCCACCCCCAGCTCGGCACCAACCTGGCCGCGCACGTGGTGCAGCGGCACGGCGACTACGACGACGCCAAGGCGAAGGCCGCGCACGTCATCTCCCGCCGCTTCCACTACGACCGCGGCATCGGCGGGGCGATCGAGAACCGCGCGGTGGTGGCGCGCTGGGACGCGCAGGCGCAGGAGCTGACCGTCTGGGACACCACGCAGGCGCCCATCCCCATCCGCAACGGGCTGGCGGGGATGCTGGGGCTGATGCAGAGCCAGGTGCGCGTGGTCGCCCCCTTCGTGGGCGGAGGCTTCGGGCCCAAGATCATGATGTTCTACCCCGAGGAGGTGCTGGTCCCCTGGGCGGCGATGCGGCTCGGGCGGCCGGTGAAGTGGTGCGAGGACCGCCAGGAGAATTTCTTCGCCACCACGCAGGAGCGGTCGCAGGTGCACGACGCGGAGATGGCGGTGGACGCCGACGGGCGCATCCTGGGCGTACGCGACACCTTCATCCACGACTGCGGCGCCTACGACCCGTACGGCCTGACCGTCCCCATCAACAGCCAGTGCACCCTCCTCGGCCCGTACGACGTCCCCAGCTACGAAGCGGAGTTCCGCGCCGTCTTCACCAACCGCACCACCGTCACGCCGGTGCGCGGCGCGGGGCGGCAGCACGGCGTGTTCGTAATGGAGCGCCTGCTCGACCTGGCCGCCCGCGCGGTGGGGATCGACGCCGCGGAGATCCGCCGCCGCAACTACCTGGTGCAGGACGACTTCCCGCACGACCACAAGATCCTCTTCCAGGACTTCCAGCCCCTGGTCTACGACAGCGGCAACTACCGCCCGGCGCTGGAGACGGCGCTGGAGCTGATCGGCTGGCACGGCTGGGCGGAGGAGAAGCGGCGCGCGGCGGAGGAGGGGCGGCGCCTGGGCATCGGCGTGGTCAGCTACGTCGAGGGCACCGGGATCGGGCCGTACGAGGGCGCGCGGGTGACGGTGGAGCCGAGCGGCCGCGTGCGCGTGGCGACGGGGCTGGGGACGCAGGGGCAGGGGCACTACACCGCCTTCGCGCAGATCGTGGCCGAGGCGCTGGACGTGGAGGTGGCCGACGTGCTGGTGACCACCGGCGACACCCGCGAGTTCAACTGGGGCACCGGCACCTTCGCCAGCCGCGGAGCGGTCGTCGCCGGTAGCGCGTGCCATGCCGCCGCCCAGCAGGTGCGCGAGAAGACCATCGGCATCGCCGCGCGGCTGCTGAACGTGCCCGAGGGCGAGATCGAGCTGGCGGCGGGATGCGTGCGCGTGCGCGGCGAGCCGGAGCGCTCGCTCACCCTCGGCGAGCTGGCGATGCGCGCGAACCCGCTCCGCGGCGGGGTGACGCCGGGCACCGAGCCGGGGCTGGAGTGCACCGCCTACTTCGGCCCCGACCGCGGCTCGACGGCAAGCGGGGTGCACGCCGTGGTGGTGGAGGTCGACGCGGAGACGGCGATGGCGAAGTTCCTCCGCTACGTGGTGGTGCACGACTGCGGGAAGCTGATCAACCCGATGCTGGTCGAGGGCCAGGTGCAGGGCGGCGTGGCGCACGGGATCGGGAACGCCTTCTTCGAGCAGCTCGTCTACGACGAGCAGGGCCAGCTCATGAACGCCTCGTTCGCCGACTACCTGCTCCCCACCTCGCTCGACGTGCCGCGCGTGGGGATGGCGCACCGCGAGACGCCGGCACCCATGAACGCGCTCGGCCTCAAGGGCGTGGGCGAGGCGGGGTGCATCCCCACCGGCGCCGCCTTCGCGCAGGCGCTGGAAGACGCGCTGGACGACTACGAGCTCGAGGTGCGCGAGATCCCGCTGAGCCCCAACCGGCTCTTCGCCATGCTGCAGGAGGCGCCGCGCCGCCCCTCCCCCGCCCTTTCGGAGACGCACGCATGATCCTGGACGGCGAGTTCACCTTCCGCGCCCACCGCAGCAACGTCTGGACGCTGCTGCAGGACCCCGACGTGCTGGTGAAGGCGATGCCCGGCGCCCAGCGCCTGGTGCAGACCGGCGACGGGACCTACGAGGGCCACATCCGCATCGGCGTGGGCCCGGTGACGGCTGCCTCGTGGACGCTCACGGTGGCGCTGCACGACCGCGAGGAGCCGGCCAGCTACGGGATGAAGGTGGAGAGCAAGGGTCCGCTCGGCTTCACCCGCGGCAGCGCCAGCGTGGAGCTGCTCGACGAGCCCGCCGGCACGCGCATGAAGTACCGCGCGGACATGCAGATCGGCGGAAAGGTGGCCGGGATCGGGCAGCGGCTGCTGGACCAGGTGGCGCGGATGCTCACCAGGCAGGGGCTGGAGGCGCTCAGCCGGGAGATGGAGGCGCGCCTGAGCCTCTCCATCGGCTCCGCCTCGGCCTCGGTCGGCGTCGCCACCACGCCCACGGTAGACGGCGAGCTCGTCACCGACGCCGAGAGCGCGGATGCGGCGGAGGCGAACCCCGAGTCGGGTGATCCGGTGGAGCCGACGGCGGCGGCGGGGGATGATGATGGCGCCGCGGCCGAGGGACCGGAGCCGGAGCCGCCGCTCGCCCCGGGGATGCCGGACGAGCCCGCGGTCGTGGAGGACCTGGACCAGGAGCTCCCGCCGGGGACGGTGTGATGGGATACCTTCTCGGGGTGTGGGAGCCTGGATCGGGGCGAATGAATTCGCGGCAACAACGGCCCGAAGTCCGCCTTCGCGGACTCCCTCGCCGGCATCTGCGCACCTGGAGAACTTCGTGCGCACCGCGATCCCGGTGGCGCGCTGATGTCGCTGTTGATGTCCGCGAAGGCGGACAGCGTGATGTCGTAGCGGCGAGTTCACTCGCATATTCCACGCAAAAAAACGCGCGAAACTCCACACGAGCCCTCGGCTCCCGGCAACCCCGGAGGCCGCGGTGAAGCCCGCGCCGTTCGAGTACTTCCGCCCCGACACCGTCGGCGAGGCGCTGTCGCTGCTGACGGAGCACGGGTGGGACGCCAAGCTCCTCGCGGGCGGCCAGAGCCTGGTGCCGGCGATGAACTTCCGCCTGGCCGCGCCCGGCGTGCTCATCGACCTGAACCGCATCCCCGGGCTCGACGGCATCCGCGAGGACGCCGGCGCGCTGCGCATCGGCACGATGGTGCGGCAGCACGCGGCGGAGCGCAGCGCCGACGTGCGCCGCCTCGCTCCGCTGCTGGCGGAGGCGCTGCCCTTCGTCGCCCACCCGCAGATCCGCAACCGCGGGACGGTGGGCGGGAGCGTCGCCCACGCCGACCCCGCCGCGGAGCTCCCCGCGGTGATGCTCGCCCTCGGCGCGCGGATGCACGTGGTGGGGCCGAACGGCGCCCGCACCCTCGCGGCGGACGAGTTCTTCACCGGCCTCTTCGCCACCGCGCTGGAGCACGACGAGATGCTGGCGGAGATCGAGATCCCCGCGCCCGCGCCGCGCGCCGGCTGGGCGTTCATGGAGGTCTCGCGCCGCCACGGCGACTTCGGGCTCGCGGGGCTGGCGGTCTCGGTGGCGCTGGACGGGGGACGCTGCGCCGATGCCCGCATCGCGCTCCTCGGCGTGGGCGAGGGCCCGGTGCTCGCGGATGCCGCCGCCGATGCGCTCCGCGGCCAATCCCCCTCGGCCGACGCCTTCGCCGCCGCCGCGGACGCCGCGCGCGCCGAGGTCGACCCGCCGATGGACATCCACGCCTCGTCGGAGTACCGGCGGCACCTGGTGGGCGTGCTGGTGGGCCGCGCGCTCCCGGTCGCCTTCGGCCGCGCGAGGAATGGGGAACGGGGCGAATGAATTCGCTGCAACAACGGCCCGAAGTCCGCCTTCGCGGACTCCCGGGCGACGCTCGGCGGCGCGCGATGAGTTGTTCGCTTCCGAGACGTGGCAGTTGGTGGCGGAATGAGCGATTGCCGGCTGCGCACGTAGAGGCAACGGAAGCAGTCCGCGAAGGCGGACTTCGGGCCTTCGTTGCCGCGAATTCATTCGCCCGGCACGCGTAGCGGGCGCCGCCATGGCCGTTGACGCGACGCGGGCGGAGGGCACACCACTCGAGACCGCGCCGGGACCGCTGCGGCGCGTGCTGAGCGCGGCTGCGTGGCGGCTGCTCTGGATGGCCGGCGGGCCACGCGCGGTCTTCACCCGCGTCTACCGCCGCAACGTCTGGGGGAACGCCGAGTCCGTCTCCGGCCCGGGATCGACGGAGAGCCGCGGCGCCGACTTCCGCGACGAGCTGATCGGCCTGCTGCGGCGGCTGGACGCGCGCGTGCTGCTGGACGCGCCCTGCGGCGACTTCAACTGGATCGGCCCGGTGGCCGACGCGGTGCCGCGGTACGTCGGCGTCGACGTGGTGCCGGAGCTGGTCGAGCGGGTGCGGGCGGCGCACGGGAGCGAGCGGCGCACCTTCGCCTGCGCGGACCTGGCGCGCGACCCGCTGCCGCGCGCGGACGTGATCCTCTGCCGAGACGGGCTGGTGCACTTCTCCTTCAGGGAGATCCGCGCCGCGCTGCGCAACTTCAGGCGCAGCGGCGCCACGCATCTCCTGGCGACGACCTTCGTCGACACGGCGCGCAACGTCGACATCCGCACCGGTGGGGGATGGCGGGCGCTGAACCTGCAGGCGCCGCCCTTCGCCTTTCCGCCGCCGCTGGAGCTGGTCGACGAGCGCTGCACCAGCTACGGCGGGCGCTACCGCGGCAAGCGGCTCGGGCTCTGGAGGATCGACGCGCTGCCGGAGTGACCGCAACGGCAGGTCTCACGCAGAGACGCAGAGGCACGGAGAGACTTTTCCAACACGAACCATCCGGAGAACGATGAAGATCTACGACCTGTCGCAGCCGCTGAACGAGCAGGCGCCGTTCTGGCCCTACTATCCGCCCTTCGAGGTGAAGTACATCAAGCGCAAGGCGGAGCACGGCGTGAACGCGCAGTACATCCAGACGTCCAACCACATGGGCACGCACCTGGACGCGCCGCGGCACTTCGTGACCAAGGGGATGACGATCGACCAGATCCCGATGGAGTGGCTCTGCGGCCCCGGCGTGGTCGTGAACCTCACCGACGAGATCGACGAGCTCGCCGTCTACACGCCGAAGATGATCGAGGACCGGGTGGAGGTGCGGAAGGGCGACATCCTGATCCTGCACACCGGCTGGCACCGCTACGCGCAGTGGGGCGACGAGGCCGACGAGGAGAAGTACATCCACATGCACCCGGGCGCGCACCCCGACATGGTGCCCTGGCTGCTGGAGAAGGAGATCCACATCTGGGGGGTGGACGTGGTCAGCACCGACCACCCGATGGACCTGCCCATCGGCCGCTTCCTGGGGAAGGGGATGCACGGCCACTGCGACCGCGTGCGCGCCAGGGCCGAGGCCAAGTTCGGCGGCCCCGAGGGGGTGGCGAAGCTCTTCCCCGACGAGGACTACCAGCTCACGCACAACAAGCTGTTCGGCCACAACTGCATGCACATCGAGAACCTGGGCGGCGAGATCAGCGCCCCGGAGATCCAGAACCGCCGGCTGATCATCGGCTGCTTCCCCTGGAAGTTCCAGGGCGGCGAGGCCGCCTTCGCCCGCGTGGTCGCCTTCGACGGCGCCTGGCCGGAGAACCCGTAAGTGGATGGCAATCATCCCGAGGAGGTGACCGATGCATCCGCCACTACCTTCGAGACTTGGCAAGAAGTCGCGCCGTAAAACGATCGACGGTGCGCCGCTGAACTATGAGGTTGAGGATGAGGAGGTGTTCGTCGCGCCGTCGAACGACACCAAGGCGTTCTGTTTCCAGAAGCTCAGGTTTGACGATGGGCGCGTGGAATTCCGGCTCTGCTACTACATGATCGCGCGACGACCGAAGATGAAGGGGAAGTGGGCGTTTGGGCAGTTCGCGCCAATGATGACACCGGAAGAACTCGAAAAGGTTTTTGAGATCGCGCGGAGACGCGGATGGATCGGAACGACCAAGCGTCTGCCGCGAGAGCCTGGTAGCGCGCGCGGACTCATCCACATGGCGGAAGACTTCGATGACATTCCAGAAGATTTCCACGAGCGCATTTGAGAGCATGGACGATCTAATCGTGGATCAGCTCGTCACCTACACGATCGAGAACGAGGGAGAACTCGTGATCGTCGAGCATGTGCCTGCGCGTGTGAACGTAGAGACCGGCGAGCGATTCTTCGCGCCGGAGACCGTCGAGCGGCTCCACCAGATCTTCTCGGAACGGCGTACCCCGACGCGCACGATCGAAGCGCCGGTGATCGAATTCGCCGCGTGAAAACGGCGAACACGGCGCACGCCGAGAACCAGGGCGGCGAGATCAGCACCCCGGAGCTCCAGACCCTCCGGCTGATCATCGGCTGCTTCCCCTGGAAGTTCCAGGGCGGCGAGGCAGCCTTCGCCCGCGTGGTCGCCTTCGACGGTGCGTGGCTGGAGAACCCCTGAAAGCGCCTCACGCAGAGCCGCGGAGACACAGAGAGTTCGCATCGGCTCTCCGTATCTCAGCGGCTCTGCGTGAGACCTGTTGCGCGACTTTCTTATGAATTCCGGAGAGGCAGATGAAGCACGTGTGGTTGATGATGGCCCTTCTCGCTCCGGCGACCGCGCTGCAGACACAGGCAGGGCCGAGCGCCGATTGCTCGCGCGTTCAGCAGGTCGCGGGGAGCGATGGGCGGATGACGAACGATTCCACCGTGGGCACACGGGACTTTTCCGCCATCGACTCGCGGGAGAAGGCCGAGGAGCTGTTCCGTCGCGGCGGCCTGGAGAAGGCGTTCCTGTTTCCGCTGGACTTCGGTGGCGAGGACATCGCCCCGAACATCCTCTACGTACCGATCGGAGTGGCAGCCCTGAAGGCGCGAATCGAAAACGAGGTCATCGGGCCGATGGTGGACAAGGGGGAGGTCACCCAGTACTCCGCCAGGCCGGAGTATCAGGGCAGGAGCGTCATCCCGATCGCGATCACGATCCGTGCGCACGATCCCGGCGAGTTCACCTGCACGATCCACATCTGGGGCGGAGCAAAACCGTGATGCGGGTGCTCGCGATGATCCTCGCGGCGGCCGGCGTGCTGCTGCTGCTATTCGGCTGGTGGGGCACGCACACCGCCGTGGCACGCTTCGGCGACGGGTTCGTCCCCATCGCGGCGAGCTCGGCGGGCGGCCTGCTGCTGATCGCCGGCGTGATCGTCGACATGCTGGCCGAGCGCAGCCGCAGGAAGGCGGCGAGGAGAACGGGCAGTCGCAATGGAGATCAGCGCTCGGAGTCGCACTCCTAATCGGTTGTGATGCTCGACTCAACTGAGGGCGGTGGCGGCCTGCCGCAGGTCGTCCCCGAACTCCAGGATCGCCTCCGCCGTCCTCCTGTCCATCGGCAGACACTCGTCAGGATGCTTGCGCGACAACTCCAGCGATGTGGACGCGATCACTTCGAAGGCACCGAAGCGATCGGCCAGCATTTCGAGCATCCGCATCGCTGAAACAGTCTCGCCGTTCTCGCCTCTGGTTCGCACCGTTGCCTCCGCGTTGGTTCCACCCTGATAGTTGGTGGACGTGCGTGCTTGCGTTCGGTAGCGTGTGCCGCCTATGGCCCGCTACGATTCCGACCCGCCGTTCGGCGCCGTCCTCCGCCGTCTCCGCAACGACCGCGGCCACACGATCGAAGAGGCAGCCCAGCGATCAGGCGTCACGGCCAACTACTTGGGCGACGTGGAGCGGGGACGGCGAAACCCCACGATGAAGGTCGTGGCGCGGATCCTCACCGGGCTTCGCGTCACTTGGGTGGAGTTCGCCACTCTGCTGGATAATTCGAGTTAGCGCTTCCACCCTTATAGTTGGTATAAACTAACTCGCCATAGAGTCAGTGGCAAGCCGACCAGGTCGCGACGAGGACTACCACTACATAGCGATGAAAGCGCTTAAACTAGCCGCAGAGGCCTTTTTGACTGGGCACGTTGATGACTGGCTCGTCGTCACCGAGTCTGTCCAACAATCTCTGATATGATCGGATTCGCGGAGCCATATTGGGACCGTCCCACCACCACCTTCCCCGCGCCGCGTCGCGCAGCCGCGGAGTCGGATATGAACCGTAGCCCTGTGTCACTGTAAGAGCAGCGCTGCACTCAGCGGCGGATGGTCAGGGGGATTCGCTGCGGATCGACGGTGAAGCCGGTGACGCGGTTGGTCTCGTCCGGGAGATAGTCGTAGGTGTTGTAGTACACGTTCCAGTCGAACACGCCCGTCCATCCTCCCGCGGTTCTCCTCAAGCGTGCCACCACCCGCTGGCGGTGGCACGCTTCGTTTGCCTGGTGCAGCGACGGAATCCTGGCGGCTGAAGATCTGCCCGACCTGCGAATCCACCCAGTTCGCGGTATCGCAGCATACGGGATGGAATCCATCGGAGCGGCGTGGAGGATCACGTAGTTTCCGTCCGCCCTGAGCGTTCCGCGCAGGGGGAGGAGACCCTGCAACGACGATCCCGGGCTCGTCCCCCTCTTCCGGGCTGTCAGATTTTCGACCGCCAAAGTGTCAGACTTTCACCCGGCGTGGACACCGTTTCCCCTTTGACGGCCCAAGTGTCTCGCCATCGCCCGCCGGGCCGCTTATCCCGTTAGCCTACCTAACGGTAGCCCGTTCCATTGTATCCAACCCACACACGCGGCTACCATGCCTTTGGCAGAAGCCAAACCGATGATGGCCCAAAATGGATCTCGACAGAATTTACCGTCTCTTCCCCGACGAAGTCAGTTGCCTGTCGCTGCTGGAACAACTTCGCTGGCGAGGAAGGCCCGTCTGCCCGCGGTGCGGGGTCGCAAAGTCGTCGCCCATGCCGGCCGAAGGCCGGCGACACTGCAACCTGTGCAGGTACTCGTTCAGCGTTACGGTCAACACGATCTTCCACAAACACAAAGTTGAGCTGCAGAGGTGGTTCTGGGCGATCTGGCTGTATGCCGATCAACCACGGAACGTGACGACGCGCCAGCTCGCAGAATTGGTGGGAGTACATCCGAACACAGCCGCCATCATGCTGGCCCGGCTCAGGGCCTCGCTGCTGGAGCACGACCGACTCGTACAAGGCATCATCGCCACCCTGGCCTCGGACAGGAACGACACGCATGCGAGTCACCCGCTCGGTTCGTTCCTTCCTCTGCACGGTCGCATTGTGCATCGGAGCTAACGGGATTGCCGCCCAGGTTCCCGCGGCCGCAAGCCTGCCGCCTGTAGCCGCGGACAGCACGATCACCCCTATTCCCCCCGACCAGCCTGACCTCGCCGTGCGAGCCGCCGCCTCGATGACTCGCCGCGGCTTCGCGAACGTCGCGGCGGTTCTCGACGGACAGCGCCTGTTCGTGGCTTTCGAGAACACGCTTTACCGGGACGAGCGACGGGCACTTCGCCAAGCCGCCGAGCTCGTCTGGCCGGAGCTGGACGCGGGACAGGAGCTCGTCCTGGTCGCGACCGACCGCGCGATTCCGCTCGTCGCGTTGCGCTACGCCACGCCGGGAGGGATGGATTCTTCAACTCTCACCCGGGGATCCGCCGTCCCATCCCCCCAGCCCACCGCCTCGCTGGACGTTTCCGATCTCCCCCCGGCGCTGCTGCACGCTCCGGTCGCCCGGCCGTCCTTCGGGCGGTTCGACGTGGCGGTTCACCCCTGGCTCGAAGCGGTATTCGGCGACGGCGACAACCCCGTGGCCTCGAGAACAGGGCTGGCGCCGGAACTCCGGGTTGCGCTACGACACGGGCTGAGCGTTTCGGCGCAGACCCTGATCACGCTCCAGGACGACGTTCCCACCGGAGAGTCGCGGGTCCGGCCGGCCCTGGTAACCCTCAACCAGACCGTTCGGCTGCCGCGGAACGTGTTTGTGTCGGCAACGCTGGGCACGTTCACGCCGGACCGTTATGGCCTGGACCTGGAGGGCAGGGCGTACTCCCTAGACGGACGATGGTCGGTGGGAGCCGAGATCGGCCGGACGGGCGGCGTTGCCTATGGGCGGGAGGGGTGGACCCGCACGCCGATGCAGTCACGGACGCTGCTCGCCGATGCCGCTTGGTGGAGCCCCCGGTACGACGTCCGCGTGCAGGCGATGGCAGGGACGTTCCTGGACACCGAGCGAGGCGTGCGCCTGGAGCTGGTGCGGCGGTTCGGCGAAGTGGAGATCGGCTGGTTCGTGACGAGAAGCGAAGCGGGAGGGACCGGCGGCGCGGTGCTGCAGGTTCCTCTCCTGCCGGCCAGGTACGCGGCGCTGGGGCCGGCTCGCCTCCGGGCAGCGGATGCATTCCACTGGGAGTACCGCTACCGGGACTTCGTACCGGTCGGCCGGCGCTACCGGACCGGCAACCGGCTGGAGGATCTGGTCGGCCGCTTTCACCCGGACCGCGTCGGGAGCGCCTACGCCACGCGCACGGCTGAGTCGGCGGCCGCGGAGTCGACCGATCCGCCGCTTGGCCCTTCACTCACCGGGACCACGGGACTGGTCACGGTTCCCACCGCCACCATGCCGCCCGACGGGACGGTGACGGTCGGGTTGAATTACGTCGACAGGCGCTATCACGACATCACCAAGGTACCGCTACCGGGGCATCCCGCGCTGATTCAGTTCGTCAGCATCGGCTGGCTCCCCTTCCTGGAGGTCGGGCTCCGTCTCACCCGCGCCTGGGGGCAGTCCCAACAGGCGCTCGGCGACCGCATGGTGAGCCTGCGCCTGCGCCTGGTGGAGGAGGGTTCACGCACGCCGGCCGTCGTCGTGGGCATCCACGACATCGTGGGGACACGGATCGCCCATGCCGAATACGTGACCGCCTCGAAGGTGGTGAGGCCTGTTCCGATCCTGGGCACGGTGGGTCTTCACCTGGGCTATGGGGGAGACTGGTCGTCGCTCCGCGTTCAGGGCCGACAGTTCACGGGCGTCTTCGGCGGCGTCTCCATCACCCCGGTGACCTGGACGACGCTCCTGGTCGAGCATGACTCCGATCGTCTGAACGCCGCCGTCCGCCTCCGCCTGTGGCGTCTCTCGCTCCTGGCCGCGGTCCACAAGCTCGATCGCTTCTCTGGAGGAATCAGCTACGTCCATCCGCTGAAGGGGAGGTAGAGGACGCGCGCTCCTGTCGGTCCGGCTCATCGATATCCCCGTTTCCCTTGTACCAGCGAGTCTATCCGAGAACGAGGAGGAAGCTCATGAAATCGATCAGCATCAGTCTGGGCAGGAGGGAGTTTCTGCATTCAGCCGCCGTACTCGGTGCGGGCGCAGGCGTCGCCGGCGCCGTAGGCGCATGCTCCGACAACGGGACCGAAACAGGGGATGCAAGATTTCTACGTGTAGACGCGACCGTCCCGAGCACCGGCCACGCAATCAGCTTGGACGCCAGATTCGACGTGCGCATTCCGGCAGGTGCATTCACGTCGGACGCGAACTTCTGCGGGTACCAGGTGTCGCCCTCGGGGGACATCTCCGATCTGTGCGTAACCGTCGAGAAGGCGTATGCCAACGCGCTTACACTGCGCCAACTGTCGGGAAACCGATATGGCGTCTTTCTCAACGGTGTTCAACAGCCGCCCGAAGGACCGTTCGAGATCACCCTGACGGAGCACGCCATCCCGGAAACGAACGTGTCTGTGATCGCAGGCCGGTTGTTCGACCCGAAACGTTCAGAACACATGACGTTCACCGTCACGCATAGTGGTGCGGCGGCGACTGGGATCGCGATCGGCCGGTTGTTCGACCCGGAACGTTCAGAGCGCATGACCGTCACGCATGGTGCAGCGGCTGCTGTTGTGGTTGTTGCTCCGGCGGTGATTATCGTCGTAATAGACATTGCCGCTGCATTATTGTTGATTTGTGGCGCAACGATACTCGTTGCGGCTGCAGCATGCGTCGCGGTGGCCTTGTTGGCGTGCAAACACGGCGTGAAGTCGTACGGCTTCAAAACGTCGCTGGGGTTTTTGGGCTGCACGACCTCGTGCAACCCTGTCTGCAACACACAAGGGAGTGGAAGCTGAAGCCTGATCCACCTTGATCGGCGCGGTGAGTCCCGCATCACCACGCCGCGAAAACGACGACATCCGCAGAGAGGGTGGCGCGCGACGAGGATCACTGCGCGCCACCGCGGCGAGGTGTCAGAACACGCCCACCTTCCCCCTCGCCGCCGCGCGGAGTCGTAGCCGACGCCGTCGCGGAAGACGGTGGTGACCTCGTAGATCCGCGAGGGCGTGGCGATGGGGTCGCCGCGGATCACGACGAGGTCGGCCGCCTTCCCCGGCGCGATGGAGCCGATGCGGGCCTCCTCGTGCAGGATGCGCGCGCCGTTCAGCGTCATGATCTGGATCGCCTGCTCCGGGGTGAAGCCGGCCTGCACCAGCAGCTCGTAGTTGCGCAGATCGCCGAAGCCGGGAGAACGCCCCTGTGCCCGTGAATGTTCTTGAAGAATTAACCGTGAACGTTCTTGGAGAATTAACGAGGATGCAGCCATCAACCTCGGTTATTCACCGCGGTGACAGCATTGCCCTGGCGCGGCATCTGGAAGAGCGTGAGCGGGTTGCGGGTGACGTGAGCGCGTCGTTTGAGCGCAGTGCCCCTACCCCAGCTTGCCGCGGGGGAATACACGTTGCGAGT
>JBJMPM010000368.1:0-3629 GCA_045803205.1 Longimicrobiaceae bacterium
ACGGAGAGGGATGCGTTGCTCTCTCCGTGTCTCCGCGTCTCTGCGTGAAGACGAATCCGTCAGATGACGGCGATCGCGCGGCCGATGGTGGCGAACGCCTCCAGCACCGCGTCCACGTGGTCGTTGGTGTGCGTGGCCATCATCGAGATGCGCAGGCGGCACTGGCTCTCGGGGACCGCGGGCGGCATCACCGGGTTGGTGAACACGCCGGCGTCGAAGAGCGCCTTCCACATGGCGAAGGTGTCCTCCATCTCCCCGATCACCACCGGGATCACCGGCGTCTCGCTCCCGCCGATGTCGAAGCCGAGCTCCTTGAGCCCCTCCTGCATCCGCCGCGTCACCCGCCACAGGTTCTCGCGCCGCTCCGGCTCGCGCCGCATCACCTCCAGCGCCGCCAGCACGGTGGCCACCGAGGCCGGGGGCATGCTGGCGCTGAAGATGAGCGCCCGCGCATGGTGGCGGAGGTAGTGCAGGATCGGCTCGGGCCCCGCCACGAAGCCGCCGATCGACGCGAAGCTCTTGGAGAAGGTGCCCATGGTCAGCAGCACCTGGTCGCTCATCCCGAAGTGCGAGGCCGTCCCCGCCCCGTCGGCCCCCAGCACGCCGATCGAGTGCGCGTCGTCGACCATCAGCTCGGCGTCGTACCGCTCGGCCAGCGCCGCGATCGCCGGGAGGTCGGCGATGTCGCCCTCCATGCTGAACACGCCGTCGGTCACCACCAGCTTGTGCGCCTTTTCGGGGACCGCCTGGAGCTGCCGCTCCAGCGCGCCCAGGTCGCCATGCGCGTAGCGGTGCACGGTGCCGTAGATCAGCGAGGCGCCGTCGACGATGCTGGCGTGGTTCAGCTTGTCCAGGAAGAGGTGGTCGCCGCGCCCCACCAAGGTGGCGATCACCCCCAGGTTGGTCTGGTAGCCGGTGCTGAACACCAGCGCGGCCTCGGTGCCCATCAGCTCCGCCAGCCGCTCCTCCAGCTCCACGTGCAGGTCCAGCGTGCCATTCAGGAAGCGGCTCCCGGTGCAACCGGTGCCGTAGCGGAAGAGCGCCTCGCGCGCCTTCTCCAGCACGTAGGGGTGGTGCGTGAGCCCCAGGTAGTTGTTGGAGCCCACCATGATCTTCCGCTTGCCGTCGATCACCACCTCGGTGTCGTGGCTTTCCTCGATGGGAATGAAGTAGGGGTAGAAGCCCGACGCCTGGACCTCGCGCGCGCGGGTGTAGCGGCTGCACTTTTCGAGTAGGCCCATCCATCCTCCCGTGAGGGGCCGCCCTGCTCGTCCGGGCGGAAGAAGAATCGCTGCTGCGCCCGCCGGCCCGTCCGCGCGCGCGAGGGCGCGGGGCGACAAACCGGGGCTGTGCGCGGATTGAGGTGCGGCCGAGCGCGAAGGCTCTGCGGAAAGAAGCGGACCCGGGGCGGCGTGGATTTCGGCCGGGAAACGTGCCCGGAGGGGTCCGTTCGGAGGTCGGAAGGTAGCCAAAGGGGAGGGGCACGGCAAGTCTCCGCCGTGGGCCCGGCGCCCCCACCGCGCCCGCCCCCGACGGCTTTCCTAACCTTTCAGGACGTATGTTGGATGCTGCAAAATGCAGCATCGCCCCACCGCCTGTCAAGAAAAACGATTTCACGCAGAGACGCGGAGGCACGGAGAGAGTCTCTCCATGCCTCCACGTCTCCGCGTGAGACGATCCGTTTCAGTGCCGGGAGCGGGGATCGAACCCGCACGGGCTCGCGCCCGAGGGATTTTAAGTCCCTTGTGTCTACCAGTTCCACCATCCCGGCGGCCCGATGAAGATAATCGGCGCGCCGGGAGCGGTCCACCGTCACGACGAAGTGCCTGGTGCCAAGTCCCTGGTGCCAAGGAACTACATGCAGTCCGGCATGAGTTACTGGGCACTAGGCACTAGGCACTAGGCACTAGGCACTAGGCACTTCAGTTCCCTCCGCCGCCTCGCGCAGCCGCCGCAGGTTCTCGGCGACGGACGCGTGCGCGTTGTAGACCGCGGACCCCGCCACCAGCGCCGTCGCCCCCGCCGCCACCACCGCGTGCGCGTTGGCGGGAACGATGCCGCCGTCGACCTCCAGCTCCACGTCGCCCCGGCCCAGCTCGTCGAGCATCCGCCGCACCTTCGCGATCTTGGCGGTGCTGGTGGGGATGTACGACTGCCCGCCGAAGCCCGGGTTCACCGACATCACCAGCACCAGGTCCACGTAGGGGAGGATCTCGGCCAGGCTCTCCACCGGCGTGGCCGGGTTCAGCGTGACCCCCGGCTTCACCCCCAGCTCGCGGATCTGCTGCACGGTGCGGTGCAGGTGGGTACAGGCCTCCACGTGCACGGTCAGCTGGTCCGCGCCCGCCTTCGCGAAGGCCTCCAGGTAGCGCTCCGGGTGCTCGATCATCAGGTGCACGTCGATCACCCGCCGCGACGCGCGCCGCGCCGCCTCGCACACCAGCGGCCCGATGGTGAGGTTGGGGACGAAGTGCCCGTCCATCACGTCCACGTGGATCCAGTCCGCCCCGCCCTCCTCGGCCTCGCGGATCTGCTCCCCCAGCCGCGTGAAGTCGGCCGAGAGGATCGAGGGCGCCAGCTTCACCGCGCTCATCGGCCCGCCTCCTCGCGCCGCATCACCCGCACCCCGTCGGCCCCCGCGATCACCGCCGCGGTCGCCATCCCCAGGAAGAGCCCGCTCTCCACGATCCCCGGGCGGAGCGCCAGCGCGCGCTCCACCCCCTCGGGGTCGGCGATCCCGCCGGGGAAGCGGCAGTCGAGCACGTGGTTCCCCCCGTCGGTCACGAAGGGCGCGCCGTCGGCCCCGCGCCGCTGCGCCGGCTCGCACCCGAGCGAGCGGAGGAAGCCGGGCTGCACCGGCTCGCCGAAGGGATCGACCTCCACCGGGAGCGGCGCGCGCGTCCCCAGCCGCTCCACCACCTTGCTGTCGTCGGCCACGATCACCAGCGCCGCGCTCGCCGCCGCCACGATCTTCTCGCGCAGCAGCGCGCCGCCCAGGCCCTTGATCAGCCGCAGCGCCGGGTCCACCTCGTCGGCCCCGTCGATGGTGAGGTCGATGCGCGGCCGCTCGGCGAGGGTGGCCAGGGGAATGCCGAGCGCGCGCGCCCGCCGCTCGGTGTTGACCGAGGTGGGGACCCCCACCACGCCGCCCCACTCTCCGCCCGCGCGCCGCTCGGCGATCACGTCGAGGAGGTGGCGCACGGTGGAGCCGGTGCCGAGCCCCAGCGTCATGCCATCGCGGATCCACTCCGCCGCGCGCTCGGCGGCCCTGCGCTTGAGCGCCTCCGCGTCGCCCATTCCGTTCCCCTGTGCCTCTGGGTGAGAGCTGCTGTGGCCATCCCCGGGAGCCGCGCAATGTACACGCGCCCGCGCCCCCGCGCACTCCAGCAACAGATCGTCTCACGCTTTTTACCAGGCTTGTCCAATCAGTCGAAACTGTATGACGCGGGAAGGGCGCCCCCCGACCTGCGGGGACGCCCCTCCTCGTCGATCGAGCCTCAGGGGCCCGGCGCTCGCGTCAGCCGCGGACGCCGCCCGCCTTCACCTCGATCTGGTACGGCTGGAACTCGCACCCGGGCCGCGTCGGGATGTAGATCACCTCCGGACGCTGCGCGTTGGCGCTGGGCTCC
>JBJMPM010000397.1:0-8652 GCA_045803205.1 Longimicrobiaceae bacterium
GAGACGAATCTTTTTCTTCAGGCGTGGCCTCAGAGGGTGTTGCTAAACGCGCCCATTCCGCGGCACCACGGGTGTCATCCTGAGGCCCGGCCACGATCCTGGCGTCAGCGCTGCAGACGGCAGGGCCGTGAGGATCTGGCCGAGGAATGCGCAGGAGCCCGCCGCGGAAGCCCGCACGATCGCCGCGTCCACGCCGGCCCTCGTCGATGCCCGGCTTTTCCTGCGTGGCATCGACGAGTGAACGTGAGGCCGCGGCTTCCGCGCGAGCTTCCGCAGCCGGCCCTGGCGTGGCCGCAATCAGATCCTCACGGCCCTGCCGCCATCGGAGCGAACGCTGATTCCACGTGGCCGGGCCTCAGGATGACACCCAAGGTGTCCGAAGAACGGGTTCAGCAACACCCTCTCAGGGCGGCGCGGCGGCGGCGGCCCGCCGGGCGATCATCTCCTCCAGCTCGGCGGCGTGCGCGCGCATCACCCGCTCGCCGAGCTCCGCGCCCAGGCGGGAGAGCTGGGGCGTCGCGCGCGCCAGCTTCTGGCCGGTGGGCGTGCGGTAGAAGGCCGTCATCTCCCGCAGCTCCTCCTCGGTGAAGGCGCCCGCGTAGAGCCCGGCGTACTCGGTCTTCAGCGCGTCCCAGGTGACGTAGCGGGCGAGGAACTCGCGCAGCAGCGCCTCCAGCCCGGGGAGGTCGGGGTTCATCCGCGCCTGCGTGGCGGCCACCAGGGCCATCGAGGCCCGGATCTGCTCCGGCACGCGCATCGCCTCCAGGAGCTGCAGGGCGAGCTCCTGCCGGAGGGGCTCCTGCGCCGCCGCCGGGCGGGCGCCCAGGGCCAGGAGCGCGGCGAGCAGCACGGTCGTGGTTCTCATCGCATCCCGCGGTGTGCGGACGAAGGCGCGGAGGGTGCGGCTATGCCTGCTGCACCAGCCAGTCCAGCGCCTGCGCCTCGGTGTCGAACGTCTGGATCTTGCGTCGGGAGAACAGGATCACCGCCTGGTAGGCGATGCGGTGCAGCCCGCCCATCCCCACCAGCGCGCTGGCCTTCACGTACGGGGCGTTGTGGGCGGCCAGCTCCTTGAGCGCCTGCAGCACGGCGGAGTTGTAGCGGGCGCCGCGCACCACCGTCATCACCAGCAGCGAGCCGGGCGGCTGCGTGCGCACCACCTCCATCGACCGCTGGATGGCGGCCACGGCCTCGTCGCCGCGCTGGATGTCGGAGTAGTCGAGCAGGAGGATGCGGTGCCCCCCGTGCTCGATGAACCGCGTACGCTCCATGGACGGGTCTCCGGGGAGGAGGGAGATGCGGAAGCTGCGGCTGAACGAGGCAGGTGCAATGTCGCGCCGCTCCGCCGGGGCGCGCCAGCCCGCCGCCGGAACGCGCCGTCGCGGTCGGAGCGGGCGCGAACCCGCCGGATCGCGGCGCCGGCCGGTGCGCGGCGGCGCGCGCACGCGAGCCGACGTTTTCAGGGTGATGCAGACCATGTACGCGATCCCCTGTCCCCATTCCTCCGTCCCGTGTATCCTTCATCCAGCCGGCCTGCCGGTTCCCGGCCTCCACCATACATCACCCGCCACCCTGCGCCGCCCCGGTCAGAAACGCGCCGTAACGCGCGTTACACGGCGGCCCCGGGAAGCGCACGCCACCAACGGACGCTTCGCAGTTGACCTCCGGAACGCCCCCCTCGGAAGAGCGGCTGAACGTTACCCAGCTCTTCCAGCAGCATTACGACGGCCTCTACAGGTACCTGGTGCGCCTCACCGGCGACTCGGACCTGGCTGCGGACGCGGCGCAGGAAGCGTTCGTCCGACTGGTGGAACGGCCGCCGCAGGACCGGCACGTGCGGGCATGGCTGTTCGCGGTGGCCACCAACGTGGTGCGCGACAACGCGCGCTCCCGCGCCCGGTGGATCACCCTGCTGGCCGGGTCGCCGGACCGCGCGCCCATGGGCGACGCCGGTCCGCGCCCCGACGCGGCGGCCGAGAGCGCCGAGAGGCGCCGGCTGGTGCGTGCCGCGCTGGAGCGGCTGTCGTGGAAGGAGAGGACCGTGCTCCTGATGAGGGAAGAGGGCTTCGCCCACCACGAGATCGCCGACGCGGTCGGCACGACCACGGGGTCGGTGGGCACCATGATCGCCCGCGCGCTGAACAAGCTGGCGGGTGAGCTCGCTCCAACCTCGGAGAGCCTGAAATGAGTTTGCTGACCGGGTCGCGCCACCTGGGTGACGACGACCTGTTGCGATACATCGACCACGCGCTGGACCACGAGGGGATGCGCCTGGGCGGCGTGCACCTGCGCACCTGCGCGGAGTGCGCCGCCCGCGCCGCCGACCTGCGCCGCAGCTCGGCGCAGGCCGCCGAGTGGTTTTCGGTGCTCGACCTGGGCGCCCCCGACCCGGACCGCCGCGCCGCGGCGCAGTCGGCCATGGAGCGCGCCCGCTTCCGCCGTCCCTCCGGCGCCCCCATGGGGACGCCGTGGATGAAGGCGGCCGCCGCCGTGGTGCTGATGGTGGGCGGCGGGCTGGCCACCGAGCCCGGGCGCGCCATCATCGCGCAGGGCATCGTGCGCGCCGCCGGCCGCGAGCCGGGCCCCGCCGCGCGGTGGGTGCTGGAGCAGCTCGGCCAGCGCCCGAAGCTGGACCCTGCGCCGCTCACCCCCGCGCGCACGCTCCCCCCGGCCCCGGCCCCGGAGCCGGAGCCGGGGGGAGCCGTGGTCCCGCCGCCCCCCGCGGCGGAGGCCCCGCGCGCGGCCCCCCGCCCGCCGCGCGAGACGGTCAAGCCGGGGATGTCGCGCACGGTGCGCTTCCTCCCGGCGGGGCCGGACGTCACCCTCACCTTCGCCTCGGTGCAGAGCGTGGGGATCGCGCAGGTGTGGATCCGCGAGGATGCGCAGCAGGCGAGCGTGCAGGCGGTCACCGGCTTCCGCGGGGAGGAGTTCGTCCCCAGCCGCGCGGGGCTCGAGGTGCGCAACCGCGAGGGCTCGCGCGCCGACTACACCATCGTGGTCCCCGCGCGCTACCGGTACATCCGGGTGCGCGTGGGCGACGCCCCCGAGGTGCTGATCCACATCTCCAAGAGCAAGCAGGAGTGGATCTGGACCGTGAACCTCCAGACCTCCGCCCTGCAGTAGCCGCCGGGCGGAGCAGGATGAACGCGAAGGCGCAGGGGAGAGCGGTCTCCCCTGCGCCTCCGTGCTCTCTCGCGAGAGCCGCCGTCGTACCGCACTGCAGAGTTTCGTTCAGGATCAGGTCCTTGAACAGAAGGGCTCACACGGAGTCAGCGGAGATGAGTTCCGTTGACTCCGTTGACTCCGTGTGAGGCCTTCCGTCAGAGACTGGAATCCAGAACGGTCCTCGGCAAATCGGTATCAGCTGTTCGCGCCGGGCTCCAGCGTCGCCTCGAGCTGGATGTCGACCGCCGCCAGCGCCTTGCTCACCGGGCACCCGCTCTTGGTGCCGGCCGCGATCTCCTGGAAGGCCGCGTCGTCGATCCCCGGCACGTTCGCCGTGGTGCGCAGGCGGATGGAGGTGATCTGGAAGCCCTCGCCCACCTTCTCCACCGTGCAGGCGGCCTTCGTCTCCACCCGGGTGGGGGCGTGCCCCGCCTTCTCCAGCCCCGCGGCGAGCGCCATGCTGAAGCACGCCGCCTCGGCCGCGGCCAGCAGCTCCTCGGGGTTGGTGCCCCCCGCCTCGCCGAAGCGCGAGCCGAAGTCGTACTTCGCGGCGATCGCCCCGCTCTCCCCCTCGAACCGCCCGTTGCCGCCCCTCAGCCCGCCTTCCCAGACGGCGCTCGCGTTCCGTGTCGCCATTCCCCTGCCTCCCCCGCGTCGGATTTCAGTGCCCCGAGGAACCCACGCGCGCCGCTCCCGCGAAAGCCGCGCCGGGCCCGCAATGTACCCGCCGCGCCGGCCCCCGGCCACCCCGGGCTCACCCCTCGTCCGGCTCGCCGCCCCCCTCCGCGGGCCAGGCCTCCGCGAGCTGCGCCAGCCACTCCGGCTCCGGCGCGTCCTCGGCCGCGTAGAGGCGGCGCAGCGCCGCCACCACCCGGCCGATCGCCTCCACCCGGTGCTCGGGGGGGAGGTCGCGCACCAGCGCCCCGATCGCCACCTCCACCCCCTCGGCCGAGAGGTCCGAGCGCGGCCGCGACGCCTCGCGCACCCACCACTCCTGCAGCCGCTGCCGGCTGCGCGAGTAGGGCGTCTCGCCCGCCAGGAACTTCTCCAGCCCCGCGGGGCTCATCCCCACCTGCCGCGCCACCGTGCGCAGCGAGGTGGCCTGTACGCGCAGGGCCACGGTCTCGCGCAGGCGCTCCAGGCTGGTGACCGCTCGTTCGGACATTGGCGCACCGCCGGCGACAAATCGGATACACCTGTACACAGTGGACGAACCGGAGGTAGATTACTTTGTCCGATTTCGCCGCACAAGTGCCGTGGAACAAACTACCTGTGGCCCCTCGGGAGCGGTCGACTCACTCTGTGGACGTACACCTCTCCAGCGCTTAGAATGTGCCGCAAAAGGAATACACCGGTCTCCATCGCCTCGTCCCGGAGGGATAATGTCTCCCGAGCCCGCCCGCTCGCCCAGCGAAGACGGCACCGCGCCCGCCTTCCCCCCCGGCGTGGCCATCCCCCCCGCCGCGCTCGCCGAGCTCCCGGCCGACATGGCCTTCGCCGTCTGGCAGGTGCTGCGGAGCGTCACCCTGTGGACGGGCGAGCCCGAGCAGCGGCGCGCGGGGATGTTCGACCCCGCCTACATGCAGGAGTGGGAGCGCCGCCTGCTCACCGCGCCCTTCGACCCCGAGGCGCGCTTTCCGCTGGCGGTGGTGGTGGGCGAGCTGGCGGGGCCCAACCCCGGCGCGGGGCGGCTCTCCTGGGCGTGCGTGTGCGTGGCCGACTGGGCGCTGGGGCGCGGCGCCATCCGCGCCGCCCTCGCCTTCGCCGAGGCGGCGGCGCGCGCGGCGCCCGAGCATCCGCGCTACGCCTGGCTGGTGGGGCGGCTGATGCGGCGCCACGGCGACCCGCGCGGGGGCGAGCGGTGGCTCAAGCGCGCGCTCAAGCTGGCGGTGGCGCAGCGCGACTGGGAGGCGCAGGCGCGGGCGCTCACCGGCCTGGGGAACCTCTGCGTGGAGACCGGCCGGTACCCCGAGGCCAGGGAGCTGCACACCCGCTCGCTTCGCGTCAGCCGGCGCTGGCGCCTGCGCGAGCAGGAGGGGATGGCGCTGCACGACCTGTTCATCATCGCCACCGAGGAGGGGAACCGCGCCGAGGCCGAGCTGCACGCCCGTGGCGCGCTCGACGCGTACGGCCAGTCGCCCGGGCGTCTGTGCAAGCTCGCGCACGACGTGGCGTACTGGTGGATGGACGACGGCTACTACCAGCGGGCGCTCGACGTCTTCGAGGCGCTGCTCAGCCACTTCCCGAGCCCCGACGACCGCATGCAGGTGCTGGGGAACATCGGCCGCGCGGCCGGGGGGTGCGGCGATCGCGCGGCGTTCGACGCGGTCTGGCGCGCCACCGACGCTCTCGACCCGCTGCTGGTTACGCGCGAGACCGCCGCCACGGCGTTGCTGGAGCTGGCGTATGGCGCGGTGTCGCTCGGCGACTGGCCCCTGGCGGCCAGCATCGCGCAGCGCGCCGCCGACGCCGCGCGCGAGCGGAGCGAAGCGACCGTGCTGAGCCGGGCCAGCGACCTCCTGGAGGCGGTGCAGCACCCGAACCCGGCACCGGATCTCGCCGCGGCGCGGTCGGGGAGCGGCGCGGGGCCGGCCGACCGCCTCGCCGCCGCGCTCGTCGCGTCGCTGCGCGAGCCGGCGGTCAAGGCGGTCGCACTCGCCTGAGCGGCGCGCGGGACTACGGGTGTGGCGTGGTGTCCGGGGGCGCGGTGTAGCCGCCGGAACCGAACTGTCCGTTGCCGTCCATGCTCGGCGGCGCGGGCTGGCGGGCGGCGCCTGGGCCGGTCGCGTCGGCGGCGTGGCAGGCGGCCAGCGCCAGCGCCGTGGCCGCGGCCACGAGGAGAGCCTTGGGTCTCATGGGGACTGCCTCCGGGAGTGTGTGGTGGGAGCGGGGGGCTGCGGATTCGCACGGAGATCTTCCCCGGTAAAGTGGACAAGGTCAACTTGAACCGAGCAGAAAAAGACCGCCCCGAACGGGACCGGTGCCCCGAATGAGGCCCCGCAACGCGCGTCGGGTCATCGTTTTGGAGGGATTGGTCCTGCGAGGGCTCGGCGTGCTGGATGCTCCCTGGGTGGTGGAGCCGCCGGTGGGGTGGGGCGAGGTCGACGAGGTGGTGCGCAACGCTCCCCCCTCGGCCGTGGTGCTCCTCGACCCCTATGCCGGCGCGCGCCCGGGCGACGCCTTCCCGCGGCTGCACGAGCTGCTGCGGCGCTTCCCCTCGCTCACCGTGGTGGCGGCGCTGGAGCTGCGCCCCGAGACGGTGGGCGACGTGAGCACCCTGCTGGAGTGGGGGGTGGCCGAGGTGGTCGACACCGGCCCCGAGTGCACCCCCACCGCCATCCAGGCGCGGCTGCGCCAGGCGCACGCGCGCCCGCTCAAGCGGAGGCTCGAGCGGGCGCTCTCGGAGTACGTGCGCGGCGACGCGCGCGACCTGCTGCTGGGGGCGGCCGAGGTGGCCGTGGAGGGGGGCGGGGCGACGGAGCTGGCGCGCGCGCTGAGGGTGGCGCCGCGCACCCTCACCGAGAAGTGCATCCGCGCCGACGTGCCGCCGCCGCGGCAGGTGCAGGCGTGGATGCGGGTGCTCCTCGCCTGCATGCTGCTCGACGACCCGGGGCGGACGGTCTACGCCACGGCCTACGCCTGCGGCTACTCCACCGACCGGTCGCTGCGCCGGGCGGTGGGCGCGTTCCTGGGCGCCGACGCCACCACGCTGCGGCGCGGCGGCGCCTTCGCCCGGGCGGCGAAAGCCTTCAACGAGGTGCTGCGGGAGCTGCGCGAGGAGGGACGCGAATGCCGCCGGGCCGAGCGGCTGGCGGCACGAGAGGGGTGACGCGGCCGCCCCTCAGAGCGGGGGCGGCGCCGCGCGGGCGGAAGAACCAGAGGAGAGCCGGACGGGCCGTGGGGGTGCTATCCCTGCGGCCCGTCGACCATCTCAGCGAGCCACACCGGCCGGGCGGTGCTGGTCTCCCGGCAGCGCCGGTCGACCACCGCCAGGATGTCGTTCACGGTGGCTTCGCGCTGGCTCGGCGGATGGTGCTTCACGAGCAGCGACAGGGCCGCGCTCGCCGACTCGGTGCTGAGCTCCGCGTTCCGGTTCTGGATCTCGCGGACGTACCACTCGGTGAGCTTCCGCGTGGTCTTCACGTACGGGTCTGCCCCGTCGATGAAGCCGCGGAGCCCGGTGGGGCTCATCCCGATGTCACGGGCGGCATGTCGGAGCGAAGTGGCATCGACGTAGAGCCGGGCCGCTTCGCGGAGCGTCTCGACAGACGCCCCGTCCTTAGGCGACGCCATCTGCAGGGGCAGCCGTTTCTACCGCTGGGATGCGGTGTGTCCAATTACGAAAAAGTTACACGCCAAAGCTTACGCTCCAGCGGCGTGCGCCGCAAGGGGAGCGTGCAACCTCTACGCCTGCTGGCGGTTCGGTGCGCATACCGCCCATGTCGCGCCTTCCGCGAACCATCGGAACGTCGCTGGCGCATTCGGATCTCACCTGTACCACCCTCCTCCCTGGCCTGCACGCCCCTGCGCGGCACGCTCGCGCGGTTCGTGGAGAGCGGTCCGGTCGGCGCGCACTCGCTTGTTCCACAACTATTTACGGGCGGCGGAAGAAGCCGCCCCCGCGCGTTCCGCGGCACCTCTGCCGGGTGCCGACGGGGGCCGCGGAGTGGCCGCGGACGCGGTGCTGGAAGGAAGATGGACGGCCGCCGGTGGACACCTCCGCGCGCGCTTCTCCGGCACCGCGCGAGCCCCCATCGTGCCGGTGCGGGCAGCGGCGAGCACCTTTGCGCCCGCCGCGCCCGCACCCCGCACGCGATGCCTTCGTGTCCGCATCGTCCCGCCGCAGGCCGCTTAGGATCGCTCGGCGCCGCCTGCCTTCCTGGGCTCGAGCTGCAGCGCCGCGGAGTTGATGCAGTAGCGCTGCCCGGTGGGGGCCGGGCCGTCGTGGAACAGGTGGCCCAGGTGCGCGTCGCACTGGCTGCATACCACCTCGGTGCGCCGCACGAACCACGAGCGGTCGTCGTGCTCCTCCACCGCGGAGTCGTCGGCCGGCCGGGTGAAGCTGGGCCAACCGCTCCCCGAGTCGTACTTGTCGTCCGAGCGGAACAGCTCCGCGCCGCAGCAGACGCAGCGGTAGGTGCCGGGGGTGTGCTCGTTCCAGTAGCGGCCGGTAAAGGCCCGCTCCGTCCCCTTCTCCCGGGTCACGTGGTACTGCTCGGGGGTGAGCTTCGCCTTCCACTCCTGCTCGTTGCCGACTGCCTTCTCCGTCATCGTCCCTCCCTCGGTCGCGATTCTCGTCATCGGCCACCCTGCCGCACCGCAGGATTCGCGCGTGCGGAGGCCGGCCATCCTGTTGGATGCGGCGCGGTTACGGCGCCGCGATCTCAGCGCCGCTGCTTCCGCCGGGCGGCGCGGGCGGCGGCGAGCGCGCCGTCCACCCACGGCCGGAGCGCGTCGGCGTCCTCCAGCACGTCCGCCGGGAGCTCG
>JBJMPM010000063.1:0-6365 GCA_045803205.1 Longimicrobiaceae bacterium
GCCGTCGCCGCGCTGAAGTCGCATCTCGCCGATCGGTTGCCGGGGTACATGGTGCCGGCGGCGTACGTGTGGATGGAGGCATATCCGCTCACGCAGAACGGGAAGGTGGACCGCAGGGCGCTCCTCGCCCCGGAGGGCGACGCCTATGCGGCCCGGGAGTACGAAGCTCCGGTGGGCGAGACCGAGCAGGCGGTGGCCGCGATCTGGGCCGAGGTGCTCGGCGCCGGGCGGGTGGGTCGCGGCGACCACTTCTTCGCGCTGGGCGGGCACTCGCTGCTGGCGGTGCGCGTGCTCTCGCGCGTCCGGCGGGCGCTGGGCGTGGACGCTTCGCTGGGCGACCTGTTCGAGCGGCCGGTGCTGGCGGACCTCGCGCGCGGGCTGGAGACGGCCACGGCGGAGGGGACGGCGATCGTGCCCGTGGAGCGCGGCGGGCCGCTGCCGCTGTCGTTCGCGCAGCAGCGGCTCTGGTTCCTGGAGCAGCTCGGGAACCTGGGCAGCACCTACCACATCCCCATGGGCCTGCGGCTGCGGGGCCGCCTGGACCGCGGCGCGCTGGTGCGGTCGCTGGACCGCATCGTCGCGCGCCACGAGGCGCTGCGCACCTCCTTCCCCGTGGTGGATGGCGAGCCGGTCCAGCGCATCGCCCCGGTCGGGGAGAGCGCGTTCCGGCTGGTGGAGCACGATCTCCACGCCGCGCCGGACGCGGAGGACGAGCTGCGCCGCCTGATGCGCGACGAGGCGACCGCGCCCTTCGACCTGGAGCAGGGGCCGCTGGCCCGCGGGCGCCTCGTGCGCCTGGCGGCGGACGACCACGCGCTGCTGCTGACGATGCACCACATCGTCTCCGACGGCTGGTCGGTGGGCGTGCTGTATCGCGAGCTGGGCGCGCTGTACGCCGCCTTCGTGCACGGCCAGGGAGATCCGCTCCCGCCGCTGCCGGTGCAGTACGCCGATTACGCCGTGTGGCACCGCCGCTGGGTGGAAGGGCCCGTCCTGGAGGCGCAGGCGGAGTACTGGCTCGCGACGCTGGCCGGCGCTCCCGAGCTGCTGGAGCTGCCGACGGACCACCCGCGCCCGGCAAAGCAGGACTTCGCCGGCTCGACGGTGAACGTGGAGCTCGACGAGGTGCTGACCGCGGCGCTCAAGACGCTGTCGCAGCGGCACGGCGCCACCCTCTACATGACGCTGCTCGCCGGATGGGCCGCCGTGCTCTCCCGCCTCTCGGGGCAGGACGAGGTCGTCGTCGGCACCCCGAGCGCCAACCGCGGCCGGAGCGAGATCGAGGGCCTGATCGGCTTCTTCGTCAACATGCTGCCGGTGCGCGTGGACCTCTCCGGCGCGCCGGCGGTGGCCGAGGCGCTGGGGCGCGTGAAAGCGCGCGCGCTGGAGGCGCAGGCCAACCAGGACATCCCGTTCGAGCAGGTGGTGGAACGGGTGCAGCCGTCGCGCAGCCTCTCGCACACCCCGCTGTTCCAGGTGATGTTCGCCTGGCAGAACGCGCCGGAGGGAAGCCCGGAGCTGCCGGGGCTGGCACTGGACCCGCTGGACCCGCTGGACCTGGCGGGCTCCGGGGGCTCGCCGCCGCAGGTGAGCGCGAAGTTCGACCTCTCGCTGGCGCTCCATGAGGATGGCGGGCGGATCGAGGGGGTGGTGGAGTACGCCACCGCCCTGTTCGAGCGGGAGACGGTGGAGCGGTACGTCGGCTACCTGCGCCGCGTGCTGGAAGGGATGGCCGCGGACGACGGCCTCCAGGCGGTGGACGCGTTCCCGCTCCTGTCGGAGGCCGAGCGGCGTCTGCTGGTGGAAGCGTGGGGCCGGGCGGAGGCCACATCCCCGCCGGAGGGGTGCATCCACGAGCTGTTCGAAGTGCAGGCCCGGCGGACGCCGGAGGCCGTGGCCGTGGTCCACGGCGACGAGGCGCTGACGTACGCGGAACTGGACGCGCGCGCCAACCGGCTGGCGCGCCGCCTGGTGGCGCTGGGGGCCGGGCCGGAGGTCCGCGTCGGGATCTGCCTGGAGCGCTCGGCCGGGATGGTGGTGGCGCTGCTGGCCGCGCTCAAGGCGGGCGCCACCTACCTCCCCCTGGACCCGGCCTATCCGGCCGACCGGCTGGCGTACATGCTGGCCGACTCCGGCGCGCGTGTGCTGGTGACGCGGGCCTCGCTCCGCGGCTTGCTCCCGGCGGAGGGCGTGCGGACCGTGCGGGTGGACGCGGACGCGGCGGAGGTCGCGGCGGAGCCGGACGTGGCGCCGCGGACGGCGGTCGCGCCGGAGAACGCGGCGTACGTCATCTACACCTCCGGCTCGACCGGCCGTCCCAAGGGCGTCGTCGTCACGCACGGGAACGCGGCCAACCTGCTGCCGCGCGCCGTGCGGACCTTCGGCGCGGAACCGGGGACCGCCGTGCTCCACGCGGTGTCCACGAGCTTCGACGCGTCGCTGCTGGAGATCTTCGTGGCGCTGCTCTCGGGGGCGGCGCTGCACGTGGCCGATCACGAGGTGGTGATCGCGCCGGAGCGGCTCGTCGCGCTGCTGCGGGAGCGGGAGATCGGGGTGTGGGTGAGCACCCCCGCGCTGCTGGAGAACCTGCCGGAGACGGACTTCCCGGCGCTGCGCACGGTCAGCACGGGCGGGGAGCGCTGCCCGGCGGAGACGGCGGCGCGGTGGTCGCGCGGGCGGCGGCTGCTGAACATGTACGGGCCGACGGAGACGACGATCTACGCCACGGCGCACCCGTGCGCGCCGGGGGTGGCGGAGGCGCCGCCGATCGGGCGGCCGGTGGAGGGGGCGCGCGCGTACGTGCTGGACGCGCGGGGCGAGCCCGCGCCGGTGGGCGTGGCGGGGGAGCTGTACGTGGGCGGCCGGGGGGTGGCGCGCGGGTACCTGGAGCGGCCGGCGCTGACGGCGGAGCGCTTCGTTCCCGACCCGTTCGGCGGCGGCGAGCCGGGCGGGCGGCTGTACCGCACCGGCGACCGGGTGAGGTGGCGTGGGGACGGCACGCTGGCGTACCTGGGGCGCCTGGACGAGCAGGTCAAGATCCGCGGCTTCCGCATCGAGCCGGGCGAGATCGAGGCGCGGCTGCGCGAGCACCCGGCGGTGCGCCAGGCGGTGGTGCTGGCGCGGGAGGACGCCCCGGGGAAGAAACGGCTGGTCGCCTACACCGTCGGCGAGGCCGAGGCCGTCGCGCTGAGGGCGCACCTCGACGCCCGTCTGCCGGCGTACATGGTGCCGGCGGCGTACGTGCGGCTGGAGGCGCTTCCGCTCACGAGCAACGGCAAGCTGGACCGCAAGGCGCTCCCGGTGCCGGACGGCGCGGCGTACGCGCGCCTCATCCACGAGCGGCCGCGCACCATGACGGAGCAGGTGCTGGCGGAGATCTGGTCCGAGCTGCTGGGGGTGGAGCGGGTGGGCCGGCGCGACCACTTCTTCGACCTGGGCGGCCACTCCCTCCTCGCCGTCCGGCTGGTGAGCCGGGTGCGCGAGGCGCTGAACCCCGAGGCGACGGTGGAAGACGTGTTCGCGCACCCGACGCTCTACGATCTCGCGGCGCGGCTGGCCGGGACCGGCGAGTGGTTCGGCACCGACCACGCCATCCCGGTCAGGAAGACCGGCTCCGAGCGCCCCCTGTTCGTGGCGCACGACGCGGTGGGGATCGTCTTCTACGGACAGATCCTCCGCCCGCACCTGGACGCGGAGATCCCCGTCTACGCCCTGCCCGGGCCGCTCAACGACCCGGACGAGCTCGGCTCCATGGACGACGTGGTGACCCGGCTGGTGCGGATGATCACGGAGGTGCAGCCGGAGGGGCCGTATCGCCTGGCGGGGTGGTCGGCGGGCGGGGCCTTCGCCTACGCGGTGGCGGAGCGGCTGGTCAGAACGGGACGGGCGGTGGAGTTCGTCGGGCTGCTGGACGCCTCCTGCCCGTCCCCGGACCGGAAGCTGGAGATGCCGCCGCTGGAGCGGCAGATCTCGGTGCTGGAGGTGCTGGCCCGGGACAGCGGCGAGATGCGGGCGACGCCCGAGGCGATCCTGGCGCTCAAGGCGGATGCCGAGGGACTGGACATGCCGGCCTTCATCGCCGAGTGCAAGGCGCGGGCGCTCCTTCCCGAAACGGTCACCGTGGCCCGGGCCGAGCAGGTGGAGAGGCGGATCGCCCTCCTCCAGCGCAGCTATGCGGAGTTCGTCCCCGGGCCGCTCCCGGTCTCCGTCCACATCTTCAGCAGCGACGATGCCGAGGCGGCGGGCGACCCGCGCCGCCGCTGGCAAGACCTGCCGGGGGGCGCTCCGTTCCGGCTGGTGCGCGTTCCGGGTACGCACCACACGATGTGGACGAAGGGGAGCGTGGAGGTGGTGGGGGCGGTGATCTCCCGCGCGGTCCGTGCGTCCGCCGCGGCCGGGGGCTGAGGCTCGGCGGGGCCCCGAGCGCCTGGAGCCGGCGTCGCTCTGACGGCGCGCCGGGGCATGGATCCGCCCCGGCCGACGCACGGTTGCGGTTGGCCGGGGACCGACCGCGAATCAGGGTCTGCACGGACGAACCCCCGCGGCCGCTGCACGTGCAGCAGCCGCGGGGGTTCACGTTGCGTGCTGGGCTCGACAGGAGGAACCTGTGACCTTCGGCTCTTCGAGGCCGGTGCTCCATGGCCACGAGATCGTCGCCGTCAACCACGGTCGTGGCGGGCTGCCCGTGCTTCGCACGAGGGTGTGTGTCCACGCCTGGACGCGTACGCCCGCCCAGGACGCCCCCTTCGAGGCGGTGCTGGAGGCGATCCACCCCGCGCGCGCGTGGAGCGTCTGACGACAACGATGCCCCACGGGCCGCGTGCCCGTCCTCGTCGGAAGTACCTCCAACGGTCGGTCCGGATGTCCCTCCGCACTCCGACTCCCGGGCGGAGTACCTGGCCGCTGCTGCGATCCACGAGGTGGAAGCGGCGGCGCGAGGCCAGCCCCGGGTGCGGTGCCGAAGGTCAGATCTTATCGCGCCTGATGTTGTCAGATTCACCTTCACCGTGAGGCACCGGGTCCCCGCAGCACGCGAACGACTCTTCCCCGTCATGTTCCATCCAATCCGATGCGCACCTTTTAGGCTAGTATGCAATGGCCCTGGTCTGGAAACATGTGGAGCCCCATCCTGCAAATCGTGGTAACTCCATGCTGTTCAAGTCATAACCGAGTCTTCCACCTCCTTGCGAGCTCCAGTCCGACAGGAGTCATAGCAGCCGGAAAGAAGTCGATCCATTTCCGTTGAATATTTTGTCCTGAGCCGTTGACATAAGATATACGCCTGCTTAGCGTTAATAGGATATACGCCTGCTCAGCGTATGTTTCCGCTAGTTTCTGGCCATCGCGTACTCAAATCCTCCAGATCAAAGGCTGGCGGTCGGGCGCTAGAGGTAGTTGGACCGCCTTCCCCGCCTCAGTCACCGAGGCGGTGAGGTGGAAGGCTGCCTCCCCCTCCCAATAAGTGTCGTAAATTGCGTGGGTCGGCAGGGCAAGGGAGCCTGTGGGGCACAGGGGGCCCCACAGTTTTCACGTCTCAGGCGAGATTTTCGTGGGGAAACAGTCGATGGACGTGCTTCCTGGCCGGACCTCCACATCACTGCCGGTGACGGTGAGCCCGGTCCAGGCGGAGCTGCCGGCGACCGACGACGGGTTGCTGCGGGAGCAGGCGGAGTACTGGCGGGAGATGCTGGCGGACGCCCCGGAGCCGCTGGAGCTGCCGGCGGACCGTCCGCGCCCCGCGCAGCCGGACGCCGCCGGGGCCGCCCTCGTCCGCCTGGAGCTGGACGAGGAGCTGGTTACGGCCCTAAATGCGCTCGGATTACGCCACGGTGCGCACATTTCCACGGTGCTGCTGGCGGGGTGGGCCGCGGTGCTGGGCCGGCTGTCGGGGCAGAGGGAGCTGGTGATCGGCACCTCCACGGGAAGCCGGGGGCGCCGGGAGGCGGAAGGGCCGATCGGCTCCTTCGAGAACCTCCTGCCGGTGCGGGTGGCCCTGTCGCGCTCGCCCACGGCCGCGGAGCTGCTGGGGCGGGTCGAGGCGCGGGTGCGGGGAGCGCTGCGGAACCAGGACGGCGCCGCTCCTTCGGCCACGCCGCTCTTCCGGGCGGCCTTCGCGTGGCGGGACGCGCCGGGGAGCGCGGAGCTGCCCGGCCTGCAGATCGGCGCGGCGGCCGTGGAGCCGCGCCTGGCGGCCGGGCTCGACCTCTCGCTCGAGCTCCGGGAGAAGGGAGGCGGGGTCGCGGGCGAGGTGGTGTTCAGGGCGGCGCTGTTCGAGCGGGAGACGGTGGAGCGCTACGCGGGGTACCTGCGCCGCCTCCTCGCGGGGATGGCGGCGGACGAGACCCGGCCGGTGGACCGGCTGAGGC
>JBJMPM010000065.1:0-6536 GCA_045803205.1 Longimicrobiaceae bacterium
CGAGCCTTCTGCGATTGCCGAAGGGCCGAGAGGGTCTCTCCAAAAAATTCGATACTCAGCGCGAGCGCCGCCTGCAGCCAATCGTCGACGGGATCGGTGCGAGCGAGCAGGAGACCTGCTGCAACTGAATCTGCGATGAACCAATTTTTTAATTTTTTGGAGAGCCCCCTCACTCCCTCCGCAGTGCAGCAGGCGCAGGCTGTCTCAACGGATCGATCAGGGGGTCACCCGGCGAGTCCGGCCGCCGTGCACGTCCTTCATATCGACGGATGGATGACGATCTTCGCCGCATGCACGAGGACCGGGGGAGCGCACGGAGGCAGCGGAGTGCTCGATTCCCCCTGATGACGCGGTTGGCGAAGCCTTCAGACGCAGAAGACGAGGTGAGCTCGCCGACTGGATGTCCTGCAAAAAAATTTCGAAAACTCAGCGCATGCTGCACCTGCAGCCGTGTCCGGCGGTCACTGGGGCATTCGAACCTCCGGTGCGTTCAGGTTGCCACCCAGGCGACGAAGAGCCCGAAAGTCTCCGCTCGCGCTCCGCGCCCGTCCCGCCGTATCTCCCCTACAGCCGCGTCACGCTGCACCTGACAGACGCGGGACCGGCGTTCGAGCATCATGCGGAGCAACTCCGTGTTCGGCCGTGTCTGCTGCATGGGAGGCCCAACGTGTCGAAATCGATCCGGTCCATCGTGCTGGGTGTCGCCGCGTTGCGCGGAGACGATCCCCACGGCGCTCGCGGTGAGGATCCGGCGCTGGCGTCGGCCACCGCGCTCGCGGGTTCGTTCGGAGCCGAGCTGCACGTGGTCCATGCCTTCGAGTTCCCCGCGCCTGCGCTCGCCGGATTGGGTCTGCCCCCGCTCGACGAGAGGCTGCGCGGGACGTGGATGGCCGAGATCGGCCGGCGCCTGGTTGCGCAGGCCTCGCGTTTCGCCGGCACAGAGATCAGCTGTCATGCGGTCGAAGGCTCCCCCACGATGACGTTGTGCGAAGTGGCAAGGCAATTTTGCGCAGACCTTCTGGTGGTGGGAGCCACCCGGCGGGGCCGGATCTGGCGCGGGATCCTGGGGAGCACCGCCGAAGGCGTGGTGCGCGCCTCCACGGTGCCCGTGCTCGTGCTGCACCAGCCGCTCTCGCTGCCGCTGAAGCGGATCCTGCTCACCACCGACCTTTCCGACCAGAGCGTCGCCCTGTTGAAGCAGGGGTTGGAGACGGTGGAATCGCTGGTGGGAACGGACGCCGGCCTGGAGCTGCTCGTGGTGCTCGGGTTCGATGCGATGGCGCCGCCTCCATATTCCGAGAACGTCCTCCGCGAACGCGCGGGGGCGGTGTTGGAACGGATCGCGGGAGAGCTGGGGAGCTCGGTCGAGACCCGGGTGCGCATCGGCGAGCCGGTGGTGGAGATCGTCCGCGAAGTGGAGGAATGGAACGCCGATCTTCTCGTCGTGGGGACGTACGGCCGAAGCGGTTTCCGCAGGCATTGGCTGGGGAGCACCGCGGCCGCGGCCACCCGCAGCGCGGGGTGCAACGTGCTCGTGCTCCCCGGAGCCCCGGTGCGCCAGCCGGTCGGGGCGCGACGGGTGGTGCGTGGGCCGAGGCGCGCCGTGGCCGCGTTGGCTACGTGAGCCGCTCTGGTGGCGTCGCCGGCGTTCGGTCCCGACGTCACGCGCTCGCCGAGGTTGCACGGCACTACCTGCGCGACCTCGTGTACGGCGCCAACGACGGGATCGTGACCACCTTCGCCGTGGTCACGGGCGTCACGGGGGCGTCGCTTGGACGCAGGACCATCCTGATCCTGGGGATCGCCAACCTGCTGGCCGACGGCTTCTCGATGGGGGCGAGCAACTACCTCTCGATCCGTTCGGACGAGGCGGTGCGCGAGGCACGCGGAGAGCCGGTGCTGGAGGCGTTCCCACAGTGGCATGCTCTCGCGACCCTCGTCGCGTTCGTCGCGGCGGGCGCGGTACCTCTGCTCCCCTACCTGCTGGCGCCTCCCGGGGCGCGCTTCCCCGCGGCGGTGGCGGGAACCCTGGTCACGCTTTTCGCCATCGGCGCGCTGCGTTCCACGATCACGCGGCTCTCCTGGTGGAAGGCCGGGCTGGAGATGCTGCTGATCGGGACCATGGCGGCCGGTCTGGCGTACGCTACCGGCGTGTTGCTGGCGACGCTCACATGAGAGCGACGGCCGCGGTCCCTCCTCGCGGCTCGCGTACGAATAGCGGGCGCCGCTCGCGCCGTATGCCTGCTACGGCCGCCGACGCTCACCGAGACGATCAGGTGCACGCAGGCCTAGGCGGAGCCGGTCCGCCTTGTCCGAAACGGCGGCGGCGCGCACGCACGTGGCATTGCGGCGGCGGGAGCACGCCCGGTGCGCAGCAGGGTCGGCGCCCGTTGATGGATCCGTGCTCGCGTGATGATCGAGCCGAGGTGGAGACATGCAACGGCGTGGGGATGCTGCGTGCGGGTTGCGGCTTGACCGGCTCCCGTGCGAGCGTACTGCTAGCCGGCAGCTGATGCGTCACACGGCCGCGCTTCACGGCGGGGTCGGGGCCTGTTGCGGACGGGTGCGAGGGGTTACCGGCCGCCACTCGGTTGGGGCGGGGAAGGGTCGGAGGTGGGCGTGCCCTGCGATCGGCAACGCCGGTCGCCCGGTTCGTCGTGCGGAGATCGGTTCGAGCCGACGAACGCGCCCGAACCGTGACGCACGGCCCGGGCTCGTCGAGTTTCAAGTGGAGCCTGCGGGGGTCGAACCGCCGGTGACTCCTGCTTGCAAAGCGGGGGTCACACGCGATTTCACGCAGCCGGTGGATCGTGTACCGGCTGATCCCGAGCCTGCACGCAAACGCGCTCTTGCTGCGTCCTCCAGGTCGTGCCTGAGCAGCATCCACTTCTCCCTTCCGATCACTGGCGCCTTCGGCTATGCGTGGTGCATGCAGTGGCTGCCCGGCGCCTCACGCGCGAGCCAGCCCAGGTGTGGCCGACCGTCAGGTCTTCACCCGCCGGGTTTGCCAGATTTACCTCACTCACTGTAAACACCTGGGCGCGCAGCACGCGAACGACTCTCCCGCACCACGCCGCCCCCATCCCGGTGCGCATCTTTCGTGTCAGGCCCCAAACCAGCAGATCGTGGTAACTCCACTCTTTACATTCAAGTATCAAGTGGGTCGGTTATTTCCTCGCAGGCTCGTATCCGGCACACGAAGCCGTAAGAGACTCTGGTCCGCTAAACTTGACGGAAACTGTTGACGCAAGGCGAGTGCTGGGGTTAACGTTTATTTCCTTACGTTCGCACATCGAGTCGCTCAAGCCCGACCCAGGGCTGTGCGGCCAGAGGACCGCCTCCCCCCGCCTCAGTCGCCGAGGCGGTGATGTGGGAGGCTGTCTCCATCTCCCAGGCGGGTCCGATCGATGTGTGTCGGAATTACGTGAACTGGCAGGACAAGGGATCCTGCGGGGCACGGGGGACCCCACCGTTTCACGTCACAGGCGAGTTTTTCGAGGGAGGCAGTCTAATGGACGTGCTTCCTGGTCGGACCTCCTCCACGTTACTGCCGGTGACGTGAGCCCGGTCCAGGCGGAGCTGCCGGCGATCGACGGCGGGGCTGCTGCGGGAGCAGGCGGAGTACTGGCGGGAGACGCTGGCGGGCGCCCCCGGTTCGCCGCGCGGCTGCAGCAGGTCTTCGGCGTCGAGGTCCCGCTCCGGCACGTGCTGGGGAACCCCACCGTCGCGGGGCTGGCGGAGGCGATGGAGGCGGACCCCGCCACCGGCGCCCGCGTGCGGCGCGTCGCCGAGCTGCCGGCCGAGCTCGCCGACGCGGAAGCGGGAGGAGCCCCGGCCATTTTCCCGATGACGAAGGAGAGATCGTGAGCGGTCCCGTGATCAACGCCAACGTGGTGGACGCGCTGGTGCTTCCCCGGCTGGTGTGGCTGCGCCCGAACCTGGTGGGGCTCGTGTTCACGCTGTCGAAGCTGCTCCCCGCGCGCTTCATCGTCCGCAGGGCGCGCGAGGAGGGCGAGCTGCGGCCGGGCGGAGTGATCGCCGAGACCAGCTCGGGGACGTTCGGGCTGTCGCTGGCGATGGTGGCCCGGCTGCACGGGCACCCGCTGGAGCTGGTGAGCGACCCCTCCATCGAGCCGCCGCTGCGGCGCAGGCTGGAGGAGCTGGGGGCCACCGTCCACATCCTGCGCGACCCGGGCCCATCCGGCGCCTTCCAGATCGCCCGGCTCGAGCTCCTGGAGCGGATCCTGGCGGAGAATCCGGACGCGTTCTGCCCCCGCCAGTACACCAACCCCCAGAACCCGGCCAGCTTCGCCCCCTGCGCCGAGCAGCTCGCCCACGCGGCCGGCGCGGTGGACTGCCTGGTGGGCCCGGTGGGCTCCGGCGGGTCGCTCAGCGGGACCGCGTCGTTCCTCCGACTCCTCTCCCCCGAGCTGAGCGTGGTGGCGGTGGACACGCACCGCAGCGTCATCTTCGGCCTGTCCGACGGCCGGCGCATGCTGCGCGGGCTGGGGAACAGCCTGGTGCCCGCCAACGTGGACCACGCGGCGGTGGACCTGGTGCACTGGGTGGGCGCCGCCGAGGCCTACCACGCCACCCGGCGGCTGCACGCGGAGCACGCGGTGTTCATGGGCCCCACCAGCGGCGCGGCGTTCCTGGTGGCCGACTGGTACGCCCGGAACAACCCCGACGCGCTCACCGCCGTGATCCTCCCGGACGAGGGCTACCGCTACCAGGACACGGTCTACGACGACGCCTGGCTGGAGGAGAAGGGGCTGCGGCTGGACGCGCCCCCCGCCGGGCCGGTGGAGTGGGACCACCCCCACGACGGCGCCGAGGCGTGGTCGTACTTCCGCTGGGGCCGCCGCGAGTACGCCGAGGTGATGGGCGCTCCCCCCGAGCGCCTGGAGCTGGCGTCGCTCTGACGGCGCGCCGGGGCGGCTCAGAATCGTGATCGCGGCGCCCCACGGGCCGCGTGCCCGTCCTCGTCGGAAGTACCTCCAACGGTCGGTCCGGATGTCCCTCCGCACTCCGACTCCCGGGCGGAGTACCTGGCCGCTCCTGCGATCCACGAGGTGGAAGCGGCGGCGCGAGGCCAGCCCGGGTGCGATGCCGAAGGTCGGATCTTATCGCGCCTGATGTTGTCAGATTCACCTTCACCGTGAAGCACCGGGTCCCCGCAGCACGCGAACGACTCTTCCGCGTCATGTTCCATCCAATCCAATGCGCACCTTTTAGGTTAATGTGCAATGGCCCTGGTCTGGAAACCTGTGGAGCCCCCAATCTGCAAATCGTGGTAACTCCATGCTGTTCAAGCATAACTGAGTCTTCCATCTCCTTGCGAGCTCCAGTCCGAGAGGGAGTCATAGAAGTCGGAAGGGCGTCGATCCATTTCCGTTGAATATTTTGTCCTGAGCCGTTGACATAAGATTTACGCCTGCTTAGCGTCAATGAGAATACGCCTGCTTCGCGCATGTTTCGCCAGTTTCTGGCCATCGCGTACTCGAATCCTCCAGATCAAAGGCTGTGCGGTCAGGCGCTGGAGGTAGTTGGACCGCCTCCCCGCCTCAGTCACCGAGGCGGGGATGTCGGAGGCTGTCCTCCCTCTCTCTGGCGGGTCCGGGCAATCAGTATCGGCACTTACGTCGGTCGGCAGGGCAAGGGATCCTGCGGGGCGCAGGGACCCCACAGTTTCACGTCTCAGGCGAGATTTTTCGAGGGGAAACAGTCGATGGACGTGCTTCCTGGCCGGATCTCCACATCACTGCCGGTGACGGTGAGCCCGGTCCAGGCGGAGCTGCCGGCGACCGACGCCGGGCTGCTGCGGGAGCAGGCGGAGTACTGGCGGGAGGCGCTGGCGGACGCCCCGGAGCCGCTGGAGCTGCCGGCGGACCGCCCGCGCTCCGCGCAGCCGGACCCCACCGGGGCCGCCCTCGTCCGGCTGGAGCTGGACGAGGAGCTTGTTACGGCCCTAAAGGCGCTTCGGTTACGCCACGGTGCGCACATTTCCACGACGCTGCTGGCGGGGTGGGCCGTGGTGCTGGGCCGGCTGTCGGGACAGGCGGACCTGGTGATCGGCACCTCCACGGACAGCCGCTTCGAGAACCTCCTGCCGGTGCGGGTGGAGCTGTCGGGCTCGCCCACGGCCGCGGAGCTGGTGGGGCGGGTCGAGGCGCGGGTGCGGGGGGCGCTGCGGAACCAGGACCTTCCCTTCCAGCGGGTGGTGGAGCTTGTGCAGCCGGACGGCGCCGCTCCTTCGGCCACGCCGCTCTTCCGGGCGGCGTTCGCGTGGCGGGACGCGCCGGAGAGCACGGAGCTGTGCGACCTGCAGATCGGCGCGGCGGCCGTGGAGCCGCGCCTGGCGGCCGGGCTCGACCTGTCGCTCGAGCTCCGGGAGGAGGGAGGCGGGGTCGCGGGCGAGGTGGTGTTCAGGGCGGCGCTGTTCGAGCGGGAGACGGTGGAGCGCTACGCGGGGTACCTGCGCCGCCTCCTCGCGGGGATGGCGGCGGACGAGACCCGGCCGGTGGACCGGCTGAGGC
>JBJMPM010000077.1:0-17138 GCA_045803205.1 Longimicrobiaceae bacterium
TCGTCAATGCCACGCAGGAAAAGCCAGGCATCGACGAGGGCCGGCGTGGACGCGGTGATCGTGCGGGCTTCCGCGGCGGGCTCCTGCGCATTCCTCGGCCAGATCCTCACGGCCCTGCCGTCTGCAGCGCTGACGCCAGGACCGTGTGGCCGGGCCTCAGGATGACACCCGTGGTGCCGCGGAATGTGCGCGTTCAGCAACACCCTCTGAGGGAGCCGCCGCGCGGAATTCGCGTCGTCCAGAAAGCTTGGCGGCGACCGAAGGATCTATAACTTCGGCAGCGACACCGTCCTCAGGATGACGTCGTTATGCATAGCGAATCCTGAAAAGCGGTATCACGGAGGCTCACACGGAGGAAGCAGAGGGACCGGAGAACCGCTGGCTCTCCGGTCCCTCTGCTTCCTCTGCGTGAAACGATTCTGTGCTAGCCCCGCTTCAGCCACCAGAAGTGCACCCCGTCATGGAACACGCGCACGTCGCGGCCCCCTCCCTGGCCGATGACGACGGGGGCGATGCCCGTGAGCGCGCTGTCGATGGTGATCTGCACCGGTGGTGCGTTCTCGGGATCGAGCTGCTCTCCACTGAGCAGGTGTTGCGCGATGGCCTCCACCACCCGGTGGTAGGCCGGCAGGAAACCGCGCTGGTCGACTCCCATCAGGTTCCAGTCGCCGAGTGATTGCCGGATCGCGCTGGCCTGGGAGCGTGGCACGGGCTTTCCGAGCGCGAAACCGATCGCGAAGATCAGGCAGTTGTTGCCGTCGCTCGATCCGTACATGGCCTTGCCGCCGAGGCGTGCGGCCCACTCGGCCGCTGCCCGGTCGTGCGACGAGCCCGAGTCTTTCGATCCTCCCTTTTTGGCACCGGACGCTTTCCCCCTCGCTTTCTTCTTACGTTTTTCCCCCTTTTCCGGGGCGCCGAACGTTTCCTCGAGCTTCTTCTTGCCCACCTTGGAGAGGGGGGGCTGCCACTTTTTCACGAGCTCTCCGACGGGGCGCTCGAGGTAACCCTCGAGCTTCTCGTTGTATTCATTCCATTGCTCGTCGTCCGACCCTTCCGGCCGGTACTGCGCCAGCAGCTTCTTCTTGCCCTTGTAGGCGGTGTCGGCCTTCACGATCACCTCGAACGGCTTCTGCAGGCGGGGGAGGAACTGCTGGTGCCTCTTCTCCAGCCGGTCGAGGATCGCCTGGTGCCTGGCCAGCCCCTTTCCGGGCGCGGGCGGGCGTTCCACGTCGGACGGATCCTGCTTGCTCGCTTCCGGCGCGAGGCGCTCGTCCATCCTGTCCTGCAACAGCTTCCGGTTGACCTGCTTGGTGGTCAGCCCCAGCGTGTTCAGGAACGTGTTGCGTTTGCGGGAAGCGGTCTCCACGTCGTCCGCGGGGTCGTAGATCTCCTTGGGGACCTGCCCGCCCGAGCCCTCGTCTTCGCTCGCGAGGTCGAGCGACTCCGCGCTGTCCGAGCGCTTCAGCCCCAGGGTCGCCCTGATGTACGCGGCAGGGTCCTCGACCGTGCTCTCCTCCTGCTCCTCGATCGTCTTGAAGTACGACCTGGTCCCGATCATCCTCGCGCGATAGTCTCTCTCCTCGGGGTCCTCGACCTCGCTCCTCTCGCGGTACGCGTCGAGCTGCATGCTCTTGTTCAGCTTGTAGACGGCCTTGTTCTGGTTGTACCTGAACAGGGTCTGCTCCGGGTCGGGCGGGATTCCCACGTCGATGGGGCCGGGATAGATGTCGCGCAGCCGGGAGGCCTGCCTGTTCTTCGGGAGCTTCGGCAGGATCGACTGCACGCTCTCGGGCCCGAGCAGGAGCGCCTTGCGGGTGAAGTCGAGCTCTTCGTCCCTCCACGCGTTCTCCCACTTCCGCCCCTTGCTCTTCAGCGTCGGGGGGGTATGGAATTTCTGGTACATCAGCGCCAGGAAGGGGACCATCTGGAGGTCTTCGTCCTTTTCGGGATCCAGGAGCACGTCCCCGTCCTCCAGCGGCAGGAGGACGCCCTCGGCCATCGACTGGTCGATCATCTCGCGGTCGAGGCCCTGTGCGCCGTGGTAGGCCTCCGCCAGGTCGGCGTAGGCATAGTCGCCCTTGTCCTCGGCCTCCTCGTTCCCCTTCTTCCTCCTCTTCTTCTTCCCGGTCTTTTCGGCCCGTGCCTTCTTGTGCAGCACGCCGGGCTTCTCCCCGGCCTCGCCGAACGCCTCCGCGAACACCCTCCGTTTCGCCTGGTTGGACTTGATCGAGAAGCGCTTCGTTCCCTTGCGCTTCCGCTTCTGGGAGGGCGGGTCCGAAGCACCGCCGCCGTCCTGGTCGCTGAACAGGTCGTACCCGTCGTCGTCGGCCCCGACGATCACCCGGTCGCTTCCCTCGGCGGAAACCAGGGTGTAGGTGCCATCCATGTTCCGCCTGGCGAAATAGAGCCTGCCGCTCTCCCGGTGGATCACGAGGCTCTCGTCGGGCGCGCCGTCGCCGATCTTCCGCTGGACCGGGCGCGAGCGCTGCGTTTCGCCCCCCTGCACCTGTGCCGGCGAAGACGGCGGCCCGGCATGCGGCTCCAGCATCGCCTCGGCGGAGCGCCCCGCCACCACCGCGTCGGCCACGGCGTCGGCGTGGCGCTCCCAGGGGTCGCCCGCGCGGCCCACGCCGCCGGCGAGCTGCACGCCGGCGCGCTGCTGCACCACGTGCGCGGCCTCGTGCGCGGCGGTGCGCAGGTCGGGGGCGCCGCCGAACACCACGTGGTCGCCGCTGGCGTAGGCCCGCGCGTCCATCGCCCGCGAGGCGGCCGTGGCGCCGGGGCCCGTGTGCGCCTGCACCCGGGCCACGGAGTGGCGGCCGAAGCTGGCCTGGATGCGGCCGAGGAAGGGGAGGGACGAGGAGGGCGTGCGCACCCCCTCGCCGGCGGCCGCGTGGATCGCCGCGTCCGACGGCTCGCCCCGGCCGCCCGCGGCGCGCTGGACCTCGTCGTCGTCCGGCAGCGCCTGCACCGGCCGGCGCGCGTCCAGCATCCGCATCACCGCCTGGTTCCCCACCCGCCGCTGCAGCGCCAGCACCTCTCCCACGCCGCCGGGCGTGGACGGCGCCCCCGCACCCGCGGGCGAGGCCGGCGGGCGGGCGCTCACGCGTACGTGCTCAGCCGTCGCGGGCGTGCGAGCACCGCGCGCGGCGCTCGCCGGGGTCTTCTCCAGGAACGTGGCGTGGCCGGGCATCTCCTCCTCCTCCTCGATGGTCGATCCCCGCGACAGCGGACCGCTGCGGAACTCCGTGCGGCCGCCCTTTCCGGACCCCGCTTCGTTCCGGTCCGCGGAGCGACGGGTCACGCTACGTGAAGTAGAATCGCCCAACGACTTCCTGGATGATCTCCTCGAACAACTGGTCGACCTGCGAGCGCAGGAGCTCGTTGCCTTCCGTGACGTGCTTCGCGAGCACCGATGCCTTGAGCGTGAGCAGGAACTGCCGCATGTCGTCCGCGCCCGTGGGTCCCTCCGCACTGCGCCGCTGGAGCTCGGTGGAAAGGATCCTCTCCAGGAGCGACGTGATCTGGCCGCGGTCGTTCTTGGTGTCCGGGCCGCCGCTCCGGAGATTTCCGCTCAAGCGGTTGAGATAGGCCGCGAGCAGGAACTCGGAGCCGTAGTAGCCTTTCCCGGCTCCCTGGTCGTCGGGGCTCAATCCTGACGCGGTGAAGATCGCCTCGGAGGAAAAATCCACGTTGACTTCATGGACGGCCCCTCCTTGCATCGCCGCCACCTCCGTCTCGATCTGGTCGTCGTCTTCGAGGGGATCGAGGGGGGTGTCCGTCTGTTTGTGGAGGTACTCCACCCTGTAGCCCGCCGAGGTCTTGCTCAGGGACCGAATGAAGAACAGGTCGTTGCCAGCCGTGACCGGTGTACCCTTTCCCAGCTTCATGAACCGGCTCTTGACGACGTCCAGGTTCGTCTGCTGTGGCTCATCCTGCTGCGATTGGGCGCCGCTTTCGACGGGTACGTCGATGTCGATGTCGCCCGGCCTGCGCCGGCCGCCGAACATCGCGGCAGAGAGGCTGCCCCCGATCCGCACGTCGATTCCGGTCCTCCGCAGCAGCTCGACGATGGCCATGCCGAGCCTGGCGATTCTTTCCGTCTTCGGGGCCACCCGGCCGAACTGCGGCGTCCATTCGTCCCACAGGCCCCGCTGGACGACCGGGCCGTTCGCCGTGCCCTGGAGGGCGCGACCGCTCGCGGCGCGCTGGACCTCGTCCTCGTCTTCCCGCAGCGCCTGCACGGGCCGCCGCTCGTCCAGCATCCGCATCACCGCCTGGTTCCCCACCAAGTGCTGCAGCGCCTGCACCTCTCCCACCGCGCCCGGCGTGGGTCGCGCCCGCGCGCCCGCGGGCAATGCCACCGGAGGCACGCTCACGCGGGCGTGCGCGGCCGCCGCGGGCGCGCGCGCGCCGCGGGGAGCGGACGCCGGGATCTTCTCCAGTAGCGCGGTGTGGCCGGGCATTTTCTCCTCCTCGTCACGAAGGGTCGGTCCAGATCACCGGCCAGCTTCCATTTTTCCAGATAGCCACGATCTGGTCTCCGAAAGAAAAGCTCCTTACAAGATATAAAAAGTTAACGCAGAGTGCGCGCCGGCAGCGCTCGCGGCCCAGATCCGTGCGGCCCGCGGCCCGCGTGGCTCGCCGCGGGTGCCGGACGCATTCCGTTCCCGCGCAAGCTGGTCTCGTCCACACGCAAAAGTCAAGAACTACCTGGCGTTCACTTGTGAACTTTCCCGTGGCCGCCGTACCGGCCCCGCGCGCGGGATCCCGCGCCGGCGTCCCGGCGGCCGCATGCCGTCCACTCCGCGGCCATGATGCGGAAGTATTGACTGCCCGCGCCTGCACGCGCACCTTTCCAGCATCATTGTTTCGGGTATGCGTTCGACGACGGGATGTGCATTTGTAAACTTTTACACCGGCTACGCCCCCGTCGCCCACCGACGCCGCGCTCGTCCCGACTTCTCTCCCCCTCACACCGGACCCCCGTGGCCGATACCGCCGCCATCCCCACCTCGTTCGGCTTCTGCCGGCGCCGGCCGGCCGCCGCCGGGCAGCCCTGAACCGAAGGGACGAGATGCAGCGCTACGCGACGCGGAGCGGGCAGGGTGAGAAGCGGGCGGCCGTGCGTGCGCGGAGCCCCGCGCCTGCCGGGGTGGGCGGGGCGCCGGCGGAGGCGCTGGCGCCGCTGCAGGCGCGCGCCAACGCCGGCCCGCACGCCGCCGCGCTCGCCGGGCTCCAGGCGGTGGTGGCGCAGCGCGCCTGCGCCGACTGCGACCGGGTGAAGGAAACGATGGGCGGGACCGTGCAGCGCGCCGCGACGGAGAACCGCGGCGGGCTGCCGGGCGGGCTGCGCGCGGGGCTGGAGAGTCTCTCCGGGCGCGACCTCTCCGGCGTGCGCGTGCACTACGGCTCCCCGAAGCCGGCGCAGCTCGCGGCGCACGCCTACACGCAGGGGTCCGAGATCCACGTGGCCGCCGGGCAGGAGCGCCACCTCCCGCACGAGGGGTGGCACGCGGTGCAGCAGATGGAGGGGCGCGTCCGGCCCACCCTGCAGCTCCACGGCACGGCGATCAACGACGACGGGGCGCTGGAGCGCGAGGCCGAGGTGATGGGCGCGCGCGCGGCGCGGGCGGGCACCGTGCAGCGCGCCGCGGCGACCGGGCGCGTGGCGGGGGATGGCAGGGGAGTCGTGCAGCGGATCATCAACCTGACGGCGACGCAGTACCAGGCGCGGGTGGCGGCGGGGGGCGCGCTGACCCTGGCCCAGCTCAGCGAATACTTCAACCTCGTCCTGAGGGACGATTACGGCTACGCCCGCGCCTACGCGAATCCGATCCGCACCGCCGCCGACCCCGCCGGGGCGATCGTCGCCGAGCCGGCCGCCCTGGCCGCCTGGTTCGCGGCGATGCGGGCGCCCCTCGGCGCCGCGGGGATCGCGCCGAACGTCGCCGCCGCCGATGGACTGGCGGCACTGGTCAACGCCATCACCGCGCAGGCGACCTTCAACCACCCGGGATACGGGGTGCCGGCGGTCGGGCCACCCGCGGCGGTTCCTCAGGTCATCCCCATGCCCAACACGCGGACCCGCTATGCTTCGGCCCCCGAGCCGGGATATGACCATACCAACCTGAGGCCTTCGTACGTCGCCGCCTACAACGCGGCCGGCGGAACCCATGCAGCCAAGACGGCGGCGGCGGCCGCGGCATCCCCGGCCATCACCTGGGCCGACGAGGCGACCGGGCAGGCACTGTTCGGGGCCGCCGCGGGGCCCGTGCTCACGGCGGTCGCGACGCCCGAGACCGCCTCCATGACCGCGTTGGAAGCCGGCCAGGCCAGGCCGGCGATCAAGCAGCTCACCTGGGCCCAGGCGAAGGAGTTCCTGCCGCGGGCCCTGGTCAACCTCCTGTTCGACGTGAAGTCCCAGCTCACGGGCGGGGCGCCCGTCATCGACGAGCGCACGCCCTTCGACCGGAGCCCGGCCGTCAGGAACGCGACGCCGACCGACCCCGGCACCCTGCGCAGCTGGCACGAAGACTCGCGGGGAATCCTCCCCGCCCACGCCATCGCCGCGCCCCTCGTGGGGGCGGCGGTGGCCGCGCACCTGGGACCGACCGTGACCACGCCCGGTGGAACCGTGGCGCCGGTCCCGGCCGGCAGCCAGCCCCTGCACACCCATTACGCGGCGACTTCGAGGACGGGCGCGGGTGCCGCGGCGGGGGGGGCCGCGGCGCCGCGCGGCTTCGCGGAGTACACCGGGGCGGGAACGGGGAACATCCACAACCTCAAGGTGGTGGTCGACTACGCCTCGGATATTCCGCGCGTCTACCTGACCCTGACCCACTACCAGTACTGGGCGCTGGTGGCGCCTCCCGGCGGCGGGGCGGACCAGTTCATTCCGGGCGGCTCGCAGGACATCGGAGCGGCACAGGGGACGATCGCGGCGGACCCGCGCGTGATTGCCGCGGGCGGGGTGTACCAGCTCATGAATCCGTGGATCGAGATCCTCGTTCCGTAGAGCTCCAGACGATGCGCCGCCCGGTCGACCCCGACCTCGGGGAGGGACGATGCTGACGCACGCCGAACGCAACGAAGGGCCACTGGCCGCCGCGAAGGCACTTCCGCGGCACCGGACTCCGGCCGTGGACGCCGACCCCCGGGCGCTGGCGCCGTTGCGGGCGCGCGCCAACGCCGGCCCGCACGCCGCCGGGCTGGCCGCGCTCCAGTCGATCGTCGCGCAGCGGGCCTGCGCCGACTGCGAGCGGGTGCGGGAGACGATGGGCGGCCCGGTGCAGCGTGCGGCGGCGTCCGGCGGCGCCGGGCTCCCGGACGGGCTGCGCGCGGGGCTGGAGAGCCTCTCCGGGCGCGACCTCTCCGGCGTGCGCGTCCACTACGGCTCGCCCAGGCCGGCGCAGCTCGCGGCGCACGCCTACACGCAGGGGTCCGAAATTCACGTGGCCGCCGGGCAGGAGCGCCACCTCCCGCACGAGGGGTGGCACGCGGTGCAGCAGATGGAGGGCCGCGTCCGCCCGACGCTGCAGCTCCACGGCACCGCCATCAACGACGACGCGGCGCTGGAGCGCGAGGCCGACCGGATGGGCACGCGGGCGTTGCGGGCGGGCGCCGTGCAGCGGGCTGCCGCGGGGAACGGCGCGGGCGCCGCCGTGTCCGCCAGGGCCCCCGTACAGCGCGTGGTGGTGATCGGCGAGGGCGAGCCGATCACCGGCGAGAAGGAGATCTACGGCCTGGCCCTGGAGGCCGGCGCCAGCGAGTCGGAGGCGGCGATGCTGGCGGCGATGGGGAGCGACGACCTGCTGCACAGCTTCGGGAGCTGGAACGAGGCCGTCCGCTTCGCGAAGCGGAGGCTCGATCCCAACAACAACAACAACGAGATCGGGGGGAAGAAGGAGGAGGAGGAGAAGAAGGAGGAGATCGAGGTGCACGCGCTCGGGGTGGGCGAGGTGAAGGACGAAGGCAGGTGGGAGATCGACGAGTTCAGCCGCGTGCCGGGACCCTACTACGTCAACTACACCACCGGGGAGACCTACGACCCCGGGCGGCGGGTCGTCGGCAGCCTGTTCGAGGCGAACGAGCGGGAGCTCACCCCCTTCCGGCAGTGGAAGATGATGCAGCGGATCGGGCGGGACGTCGACGTGGCGTCCGACAGCCCGTTCGAGGCGGAGTTCGAGGCGTACGACGAGCTGCGCCGCGGTGCCGGGGTGGGGGAGGAGTGGTCCGGGGTGCTGGAGGAGTGCGCGGCCGTGATCATGGACCGCGTCGGGGTGGACCAGGCCATGGAGCTGCTCCCGAAGCTCATCGCGTACCTGAAGGAGCTGACCGGGATGCTGGGGGAGAGGGCCGAGGGATTCCGCCCCGTGACCCGGGAGTACGTGAAGCAGAGGATCGAGAAGCACGCGACGGCGATGGCCGAGGGGGGGAGCGGCGCGTTCCCCATCGAGGAGCTCGGCCGGATCTCGGACCAGGAGATGCTCGCCCAGCAGCTCATCAGGGCCAGGAAGGAGAAAGACCCGAAGCGTTTCAAGAAGCTCCTCGGCCAGGCGGAGCCCGTCGTCCAGGAGAGCGGGAGCAGCCTCAAGGTCGAGTTCCACCTCTTCGGCATCCGGCTGGGCGAGGTCACCATGGTGCAGACCAACCCGGGCATCGTGGAGCTCCACTTCAACGTCGACGAGCCGCTGAAGTACATCGGCGTGGCCTCGGAGCTGTGGAACCGCGGGCTGGAGGTGCTCAGGAAGGTCTTCCCGAAGCTCGGGAAGGTGGACGTCATCCTTCCCGCGTTCAGCTCCGCCTCCGCCCTGATGGTCACGCGGCAGCTCGCCGAGATCGGCGGCGACGCGGGCGACTACGTGCTGGGGAAGAAGGCGGGGGAGGCGCGCAAGGCCGGGCGGGACGTGGCGTCGTCGGCCTCCGCGCAGCACGAGCGCTTCGTGAAGGGAGGGCAGGACGAGACCACCACGGAGGAGACCGCGCACTACCTGCGCTCCGTGGCGAAGTCCGTGTACTCGCGCGCCTACGGCATCGTCGGCTACCTGAACCCGTGGAAGCTGATGGAGGCGTACGGGGTGGGGCCGCAGGACGTCGACCAGGAGGGACTCGCGCTGGCGATCCAGGAGCAGGCCCAGAACCCGAGCACCCTTGCCGGGCACGTAGAGGTCCGCAGGGCCCACGAGCTCCTCGGGCTGAAGTACGACCCGAATCAGTTCGTGCCCGCGGTGGAGAGCGGCAGGATCAAGATGATGCTGGGAATCAGGGGCCAGTCGCTGATCGACTTCTCCTTCCGGAACACGACCGTGGACACCATCAAGCGCTGGAGCCAGCTCAAGCTGGCCAATTGACGGCCATGCCCACCGGCCACGCGGGTGAAGCGGGGGCCGCCGGGAACCGGAGGAGAGCGAGTAGAAGAAAGAGCCGGGGTGATCCCGGCCGCCGCCGGTCGACCCGTGTGTACGCGAAGCCTTGCGGACCTCATCCCGAGCCTCGATTCCCGTGACCGACACCCTTCCCGCCGCCCCCGCCCTCCCCCCGGTCCTCCCCGCCGGGCCCCCGAAGAACCCGGGGCTCGACTACGCCTGGCTCAAGGCCGAGGGGACGCGGCTCGTCCAGGAGTCCGCCGGGAAGGTGTGGACCGACTACAACGAGTCCGACCCCGGCGTCACCACCCTGGAGCAGCTCTGCTACGCCCTCACCGAGCTCTCCTACCGCGCCGAGCTCCCGCTCGAGGACCTGCTGGTGGGCGGGCCGGGGGAGGCGATCGACCCGCGGCGGCAGGCGCTCTACCCGGCGCGCGACATCTTCCCCGTCGAGCCCTTCACCGAGCGCGACTACCGCAAGCTGCTGGTGGACCGCATCGCCCCGGTGGCCAACGCCTGGATCACCCCCTGGCGCCCCGACGCCCGCTCGCCCCGCGCCCTGCACGGGCTCTGGGACCTGCTCCTCTACGTCCCCTCGCTCGACCCCGACTGCGACCCCTGCGAGGAGCGGAAGGTGCTGGACCGCGCGCGCCAGGTGTACTGCGCCCACCGCGGGCTCTGCGAGGACCTGCGCTCCGTGGCCGTGCTGCGGCAGGAGCCGGTGGCGGTGCACGGCGAGGTGGATCTGGACCGGGGCGCGTCGCCCGACCGCGTGCTCGCCGACCTCCTCTTCCGCCTGGGGCTCCTCTTCGCCCCCGAGCCGCGGCGCCGGCCGCTGGGCGAGCTGGTGCGCGCCGGGGTGCAGCCCTCGGCGATCTTCGAGGGGCCGCTCCTGCTGCACGGCTTCATCGCCGACGCCGAGCTGCAGCCGAAGGCGTCTTCCATCGCGGTGCAGGACGTGGTGCGCACGATGGTGGGGACCCCGGGGGTGGCGGGGGTGCGCCGGGCGGTGGTGGTCGCCGGGGGGAGCAGCTACGGCGGAAACGAGGCGGTGCCGGTGGGGCGGCGCAGCATCCTGCGGCTGGAGGCGCGCGCGCCGGGCGGCGGCTACACGCTGCGGCTCTTCTGCCGCGGGGTGGAGGTGAAGCCCGACCGGGCGAAGGTGGAGCGCGAGCTCCGGCGCCTGCGCGCCGAGCACCGCCGGCGCTACCCGCTGGAGGAGGAGTACGCCGACCACTTCGCCTTTCCCACCGGCCGCTTCCGCGACGTGCGGCACTACTACTCGGTGCAGAACCAGTACCCGGCCGTCTACGGGATCAACGCCTACGGCCTCCCCGCCGACGCGCTGCCGGCGCGCCAAGCGCAGGCGAAGCAGCTCAAGGGGTACCTCCTCCCCTTCGAGCAGCTCCTGGCCGACGAGCTGGCGCAGCTCGCCCACGCGCGCGACCTCTTCTCCACCCTGGGCCCCGAGCACCCCGACGGGCGCCGCAGCTACTGGTACCAGTCCCTGGAGCGCGACGTCCCCAACGTGGAGCCCCTCTTCCGCGGCGGCCCGGCCGCCTACCGGCAGGGGCTGCGCGAGCTGGTGGACGCGGCCGACCCCTGGGTGCGGCGCCGGGCCCGCTTCCTCGCCTTCCTCCTCTCCCTCTACGCCGACGGGGTGGGCGAGGACGCGGTGGTCCCCCCCGACGGCGACCCCTGCGGCGGGGGGAGCCCGGCCGGAGAGGCGCCCGCGCTGCTGCGCGCGCGGCTGGAGCTGCTGCGGCGGCTGGTGGAGACCACCGCCCGGCGCGCCCGCGGCTTCGACTACCTGCGCCGCCCCGGCCCGGGAAACGTGTCGGGGATGGAGGTGCGCGTCCGCATCCAGCTCGGGATGCCGCTGGACGACCGGCGCCCCCTCTCCGCGGTGCTGGGCGAGGCGGGCGCGGAGCTGCGCGCGGGCGGCCCCGGCGACGCCGGCGGGCTGGAGTGGCACGCCGACACGGTGGAGGAGGCGTTCGAGCCCGTGGCCGGCGAGGCGGAGGGCGGGTGGCCCGCCGGGTGCCTGGGCGCCCTCTCCGAGAGCTTCCTCGACGCTCCGCCGACGCCCGGCGACCTGCGCATCGGCACCTTCCCGGGCGAGGCGGCGGTCTCGGCCGTCTACCGCGCGGGGGGCGGGTGGCGGCTGCTGGGGAAGTTCCCCGACCGCGCCGCCGCGGCGGCCGCGGCGCGGGGGTTCGCCGGGATGCTGGCGCGGCTCCGGCTGCACGCGCGCCAGCTCTACCTGGTGGAGCACCTGCTGCTGCGCGCCGGGCGCTGCCGCGGCGAGCCCTGCGGCTTCGACTACTCCTTCTCCCTCACCGCCGTCTTCTTCCTCCCCCCGCGCCTGCTCCCGGACGAGGCGTATCGCGCCTTCGCCCGCGAGGTGGTGCGCGCCGCCGCCCCGGCGCACCTGGCGGTGGAGTGCTGCTTCCTGGGGTTCGCGCAGGGGCGCGACTTCGAGGGGCTCTACGCCGCCTGGCGTCTGGCGCTGGAGCGCGGCGAGCGGCGCCGGCTGCGCGAGGCCTCGGCGCGGCTGCGCGACTTCCTCTGCCGCTGCCGCGGCCCGGCGGAAGGGCGGGCGTGATGGCTCCTCCGTTCCGCTGTGATACCAGATCCGGCAAAAGAATTCTCTCACCGAGGTCACAGAGGTCACAGGGGAACGGCGACTGTTCCTCCGTGACCTCTGTGACCTCTGTGAGAGATCAAGCTGAATTTCCCTCACGCGCGAATTGCGGATCTGGTATGAGGATGGGAGCCATTCTTCGATCCGGGGAGCCGGGATGAGCGGGGCGACGGGGGCCGGCAACCGCGTGCGGCGGGAGCGGCTGGTGGTCGAGGCCGCCACCGCCGAGGCGGCCATGGCGCTGCAGCCGCGGCTGGGCGACCTCAACCGCCTCGCCCTGGTCCCCGCCATCGACGCGGTGCTCGCCGAGCTGTCGCCGCCGGGGCGGCAGGTGCGCATCGAGCGGCTGGAGCTCGACCTGGGCGAGGTGTCGGCCGCCGCGCTGGAAGACGAGCTCCCGCGGCGGCTGGAGGCCGAGCTGCGGCGGGCGCTCTCCGACGCGCTCCGCGGCGGCGAGGCCGCGCCCGCGCCGGGGGTGGCCTGGCGCGGCGAGCGCGAGGCGCGGGCGGAGCTGCTGGAGCGCCACCTGGCGCGAGGAACGCTCCCCTTCTGGGCGCCGCCCTCCGCGCGCTCGCTGGAGGGGGTGGTCACGGAGATGGCGGTGGCCGACCCCGACGGGCTGGCGGCGGTGGTGCGGCGGGTGGGGCGGCGCCGGGTGGTGCTGGAGCGGCTGGCGGCGCAGCTCCGCGACCCCGCGCTCGCCGCGCTGGTGCGGGTGCTGGAGCCGGCGCACGCGTCGGTGGTGCTGGCCTACGTCTTCGACCTGCGCCGGGTGCACCGGCGCGCGCCGCTCCTCCCGCTCGGCGAGCGCCGCTTCGGGCGGCTCCTCTGGGTGGTGGTGCAGGCGTACCTGGTGCGCGACCCCGGCTCGCAGTTCAACCGTAAGAGCTTCGTGCGCTCGCTCCTGCGGGGGATGGGGCGGGCGCAGGGCATCGAGTACGCGGCGCTGCTCGACACGCTGCGCACCGGGCTGGAGCGCACCCGGCGGCGGGGCGCGGCGCGGTCGTCGCTCCCCGCCGTGGTGGCGGAGCTGCTGCGCGACCTGGAGCGGGGCCCGGCGCGCCCCCGCCGCCCCGCCGCGCGGCCGGGCTCCGCTTCGCCTCTCGCGGAGGGAACGGAAGGCGGGGGCGCGCGCGCGCGTCGTCGCCACCCGGCTCGCGAGCGCGAGGACGAACGGGTGCTCGCGGCCTACGACCGGGCGGGGGCGCTCGGGTACCTCCTGCGCCACGGCGTCCTCCCGTGGGACGCGGCGCTGCGCGGGATGGACGAAGCGGATCTGGCCGCCGCGCTCCCCGACCTCCCGCGGCCGCTCCTGCTGGCGGTGCTGGGGGGAGACGACCTCGGCGAGCGGGAGCGCGCGCTCGCCGCCCTCGCCCGCCGGCTCTCCGAAGACGCGCTCGCGCGCCTCCTGCTGCGCCTGGTCCCCGGGATGGAGCGGGGGGATGGCGCCTTCGGGCAGGCGGTGGCGGGGTTCGCCGCCGCCGCTCCGGACCGTCGCGTCTTCCTGGCGCGCGTCGTCGGCGCGGCGCTGGACGGCGGGGTGATCGACCTGGAGGCGCTCGCCGCCGCGCCGGGGGATGCCGAGACATCGGAGGCGTCATACCAGGGCCGGGAAGAGATTCGCCCCACGCAGCGACGCGGAGGCACGGAGGGAGCCGCTCTCCCTGACGCTGCGTCTCCGCGTGAGGCGCTTTCGTCAGGGCCTGATCCACGCAGTGACGGTGCGGATTCGCTCGCGGCGTGGCCGTCGCACCTGCTCGCCTCCGTCCTCACCCGCGCGCTCGGCGCCGGCCCGCGCGCCGCCGCGGACGATCCGCCGCCGGGCGAGCTGCTGGCGGCGCTCGTGGCCGCTCACCCCGCGGACGCGCGCCACTACCTCCACGCGCTCGGCGAGCACGGCCGGCTCGCCGACGCCCTCGCCCGCTGCGCGCCGGAGCCGCTGCACGGCACGCTGGTGGAACTGCTCGCGCCGGCGGCGGTGAAGGCCGTCGGCGCGCTGCACGCCGCCCTGGCCGCCCTCCCCGCGCCCGAGCGGCGCTTCTCCGCCGACGAGCTGCGCCAGGTGCTGCTGGCCGAGACGATGCGGCTCGGCGACGGCGAGGCGCCGGCGGAGGCGTTCTTCTCCCGCGTGCTCGCGCGCCTCCTCGGCCCGCGCCTGCCGGGCGCGGCGGGGGAGCGGCTGCTGCAGGCGGCGGAGGGGTGGGTCTACCCCGCCGGCGTCCCCGCCGCCGAGGTCGAGGCCTTCCGCGGCGCCGTGGCGGCCGCGTCCGGCCGCGAGCCGGAGCCCCGCCCGGCCGCCGGGGCGCCCCGCGAGCGCACCAGCGGCGCCGGGGCGCGCCGCGAGCTGCGCGAGGCGGTGTTCGCCTGGCTCCTGGGCCGCGGCCCCGCGGCCGGCGGCGGGAGCACCGGCGACGCGCCTCCGCCGCCCGCGAGCGCAGCGGCCCTCTCCGGCGGGATGCTGCAGCACGCCCTGCAGCGGATGGTGGAAGAAGAGCCGGACGAAGTCTTCCCCTTCCTCCGCCGCCACTCGGCCGACCGGCGGGTGCGCGAGCGCTGGGTGCGCGTGCTCCCCGAGCCCGTGCTGGCGCGCCTGGGCCGCCTGCTGGGGCCGCGCCGCCACGCGCCGCTGCTGCGGGCCGCCGAGATGCTCGCCGCCGCCTGGGCCGAGGCGGCGCCTCCCGGCCACCCCGCGCTCGCCGGGCGCGCGGCGTTCTGGGACTTCCTGCTGGAGTTCCTGGCCCGTAACGCCGGCGCCGACCGGCTGGCCGAGCGGCTGGTGGAGGCGTTCTTCGCCGACCGCGCGGCGCGCTGCCGCGGCCTCTCTCCCGCGCCCGAGCTGGCGGCGGTCGGCGCGCGGCTGCTGGAGGCGGCCGGCCGGCTGGCGCACACCCGCGGCGACGCCCGCCTCCGCTCCATCCTCCACCGCCACCGCGCCCGCCTGGCCGCCGCCTGGGACCCCGCCGCCGCGGCGAACCCGTCCCCCGCCGCGCCCGCGCCGGAGGAGGGCGCGCGGCCCGGCGCGGCGTCCGCGCGCCCCTCCGCGGATCCGGAGGAGGGCCGCGCCGCGGAGCGCGGGGGCCGGCCGCGCGCGGGGGAGCGGCCGCGGCGGCGCCCCGCCCCGCCCACCCGGGGCGGGCGCGGCGAGGCGGAGGAGGAGGGGGAGCCCATCTACGTGGCCAACGCGGGGCTGGTGCTGGCCGGGGCCTTCCTCCCGCACCTCTTCGCCGGGCTGGAGCTGCTCGGCGAAGACCAGGAGGGGCGCCCGCGCCTGCGCGACGCCGACGCCGTGTCGCGCGCCGTCCACCTCCTGCAGTACCTGGTGGACGGGAGCACCGATACGCCGGAGCCGCTGCTGGTGCTCAACAAGCTCCTCTGCGGGGTGGCCGTGGAGACGCCGGTGGAGCGCGCCATCGACCCGGAGGCGCGCGAGCGGGAGCTGTGCGACCGGCTGCTGGCCGCCCTCCTGGCGAGCTGGCCCCCGCTCGCCAACACCTCGGTGGAGGGGCTGCGCCAGACCTTCCTGCAGCGCGAGGGGCGGCTGGAGCGCGCCCCCGGCGGGTGGCGCCTCACCGTGCAGCGGAAGACGGTCGACGTGCTGCTCGACGAGGCGGCCTGGCCCCGCTCGGTGGTCGACCACCGCTGGATGCCCGAGCCCCTGTACGTGTCATGGTGACCGCGACCGCCCCCGCCCTCGCCGCCGCGCCCCCGGACCCCATCGCCGCCAGCGCCGCCTGCCTGGAGGCGGAGACGGAGTGGTTCCGCGCCGTGCTGGACCTGCGCCTGCGCGTGCACGCGGGCGAGCGCGAGCCCTGCGACCCGCTGGAGGCGCTCCCGCCGCCGCCGCTCCCCGCCGGGCCGTCGCCGTACGCGGCGGCGGTGCGCGCGCTGGGGCTGGGGGCGGCGGAGCGGCTGGTGCTCATCCTGGCCTACCTCCCGCACGTGAGGCCGCACGTGCTGGACCCCTTCTTCATCCGCAACCAGGCGCTGGAGCGGCCCTTCACCGAGTTCGGCGGGCTCCCGGGGGGCTCGCACGGCGGCTTCCTCCCCACCGCCGAGACGGCGGTGTTCCTGCTGGCCGGCGACGACCTGCGGGCGCGGCTCCGCCACCAGCGCCTCTTCCACCCCGACCACCCCCTGCACGCGCGCGGCGTGCTGACGCTGCACCACCGCCACCCCGAGGAGCCGCGGCTCTCCGCCGCGCTGCAGGTGACGCCCGAATACGTGGAGCGGCTGGCCACCGGCCGCCCCTGGCGCCCGCCCTTCAGCGCCGAGTTCCCGGCGCAGCGCATCACCACGGCCTACGGGTGGAGCGACCTGGTGCTCGACCCCGCCACCCGCGACGACGTGGACGAGATCGTGGCCTGGGCGCGGCACCACGCCGAGCTGATGGACGGCTGGGGCTTGAGCAAGCGCCTCAAGCCCGGCTTCCGCAGCCTCTTCTACGGGCCGCCGGGAACGGGGAAGACGCTCACCGCCTGCCTGCTGGGGAAGGCCACCGGGCTCGACGTCTACCGCGTGGACCTCTCGCGGGTGGTGTCGAAGTACATCGGCGAGACGGAGAAGAACCTGGCGAGCGTCTTCGACCAGGCCGAGCACGGGGAGTGGATCCTCTTCTTCGACGAGGCCGACGCGCTCTTCGGGCGGCGCACCGACTCGCGCAACGCCAACGACCGCGCGGCCAACCAGCAGGTCGCCTACCTCCTGCAGCGCGTCGAGGACTTCCCCGGGATCGTGCTGCTGGCCACCAACCAGCGCGCGCACCTGGACGAGGCCTTCGCCCGGCGCTTCCAGTCGATGGTGCACTTCCCCATGCCGGGGGCCGAGCAGCGGCTGCGGCTCTGGCGCGAGAGCTTCGAGGGGCAGCGCTTCCGCCTGGCCGCCGACGTGGACCTGCCCCGGCTGGCGCGCGACCACGAGCTCTCCGGGGGGAGCATCATCAACGTGCTGCGCTACGCGGCGCTGCGGGCGGTGGCGCGCGAGCCGCGCGAGGTGTGCGCCGCCGACCTGGTGCACGGCGTCCGCCGCGAGCTGCACAAGCAGGGGAAGTTCACCAGCGGGTGAAACACAGAAGGGCCTCACACGGAGTCAACGGAGTCAGCGGAGTAATCTTCTGCTGACTCCGTTGA
>JBJMPM010000081.1:0-13338 GCA_045803205.1 Longimicrobiaceae bacterium
ACCGGGTGAAGGACGGCATCTGCATCGGCGGCGCCACGATCACGATGCCGATCGCCAGCGCGATGATGGTGCCGATCTTCAGGAAGGTCGACAGGTAGTCGCGGGGGCAGAGCAGCACCCACACCGGGAGCACGGAGGCGATGAAGCCGTAGCCCATCAGCAGCCAGACCAGCGTCTTCCCCTCCACCGTGAAGAGCGCCGCCAGCGCGGGGTTCTCGGCCACCCACTTCCCGCCGACGGTGGCGAGGAGGACGAGGACGACGCCGATGGCCGACGCCTCGCCCACGCGCCCCGGGCGGAAGGCGTGCATCCACCACCCCATCAGGAGCGCGATGGGAATGGTGCAGGCGATGGTGAACATCCCCCACGGACTGTGCTTGAGCGCGTTCACCACGATCAGCGCGAGCACCGCCAGCAGGATCCCCATGATGGCGAACACCGCCACCATGGCGGTGAAGCCGGCGACGGTGTTGATCTCCTCGCGCGCCATCTGCCCCAGGCTCTTGCCGTCGCGCCGCATGCTGGCGAAGAGGATGATGAAGTCCTGCACCGCCCCCGCCAGCACCACGCCGATGATCAGCCAGAGCGTTCCCGGCAGGTAGCCGAACTGCGCCGCGAGCACCGGCCCCACCAGCGGCCCCGCGCCGGCGATGGCGGCGAAGTGGTGCCCGAACAGCACCCAGCGGTTGGTGGGGACGAAGTCGACGCCGTTGTCCAGCCGCTCGGCGGGCGTGGCGCGGCGGTCGTCGAGCTCGAAGACGCGCCGGGCCAGGAAGCGCGAGTAGAAGCGGTACGCCACCGTGTAGGTGCAGATGGCGGCCACCACCAGCCAGGCGGCGTTGATGGTCTCGCCGCGGTGCAGCGCCAGCGTGGCGAGCGCCACCGCGCCGAGCGCGGCGACCGCGGCCCAGCCGGCGAGCGAGAGGGGTTTGCGCATGGATCGAGGGGCGGAGGTGGAGCCGGTGCGATCGCGGTGACTAAGGATAGCAGGGCGAATGAATTCGCTGCAACAACCACACGAAGTCCGCCTTCGCGGACTGCTGCCCGCGGTGAGGCCGCAGCCCAGTGGCACGCGACGCAGCCCTGTGCCGCCGAACCGGAACTTGCCGGGAACCGGATCGGAGAGCCACAGGGCCTGTCGTGCCACCTCGGAACTACGAGAGCCTGTCGCGTGCCCGGGAGCTGCGGCCACACCGGGGGTTGTAGTCCGCGCAGGCGGCGCGAAGCGGGCTTCGTGTCTTGTTGCAGCGGTGCAGCGGTTTCAACCGCCCTGCCCGCGACGGGTGACCGTCGGGACTATCCCTGATCGTACTGGAAGTTGAGCATCTGCGAGTACTTCCCCTCGGGCCCGCCGACGCCCACCTGCAGCGCGGTGACGATCTCCGGCTGGCCGAAGGGACCCACGAAGGTTGCGCCGACGTTCCCGCCGTCCGGGAGGAAGATCAGGAACTGCGGGCGGGCCTCCAGCAGCAGCATGATGTACCCGGCCTGGACCGGGCCGATCACCGTCGGCAGCAGGCCGGGCCAGTCCACGTGCACGTTGCAGGTGCTGGACGACAGGATCTCGAAGCTGAACGCGAACCGCACCTCCGCCGGCGCGTCGGGCGGCCACTGGTAGCTCCCCGTCACGTCGATCCCCCCGGCTGCCACCACCAGGGCGCCGTGACCGATGGCGTCGGTGCCGCGGATGACGGTGACCGGCTGGCTATCCGCCGCGAGGGTGGGGGTGACGTTGGGGTCTGCGACCTGGAAGGCACTCATGATCCGGCTCCTGATGGATGGGGATGAATGAACCGCGATGGGCTGCAGTAATGCGCGTGGCCGGGACCGGAGGTCAAGGATGGAGTGGGCAGCGGGGAAGGCGAATGGAAGGCGGCAACAACTGCCCGAAGTCCGCCTTCGCGGACTCCCTAGCCGGCATCGCCGCGTCTACTCGGGTCCGGCTCAATACCCGGCCGTGGCGAGCCTTGAGGCGGTGGATCAGGTGAAGGTCGCGCACAGATGCCGACCCACGAGTCCGCGAAGGCGGACTTCGGGCCGTTGTTGCCGCGGTTTCAACCGCCCTGCCCCACCGAGGCCTCCTTTATCGCCGCTCAGAACGACTGCCCCAGCGTGAGATAGAACTTCGCGGGCGGACGCTGGCGCACGCCGGCGAAGGTCGTCGCGTTGCTCAGCGGCACGGCGAAGCCGCCGCGCAGGCGGAGGCGCGCGTTGAAGCCGAAGATCATGTCGGCGCCGAGCTCCGCGCCGGCGGAGACGAGCGGGTCGGGCTTGGTGAAGAGCGTGGCGATCTCCGGGTCGCATCCTTCGACGCACCAGGCGGTGCCGCCGTCGACGAACGCCGTCCCCCACAGCCGGTCGAGGTTGACGGGGACGAGGCGGAAGCCGCGCTCCACCAGCGCCAGGGGGAAGCGCCACTCCGCCGTCCCCGCCACCGCGCGGTCGCCGAACTGCGTCGCGTCCTCCCAGCCGCGGACGAACAGGTCGCGCGTGCCGCCCAGCGCCGCGCCGGTGGAGAGCGGGAAGGCCACGCCGTCGCCCGTGGTGCCGCCGACGGCGAAGTACTGCGGCGACGAGCCGAAGTCCGCGCCGCCGACCGCGCGCAGCGCCAGCACGTGGCGCGCGAACCCCCATCCGCGGAAGCCGCGGTAGGCCTGCAGCCGGCCGTCCGCGCGGGTGTAGCCGCGGTGCACGGCCTCGCCCTCGCGCGGGCGGGTGGCGCGGCGCCCCTCCACGCTGGCGGCGGCCACGAAGCCGTCCTGGGTGCTGATGGAGAAGTCGTACGCGCGCGCCGTCGACACGCCGAGGGTGGCGATGGCGCCGAGCTCCGGCGGCCGGTCGAGCTCGATGGACGGCGCGAGCGCGGGATTGGACCACTGGAGCTCGCGATCGCGGAGGCTCGCACCGAGGCTCAGCCAACCGTAGGAGCGGAAGCGCGGCCGGGTGAAGGTCGCCACCGCGCTGGCCGAGCGCTCGCGCTCCAGCAGGTCGATCCTCGTCGGTCCACCCGGCGCGTCGACCTCGATCCGCAGCGGCACCGACCAGTCCTGGAACGCCGACGCGCCGAGCGCCGGGTTGCGCAGCCCGCGGAAGACGTACGCCGCGCCGCCCTCGAATCTCCCGTCGTCCAGGTACACGGAGCCGGCGGCGCCCCAGAAGTGCCGCTCCACCACGTCGTTGCCGCCGAGCGCCACCCCCGGCGCGTTGCCGAAGGTGCTGCTGACGGTCCACGTCGGCTCCCAGTAGGCCGGGAGCACCGTTCGCAGCGGCGAGTACGCGTGCGAGGCACCGACCACGCCGCGATTCGGGTCGGGCTGCTCCCGCGCGGGCGCCACCTGCGGGCGCACGGGCGGCGCCGGGCGCCAGGTGGTGGGAGCGAAGGGGATGCGGGCGACGTGGTACCCGTCCGAGCGGTAGTACTGGAACGCGATCCACCGCCCGTCCGGCGACACGTCGGGCTCGAAGGCGCCGGTGAGCACGTTCGTCACCTGCATCAGCCGCCCGCCGTTCATCTCGTACGCGTAGAGGTTGGCGATGCCGGTGCGGTCCGACGAGAAGAGCACCCAGCGGCCGTCGGGCGACCACGCGGGCGCGGTGTCGACGGCGCGGTCGCTGGTCGCCTCGGCCACCACGCGGCCGGCGGCGTCGAGGATCACCACGTCGTAGTAGCCGCCCTGCCGCCACCGGGAGATGGCGATCCGCGTCCCGTCCGGCGACCAGCGGGGGTAGGCCCACTGCACGTCGAGCGCGGGGGCGGCGAGGTCGCGCGGCGGGCCGCCGGCTGCGTCGATCACCACGGGGACGGTGGTGCCGCCACCGGCCCGCAGCGCGACGATGCGCCCGTCGCGGGCCACGTCGGGCTGCAGCAGCCGCGCGTCCTCCGTCATCCGCTCCCGGCCTCCATCGGCCGAGATGCGGTAGAGATCGGAGTACGCGCGGAACGGGTCGCGGTAGTCGATCATCGATGTCACCAGCGACCGCCCGTCCGCCGTCCACGACGCCGGCGCCAGCGTGGTGCGCGAGGCGATCACCCGCTCGTTGCCTTCCGCATCCACCAGCCGCTGCTGCGACTCCTCGCGCCCGGTCTGCGCGGCGTAGGCGATCGACCGCCCGTCCGGCGACCAGCGCGGGAACTCGGCGCGGTGCCCGGCCCGGGTCAGCACCTCCGGCTCGGTGAGGCCGACCGCTCGCAGCGAGTCCGCCTCGCGGCGGTAGCGCGCCTCCAACTCCGCGCGCCACTCGCCCCAGGCGCGGGTGAAGGTGACGCCGTACGCCTTCCGGGCCGCGCGGTCGTTGAGGAACGGGATGATGTAGCCGCCGTAGCGCCGCACGAACTCGCCCGCGGCGCGCTCGCCGTGGCGCTCGGAGAGGTACTGCAGGAACATGGAGCCGTAGACGTAGCGCGTGCTCCCCCCCGGCCACGTCGCGGGCTCGCCCGAGGCGCGGTCGATGGAGAAGAAGCGCCCCTCCAGCACCGCCGCGCGCAACTGCATCTCGTGGATGGTGCCGCGCACCCGCCCCGCCCGGGTGAGGCGCGACTCCAGCCAGGTCGCGAGCCCCTCCTTCGCCCAGTCGGTGGTGGTGGTCTCCGGAAAGCCCAGCGGGAGCCGGCCGAAGATGTAGCGGGGAAGGCGCGGTAACCCGCGGGCGTAGTCCAGGTGGAAGACGTGCACCAGCTCGTGGGTGATGACGAGGTCCATCCAGTCGTCGTAGAAGGCGAGCGTCGGGTCGTCGACGGGGGGATGGGCGAAGAGCACCACCCGGTTGCGCGGGAAGGGCGTGGCGAAGCCGTTGGAGTAGTCGACGTTGTCCGACACCAGCACGTCCACGCGGCCGCGCGGCGGGCGCACGAGCATGGCGGCGATCTCGGCGTACGCCTCCTCGGCGCGGGCGCCGGCGCGGCGCGCGAGCGGCTCCAGCCCCGGCGCGTAGTGCACGCGGAAGTGCGGCGTGTCGATCACCCGCCAGGAGACGTCGGAGGGGATCTGCGCTCGCGCCACGGTCGGCGCGAGCGCGAGCGCCGCGGCGGCAACTGTGCACATCGCGGCCCGGCGAAGGAGAGAGGTCATTGAGCTCGGGTCAGCTTGAAGGCGGTGGCGCGGGTTTGCACGATGTGGTGCGGCCGCGGCTCCCCCCCTCCCCCGGCCCCTCCCCCACGAGGGGGGAGGGGTGGAGGAGGGGAGAACTGCGTGGGTACCCTCTGCGTCGGTGCAGCGGAACGACGGCCCTCTCCGAACTTCGCACATCGCGGCGAGGCAGAGTCCTCAGTCCGCGAAGGCGGACTTCGTGCCGTTCCAGCGGCGGGTTTCTAACCCGTCGGGGTTTCCAACCCGTCGGGGTTTCCAACCCGGGGGAACGCGTTCGGGGTGCCTCGCCCTACTGTGCCCGGCTGCGGAGGAACGCTTCGATGGCGCGGAAGTGGGCGCGCGCGATGCGCTCCTGCACGGCAGGGTCGCGGAGGGCCGCTTCCTGCTGCGGCACCATCAGGAACATGGTCTCGGTGAGCGACGAGGGGAACCAGGTCGGCCGCACCAGCGCAAGGTCCGCGCGCGCGATCCCCAGGTCGCGCAGCCCCAGCTCGGCGATCAGCTCGCGCTGGAAGGCGCGCGCCAGCTCCATCGACTGCGGCGCGTTGTAGAACGCCGTCGTGCCGTTGTTGGTGAACGGGTTCACGCCGTCGGGGAAGGCGTTGTTGTGCACCGACACCAGCAGCTCCGCGTTCGCCCGCTCCGCCGCCAGCGGCCGCGCGCCGAGCGCCACCGCCGCCGTGTCCGGCCGCGTCTCCAGCACCCGCGCGCCCGCCTGCTGGAGCATCCGCACCAGCCGCTTCGCGATCGCCAGGTTCGCCTCCGCCTCCGTCAGCCGCGTCGGCCCGATCGCGCCGCCCGGCGGGTGCCCCGCGTCCACGGCGATGAAGCGCCCCGCCAGCGGACGCGCCCGGTCGATGCGAGGCGGGCGGCGGACGCGCACCACCAGCGTGCCGCCCGCGTCGTAGAAGCTACGCCACCCCCACACCGGCTCCGCCACCTCCAGCCGCGCGGCGAAGACGTCGGTGCGTTCCTGCTCCCACGAGAGGCGGCTGACGAAGGGGTCCTCCGGGCCGTAGTGCGCCCAGTTGGTCCGCGTCCGGGCGCCGTAGACCTCCACCGTCAGGGTGTTTCCATCCAGCGCCACGCGGTGCGGCAGGCGGTCGGAGGTGCTGAGGCGCAGGTCCACCCACTCCGCCTGCGGCACCACGCGCACCGTCCCCACCGTCCCCGCGGGCGGCACGGCACCGGCGGGGAGTAGGCGCAGGCTCCTCTGCTCGATCCACACCTCCTGCTCGTCCGTCAGCCCCACGCGGTAGAACCCTTCGCGCTCGCCCGTGACGGTGAACACGGTGCCGACCGGGAAGAACCACTGGTACGGCGTCCCCGAACCCGGCAGCGCCTGCGCGATCACCGTGCTGTCCGGCCGGTCGCCCGCGGCCACGGCCACGCGCACCTCGCCCGCGCGCAGCACCCCCAGCGACACCTCCAGCGGCGTGCGGACGGTGTCGCGCCCGCGCACCAGCTCGACCGTGGCCGTCCCCGCGCCGGGCGGGAGCGGCGCGACCATCACCGGCGCCGTGCCGCGGACGGTCGCGAGCGGGGTGCGCGCGGCGAAGGTGCCGGCGTACTCGGTGAATTCGCGCGGCTGGCCGGAGACATCTTGCTGGAAGCCCTCCGCCCGCTGCACCATGCTGCGGGGAGTCAGGGGGATGGAGGTGCCGTCGGGGAAGACGAGGCGCGCGGTGGCGCCCGGCGTCGCGCGGAAGCGGACCGTCACCCGCTCGCCCTCCTGCACCGTGACGGCGCCGGCGGGGAGAAGGGTCCCGCCGACGATCGACAGCGACGCGCCGGGCGCCGCCGCCGCGGGCACCGTCACCGTGCGCCGCGCCGTCGCCCGTTGACCCCCTGCCTCGGCGACGATGTCGTACACGCCGTTCGGGGGGATCGGGAGGAAGCCGAGGAAGGCGCCGTTGGCCGCGACCTCCACCGGCCTGCCGTTGATGGCGAGCCGCGCGCCCCCCGTCCCCACGCTCCCGAAGATGAAGTTGCTGTCCGCCGTGGTGAGCGCCTGCCCCTCGCCGGGGTAGACGATGTCGATGACGAGCGGGCCGGTGCGCGACGGCACGGGCGGCAGGCTGCCGCGCGCCCGCACCGCCGCGGCTTCGATCCCCTGCTCGCCTGACGGGGGCGGCACCACGGAAGGCTCCGTTGCCGGACGCGCGGTGGAGCACGCCGCCAGCAGCGCCATCGCCGCGGCGGCGAGTGCGGAGCGAGCTCCACGGTGGGTTTCCCGTCGGTCCAGAGCGTGTCGTACGTCCGCGGCCGCGGCGCCCTCTCCCCTGCGCCTGAGAGCGCAATCCCCTCTCCCGTACCGGGAGAGGGTGGCCAACGCGGCGGCGGCGAAGCCTGCCAGGTACCGTGCGGAATCAGTCTCAGCGCTGCCGGTTCGGGTCGGCGCAGGCACTGGGGCATCAACCTCTCCCGGAACGGGAGAGGTGGCGAGCCTAGGCGAGCCGGAGAAGGCGCTGGGCCGCGGACGCATCATCGTCCCTCCCCTTCCTCGTCCTCCACCGCGCCCGGGTGGGACGCGGCGATCGTCGGCACCTCGCGGTTCCACGGGGCGAAGAGCGGCAGCAGCACGAGAGGGAGGATGCCGGACGCGAGCGCGGTGAGGAAGAAGTTCGCCCACCCCAGGCGCTCGGCCAGGTACCCCGCGGGCGGGAGCGCCCAGACGCGGCTGAAGGCCATCAGCGACGAGAGCAGCGCGTACTGCGTGGCCGAGAAGCGCCGGCTGCAGATGCTCATCAGGAAGGCGATGAACGCCGCCCCCACCATCCCGTAGACCGCGTTCTCGGTGATCGTGGCCCCCACCAGCAGCGGCCAGGAGGTGCCGAACCTGGCCAGCGCGTAGTAGCCGAGCTGCGACAGCGCCTGCAGGATGCCGATCACGTACAGCGAGCGGTTGATCCCCAGCCACCCCACGATGGCGCCGCCCGCGATGGTCCCGCCGATGGTGGCGAGGAGCGCCACGCCGCCCACCGCGCCGAGCTGCGCCTCGGTGACGCCGTTCTTGAGCAGGAACGGCGTCGCCATGCCGATGGCCAGGTTGTCGGCGAGCTTGTAGAGGACCACGAAGAGCAGCACCACCAGCCCGCGCAGCACCCCCGCGCGCTGGAAGAACTCCTGGAAGGGATACCACACCGCCTCGGCCAGCGACTGCGGCGGCCGGTCGCGCAGCACCGGCTCGGGCGCGGCGAACGACGCGGCGACGCCCACCAGCATCAGCAGCGACATCATCACGTACACCGTGGGCCAGCTCAGCCGGTCGGCCAGGAAGAAGGCCAGCGACGCGGTCACCAGCATGGCGATGCGGTAGCCGAGCACCCAGATCGACGCGCCGGGGCCCATCTCCCGCTCCGCCAGCACGTCGGTGCGGTAGGCGTCGCCCACGATGTCCTGCGAGGCACTGAAGAAGGCGATCAGCACCGCATTGATGGCCAGCATCTGCAGCCCGCGCCGCGGGTCGTGCAGCGCCATGGCCGCAGTGGCGAGGAGGAGCAGGACCTGGGTGATGACCAGCCAGCCGCGGCGGCGCCCCAGGAAGGGCGGCACGTAGCGGTCGAGGAGCGGCGCCCAGACGAACTTGAAGGTGGAGGGGAGCCCCACCAGGCCGAAGGCGCCGATGGTGGCGATCTTCACGCCCTCCACCGTCATCCACGCCTGCAGCATCTTGTCGGTGAAGTAGAGCGGCAGCCCCGAGCTGAAGCCGAGCAAGAGCAGCACGGCCATCTTCCGGCTCGCGAACACCTGCCCCACCCCGCCGCGCCGCTCCTCCGCCACGCGCGCCTCCAGTCAGTTCTCTGTTTCTCTGTGCCTCTGTTAGAGGCTACCGGTCTATCCCGCCGCCCGCGCTCGCCATCGCCCCCGTCCGCTCGGTGAGCCACGCGGCCACCGCCTCCTGCATGATCGCCTCGCCGCCCCACGCCGCCAGCAGGTTGGCCGCGGTGGGGAGCTCGTGCGCCAGGCGGGGATGGCTGAAGAGCAGCACGGTCGTCTCCGGCGCCTGCGCCGTCAGCTCGCGGACGCGCTGCTGCGCGGCGGCGCTGATCCCCGGGCGGCCCTTCCAGGCGCGGATGTCGGAGTAGAGCGCCACCACCGGCGTCCCCGCGTCCGACAGCTCCACGCCGGCCCCGCGCAGCGCCGCCGGCAGCGCGTCGCGCGAGTACGGAGGATACGGGCCGCCGGCGTCGTCCTCGATCACCTCCAGCCGCACGGGGCCGGAGGGGAGGCGCGGCTCGCCGCGGCAGACGCGCAGCGAGCGGATGCCGACCTCCAGCGCCCAGCGCCGGTCTTCCTCGCGGGCGACGGTGCCGTCTACCTCACCCCACACGCGCTCCGCGGCCGCGGCGATGCGCCGGACGGCGTCCGACACCCGCTCGCGCGAGAGGCGGCCGTCGCGCACTGCGGCCTCGACCGCGCGGATCACCCCTTCGGCGTCCTGCGGATAGAGGAGCACGTCGCAGCCGGCGGCGAGCGCGCGGACGGCGGCGGCGGCCTCGGTGCTGTCCTCCGTCAGCCCGTCCATGATCATCGCGTCCGTCACCACCAGCCCGTCGAAGCCCAGCTCGCCGCGCAGCAGGTCGCCCAGGATGCGCGGGCTGAGCGTCGCCGCGTCCGCCGGATCGAGCGCGGGGTAGACGACGTGCGCCGTCATCATCGAGTCCGCCCCGGCGGCGATGGCGGCGCGGAAAGGCTCCAGGTCGGCCTCCAGCGCCTCGCGCGAGACGCTCACGGAGGGGCGCTCGATGTGCGAGTCGCCCACCGTGCGCCCGTGCCCGGGGAAGTGCTTCGCGCAGGAGAGCGCGCCGCCGCGCCGGCACCCCCGCACCCACGCCGCCACCTGCCGCGCGACGGCCGCCGGCTCGGTGCCGAAGGCGCGCACGCCGATGATCGGGTTCTCCGGCTCCAGGTCCACGTCCGCGTCGGGCGCGTAGATCCAGTTGACGCCGAGCGCCCGCGCCTCGCGCGCCGTCAGCTCGCCGGCGCGCTCCGTCACCGCCTCGTCGTCCAGCCAGCCGATGGCCGCCGCGGGGGGGAGGGGCGTGGCGCCGCGGAACTGCTGCCCCGCGCCGCGCTCCAGGTCGCTGGCGACGAGCAGCGGGAAGCGCGCGCGGCGGCGCAGCTCGTCCGTCAGCGCGCGCACCCCCTCCGCCTCGCCGCCGAAGAGGATGAACCCGCCCACGCCGAGCTCCAGCCCGCGCTCGATGGTGTCGCGGAACCCCTCGTAGCCGTTCTCCGCGCTCCACCGCAGCGCCGGGAGCAGGAGCCGCGCGACCTCCAGCCGTTCGTCCGTCATCGCCTCGTCACGTCAGGTAGATCGTTCATCGCCCGCTCGTGCAGGGCGAATGAATTCGCTGCAACAACCACACGAAGTCCGCCTGCGCGGACTACAGGCCACGGTGCGGCCGCGGTTCCCTTGCGCGCGATGGAGCTCACGTCCGCCGAGGTCCGCGTCCCGCGGCCGCGGTGGTGCCAGTCGCGTGCCCCACGGTGGCGGCGGCACTGTGGGTGGGAGTCCGCGCAGGCGGACTTCGTGTTCCTGTTGCCGCCTTCATTCGCCGGGGACCCACCGCGGAGCGTCGGGACAGGCTCACCGACGGATCCTTCCGCAGTCCGTCCGGCCCACCGCAATCCCCCGTCCATCCCGCCAAAACGAAACCCCTCCCGTTCGCCGGGAGGGGCTCGGGCCGCGCGGCTACTGCCCGTATGGCCCGGGGAGCACGAACGGGGTGACGCCCTCGCCGCGCAGCACGAACCCGTCCGACGCCTCGCCCACCACCAGCTTCCGCGCGGCGGCCGGGGTGGCGCGCAGCGTCCCGATCGGCTCCGGGGCGGCGCCCGCGAAGGTGGAGCGCAGCACCGTGAACTCCACCTCGCCGCCGCCCGCGCCCCGCGGCCCGCGCAGGAAGACGAAGCGGTCGGTGAAGGGGATGGGGCGCGGCGCGATCCCCGCGCCCACCGTGCGCGTGGTTCCGCTGCGCAGGTCGCGCACCTGCACCTGGCCGTCGCCCTCGAACACCACCACGCGCCGCTGCGGATCGAAGAAGGCGGGCACCACGTCCCCCGCCACCTCCACCCGCGGCGCCAGCGGCACCAGCGCGTGCCCGCCCGGGAGCTCCACCCAGAGCGCGCCGACGCGCGTCTCCCCCGCGTCGGCGGTGGAGGGGTGGAAGACGATGCGCGCCACCGAGTCGTCGCCGGTGGTGCGCAGGTCGCCGCGCGGGTCGCGCAGCAGCGGCGCGCCCCGCGCCTCGAAGAGCGTCACCAGCTGCCGCGCCACGGTGCGCACCTGCCGGTTCTCCTCGCGCGGCAACAGGGCGCGGATGAACGAGACGTCTTCCACGTCCATCCCCTGCAGCGCCGCCAGCCGCACCCGCTCGGAGGGGTCGCGCAGCGCGGCGCGGAGCGCCTCCTTCACCGCCGGCGAGTCCGTCGCGAAGCGCTGCAGCCCCGCCGCGGCGGCGGCGCGCACGGTCTCGTCCAGGCGCCCGGCCAGCACCGTGCGCAGCACCGCGGCCGCGTTCTCCCCCTGCCGGTCGGCGAGGAGGGTGACCGCGTTGGCGCGCACGTTGTCGCGCGTGTCGGGGGCGGTGATGAGCTGCGCCAGCACGCGGTCCAACTCGGGGCCCATCACCTCCAGCCGCGTGCGGCGGCGGTAGTAGCCGGGCGAGGGCTCCTCCACGTCCAGCACGCGCGTCACCTCGACCACCAAGCGGGGCGTGGGGGGCGGCGGCGTGCGGCGCAGCAGCGACTCGCACCCGGAGAGCGCCAGCGCCGACCCCAGCGCGGCCAGGCGCGCGGCGCGGAGGAGCGGGCGAAGGTGCGTGGGAGTCATGGAGATGCGGATCGGGTTCGGTGCGGCGCCGGCGCGCCGGGGGTCAGCGAGCCGAGCACGCGCGGGCCGGCGGCGCCGGTGGCCGGGGGAACGTTGGCGGGGATGCCGTGCAGGTGCGCCCACGCCATCAGCGCGAACGCCACCGCCTCCTTGGCGTCGGAGTCGATCCCCAGCGCCGCGCTGTCCACCACCGGGAGCGGGTCCAGCAGCGCGCGGATGCGCCCCATGAGCGTGGGGTTGCGCGCGCCGCCGCCGGTGACCGCCACCTCGTCCACCCCGCGCGGCAGCACCCAGCGCCGGTACGCGTCGGTAATGGTGCGCGCGGTGAGCTCGGTCAGGGTGGCGACCAGGTCCAGCCAGTCGCGGTCGCCCTCGGGCCGCACCGCCTCCACCAGCCGCGCCACGAACGGCCGCCCGAACTCCTCGCGCCCGGTGGACTTCGGCGGCGCCGCGGCAAAGTAGGGGTGGCGGAGCAACTCCGCGAGCAGGGCCTCGTCCACCTCGCCGCGCGCCGCGAGCACGCCGTCGCGGTCGAAGGTCAGGCGGCGGTCCGTCGCCAGCTCCACGGCGGCGTCGATCAGCGCGTTCCCCGGGCCTGTGTCGAAGGCGAAGACCGGCTCGTCGCTCCCCTTCGGCGGCACGCGCGTGACGTTGGCGATCCCGCCGACGTTCTGCAGCGCCCGCGCCCGGTCCGGCGCTGAGAATAGCAGCCGGTCGGCCCACGGCACCAGCGGCGCGCCGTGCCCCCCCGCCGCCACGTCGCGCGTGCGGAAGTCCGACACCACCGGCCGCCCCGTCCGCTCCGCGATCGTCGCCGCGTCGCCGAGCTGCAGCGTGGCGCCGCGACGCGAGTCCGACGGCGGCCGGTGCCACACCGTCTGCCCGTGCGAGCCGATCGCGTCGACGCGGCCGAGGGGGACGCCGGCCTCATCGCAAACCCGCATCGCCGCCTCCGCCAGCCACTCGCCCAGGTCGGCGTGGAGCCCGCAGAGCGCCTCGGCGGTGCCGGCGGCGATGGCGGCGTGGATCGCCTCGCGCCGCGGCTCGTCGTAGGGGAGGGTGAGGGCGCGCACCAGGCGGACGGAGACGTCGGCCTCCGCCGTCCCCTCCACCTCCACCAGCGCGGCGTCGACCCCGTCCAGCGAGGTGCCCGACATCAGCCCGACGATCAGCACGGCTACCGCTCCTCGCGCAGCAGCGCCAGCCGCTCGGCATCGAGCGCGGCGACGGAGGCCAGCACCTGGTGCGCGGTGAGCCGCGGGGTGCCGCCGGCGGCCTGCGCCCACAGGCCGGAGCCACGCTCCCGCGCCGCAGCGGCGTTCCCGCTCCGCAGCCCGGCGTAGCGCACGCGGAACGACTCGACGGACGGCGGGCCGTCCAGCCGGACCATCATGTTTCCACCCACCTTCAGCG
>JBJMPM010000165.1:0-34386 GCA_045803205.1 Longimicrobiaceae bacterium
GCAACGCTCCGGAGCCGACGGGTTGGAAACCCGCCGCTGGAACGGCACGAAGTCCGCCTTCGCGGACTATGCCGCGGCCCTGGCGTGTCCCGGACCGGCGGCGATGCATCTGCATTTACACGCTCCGTTGCAGGTCTCGCCCTCCGCCGCGGCCACCTCCCTCTCCCGGTACGGGAGAGGGCTTGCGCTCTCAGGCGCAGGGAGAGGGCGCCGCGGCCGCGGACGCGCGACGAACTCCGAACCGGAGAGAAAACCGCTGTAAAAGGAAAACGGCAGGTCTCGCGCAGAGCCGCGGAGGAACGTGAGAGACAAAAAGAGAGCGGCGCCAGAGTCTTTCGACCTGGCGCCGCCCCACTGCTCGGTGGTCCTTACTCGAAGGATCGTTCTTTCGGGCTTCTGGAGAGACCGCTGCCTCGGGTTTCTGGCCCGACCCCCGGATTCTTGATCCGGCTCCTTTGGACCTCGTGCGACCGGCTTGCGCCCGCCGACGCGGTGCAGCAGCAACGTCCTACGTCCGACCCTCCAATCCGTCCCACCGACCAGGCGCAACCCGTCCAGTCTTTTCCGTGTTGTCCGACTCCCCTTGCGGTTCGCCGGCACGGCTCCCAGGCGTCCCCGAGATGACCGTCGTGCTGCACTCTGGAAGGTATGATACAAGCCACCCCCAGGCAGGTCAAGGGGCTTGTCTAGGGAAAGATTTCACAAGCGTAAGTCGTTGCGATTGCTTGCTTACGGTTTTCTTCTGGTTCGGGAACATTGCGGGCGGCATTGCACCCGTTCTGGCCCCTTCGCGGCGGATTCGCGGGCAACTCCCGACGGTGATTGGAGTTGCCCGAAACGGCGGGAACCATGGGCTCGCAGGGAAACATTCCCCCCCCCCGTCCAGTTTGGGCAGAGGCATCTCACGCTGAGAGACGCTGAGACGCGGAGTCGCGGAGAGGCTGGATGGTTCTCTCCGTGTCTCCGCGTCTCTGCGTGAGGCGATCTCCTGCTACGGAGCGATCGCCGGGACCTGGATCTTCTCCTCGATCACGGCGCCGAGGCCGCGGAAGACGGCGCGCACCGTCTCGGTGGCCAACTCGTGCCGGTGCGGATCGCCCTTGTCGTCGGGCCAGCGCACCAGCCGGAACGAGCCGTCCGCGATCTCCAGCGCCGTCACGTCGCCGTCGTTGAAGCAGCAGCAGCCGGTGTTGAAGTAGCAGGGCTTGTCCATGCTCACCGGGGCCGCGGCGCCCGTCTTCCCCTCCCTGGAGGCGCGCACCCACTCGAGCCGGGCCTCGAGCACCGCGACCGCGTCGACCAGCTTCGCGTCGCCGGGGTTGGCGTCGAGCCGCGCCTGCGCGCCCGCGAGCTCCGCCTGCACCTGCTGCTCCAGCGAGCGCGAGCGGAACACCGGCTGGTGCGTGTGCCCGGCGATCAGCGCGAGCTGCGGCTGCGACTCCGCCCACCGGTACATGGCCACGCTGTGCTTGTGGCGCAGCTGGAAGTCCTTGGCCGGCGTGTTCAGCGCCACCTTGAAGATGCGCTGGATGGGCCGCCACACGAAGCGCACGAAGGCCCGCGCGACCCACCCGATACGCTCCGGGTCGGCGTCCGAGGTGCCCTGGTGGCCGTGCAGCAGGAAGAGGCGGCCCAGCGCCTGGCCCCCTTCCTCCACGTTCACGAACGCCGCCTCGCGCACCTGCAGGTCCTCGCCGAAGATGGGCCCCAGCAGGCGCTTGACGGCACCGGGGTGGCCCCACAGGTCGTCGTGGTTCCCCCAGAAGCGGATGTAGCGCCCGGCGCGGTGGAACCTCGCCTCGAGCTCCAGCGAGCGCCCGTAGCTGCTGATCACCGGCCCGACGCGCTCCTTCCACAGCTCTTCCACGTCGCCCAGCACCACCAGCGTGTAGCCCATGCGGAGGTACCACGCCAGCGCGGCGTTGTACGCCTTCTCGCAGTGGCGGAAGTCGTCGGCGTGGTTGCGGGCGCCCTTGTGCAGGTCGGAGAAGATCACCCACTTCGCCGTCGCCGCGTCGAGGGTGAGCGCCGCCTGGTCCTCGATGCGCTCCACGGTCTCGTCCAGCCGTCCGGCGACCTGGCGCTGGTAGCGGGGGTCGTGCGCGGCCGCGGCCGCCTTCGCGCTCTCCGTCTGCTTGCTCATGGTGTCGCTCTCCTGCGGATGAAGGGGATTGCGGACTCGAAAGGATGCGGAGATCGCCGGATTGCCGCGGCGACCTTGGGGGGATGGATGAGGATGGCGGTGATGGCGCGCGCCGGAAGCCCTGGAGGAACGCCGGCGGGGCAGCGCGCGCGCTCGCAAGCTACGGCCGCACGCCGGTTTGGCGCCAGGCTCTCGTTTCCAGTCCGGCGCACGGCGCGCTGACGGAGCGCGAGCTTTACCGCCAGTACGTCGAGAGGGTATCTTGGCCCCTGCGGCTGGTGCTGATTGCGAAAGCACAGGAGAGACTGGACCGATGAACGCTGGGATGGAGCCGCCGGTGTGGATTCGGGCACTGCTGGGGGGAGTAGCGGAGTTGAAACGGTAATTTACTCGGATGAAAGGGAGGCGTTCATGCTGACGTTTGAGCAGTTGGGGGATGGCCTACCCCGTGGGTACGTATACCGTACCAAGATTCCGGGCGGCTGGCTGGTCGTGGTATCGCAGCAAGAAGGCTGTGGCGCGACATTCGTCCCCGACCCGGAGCACAGGTGGGACGGCAACTCGCTCCCGTAGCTCGGGGGTGAATGCTTATGCAGGCTGGAAATCTTAATAATTCAAACTAGCCCACTACCGCCATGGCTCCGCGAGTGGCGGAAAACGCGCAAATCGGTTAAATTACAGAGTTTGCTTTCAGCCGCGTCCAGCACGCGTCGCTCGGCGGCCCGCCCGCATGAGGGTCAGGGGGCCGCAGCCAGCGGGAGCGCCGCGCACGGCCGGCGAAGCACGCAACACGCAGCAAGCGGAAATTCCCGCGAACAAGACCAACCAGGCGCGAGCATACGCGAAAGGGCGGAACAGGCCGCCGCGCGCCGACCACACGGACCCGGTAGTGAGAGCCCGGGCACAAGGACAGTAGATGCGATTCGACGAGCTGAACCTCGCACCGGAGCTGGTGCGCAACGTGGCCGAGCTCGGCTACGAGATCCCCACCCCCATCCAGCAGCAGGCCATCCCCGCTGCACTCGAAGGACGCGACGTGCTGGGCCGGGCCCCCACGGGCACCGGCAAGACGGCGGCCTTCATGCTCCCCACCCTGCACCGGCTGCGCGGCAAGGAAGGCCTCCGCGCGCTGGTGGTCTGCCCCACCCGCGAGCTCGCCATCCAGGTGGCCGAGAGCGCGCGCGAGTACGCGCGCGGCACCGAGCTCTTCGTGGGCGTCGTCTACGGCGGCGTGCCGCTGGACAAGGAGCTGCGCGACCTGCGCGCCGGCCTCGACATCCTGGTGGCCACGCCGGGGCGGCTGATCGACCACCTGGAGCGCGCCAACCTGGAGCTCGGCGAGGTCGAGGTGCTGGTGCTGGACGAGGCGGACCGGATGCTCGACATGGGCTTCAAGCCGCAGATCGACCAGATCCTGCGCCGCGTGCCGCGGGAGCGGCAGACGCTCTTCTTCTCGGCCACCATGCCGAACTCGGTGAAGAGCCTCGCGTACGAGATGCTGCGCGACGCGGTGACCGTGGAGGCGGCGCCGAGGGTGACCACCGCCGAGGGGGTGGAGCAGTTCGTCTACCCGGTGGAGGGGCGCGAGAAGCCGGCGCTGCTGCTGCAGATCCTCAAGAAGGAGGACGTGGAGAGCGCGCTGGTGTTCGTGCGCACCAAGTTCGGCGCCGACCGGCTGGCCTCGCAGCTCACCCGCGACGGGCTGAAGGTGGAGGTGATGCACAGCGACCGGAACATGACGCAGCGCGTGCGCGCGCTGGAGTCGTTCCGCGAGGGGAAGGTGAAGATCCTGATCGCCACCGACGTGGCGCAGCGCGGGATCGACGTGGAGGGGATCAGCCACGTGATCAACTACGACGCCCCCAAGGACCCCGAGGGGTACGTGCACCGCGTGGGCCGCACGGCGCGCGCGGGCGAGAAGGGGGTGGCCATCACCTTCATGTCGGGCGGCGAGATCGGCGACGTGGCGGCGGTGGAGCACCTGCTGGGGTACCGCATCTCGCGCGTGCACGTGCCGGGCTTCTCCTTCCACGCGCCGCTGGACGCGGGCGCGGAGGAGGGCGGGGGCGAGATCGTGGAGCTGCCGCCCACCATCCAGGAGCAGAAGGCCTCGCGCGGGCGGCGCCTGGGCGCGCGCTCCGGCAAGGAGCTCACCCCCGAGGAGCTGGCGAAGCTGCTCAAGGTCGGCTGAGGGCGCTTCGCGCGAGACGCGGAGAAACAGAGAGGGCGCAGAGGACGGCACTGGCCTCGCGCCTGGACACGGAGGAACCGGGAGGGCGCAGACGCGGGTCTGCGTCCTCTCTTTTCTCTGCGTCTTCGCGCGCAGCGCGCCCGTGGCACGGCGGATGCGCCGGATGCGTGCGTTTGCGTGGTGCTTTCGCTCCGGTAGATTGCGCCCGCGCTTCGTCCTGCCCGTCACCCGACCGCTGCCCGCATGCTCGCACGCCTCGCGCGCGGCACCCTGATCGTCTGCGCCCTGGCCGCGCTCCAGGCGTGCGCGGCCAATCCCGCGCCCGGCGGTCCCTTCCCCGATCTCGCCCAGTACCAGGGGCGTGAGATCTCCGACGTAGCCATCGGCGGCGACCTGGCCGACGTGCCGCGCGACTCGGTGATGCGCGTGCTGGCCACCCTGCCCTCGCGCTGCCGCACCCTGGGATTCATCCCGGCCTGCCTCCCCCTGCTGGGGAGGGAGGAGGAGCACCGGCTCGACATGCAGGTGCTGGGGCGCGACGTGGTGCGCATCCAGCTCGTGTTCCGCGACAACGGCTACTACGGTACCCGCGTGGTCCCCACCGTCGACGAGCAGCCCGGCGGCAAGGTGGAGGTGCGCTTCAACGTGATCCCCGGCGACCGGGTGCTGCTGCGCACGCTCACGGTGACCGGCGCCGAGCGCATCGTCCCCACCGAAGACCTGCTCCGGAAGCTCCCGCTCAAGGTGGGCGAGCCCTTCCGGCGCAACGAGTTCCTGGCCTCGGTCGACACGGTGCGCAACACGTTGCTCGACGCGGGGCACGCGTACGCGCAGGTGCTGCGCAACTACCAGATCGACACCATCGCCGACGTGGCCGACGTGAACCTGGAGGCCGCGCCGGGGCCCGTGGTCACCGTCGACACCATCCTCTTCGACGGGCTCTACCGCGTCACCGAGAAGCTGGCGCGCCACCAGCTCACCTTCCGCGAGGGGTCGCGGGTACGCGGGCGGGAGCTGAGCCGCAGCCAGCGCAACCTCTACGACCTGGAGCTGGTGCGCTTCGCCACGGTGGACGTGGCGCCCGAGTCGCTGCAGGTGACGCCCGACTCGCTGGAACTGCAGCGCGACAGCATCGGCACCACCATCCTGGTGCGCGTGGCCGAGGCGCCGCGCTACGCGATGGACGCCTCGGTCGGCTACGGCACGGTGGACTGCTTCCGCGGCTCGGTGCAGCGCACCGACCGCAACTTCCTGGGCGGCGCGCGCCGGCTCACCCTCACCGGCTCGGTGGCCAAGGTGGGCGTGGGCGCGCCGCTCAACGCGGGGCTGGAGAACTCCATCCTCTGCAAGGCCTTCCAGCTCGACTCGCTCTCCGACCGGGTCGACATCGCCATCTCGCGCGCGCTGAACTACCGGCTGGCCGCCGACTTCTTCCAGCCGCGCCTCTTCGGCTCGGAGAACAGCGTGGCGCTGGGCGCGTACGCGGAGCAGATCTCCGAGCTGGGGCTGTACGTGCGGCGCGCGCGCGGCGGCAACCTGGGGCTGGTGCGGGAGATGGGGCGGGGGACGATCTTCTCCACCACCTACACGGTGGAGCGGGGGGCCACCACGGCGCACGACATCTTCTTCTGCGTGGTCTACGAGGTGTGCCAGCCGGACGAGATCGACGTGCTGCAGCACCCCCGCTGGTCCAACAACCTCTCCACCGGGCTGGTGCGCACCCGGGTGCGGGTGGACCCCTTCCCCAGCGGCGGCTACCAGTTCCGCGTGGGGGGCGACGTGGCCACCCCCTTCATCGGCTCGGAGGACCGCTACCTCCGCTTCCTGGGCGACGGGAGCACCTACCGGCGGCTGCGCGGGAGCTCGATCGTGCAGCTGCGGCTGATGGCCGGCACCTTCGTGAACGGGGTGCTGGACTCGGACCGCGGGTTCATCCCCCCCGAGAAGCTGTTCTACGGCGGCGGCCCCACCACGGTGCGCGGCTTCCGGCGCAACGGGCTGGGCCCGGTGATCTACGTGGCGCGTCCCTCGCCCGACGACGACGCGGAGAGCGACTCCGTGAAGAGCGACACGGTGGTCTCGGCGGCCGGCGGGCGCCGCATCGTGGTGTCGACGGTGGAGCTCACGATCCCCGCGCCCTTCTGGCGCGACCAGCTCCGGCTGGCGGCCTTCGTGGACGGCGGGCGCGTGTGGGACCCGGCCAGCCCCGAGCTGAGGGACCCCGGCTTCCGGGTGACGCCGGGCATCGGCCTGCGCTACGCGACGCCCGTGGGCCCGTTCCGCTTCGACGTGGCCTACAACGGCTACCCCCAGACGCCCGGGCCGCTCTACCAGATCGACAGGAAGGGCGACATCGTCGGAAAGATCGCCGACGACTTCGTTCCGGACCGGGCGGTGAGCTTCTGGAAGCGCCTGGTCGTGCACGTCTCCATCGGCCAGACCTTCTGAGATGGCCCGCCGCCGCCGCTTCCACCTGGACCGGATCGGGGTCCTCCTGCTGGGGGTGGCGGTGGGCTTCCTGGTGGCCTTCCTCTTCGTCTACGTGTACGTGACGCGCGCGCGCAACCGCGTGGTGGAGGAGCGCGTGCGCGTGGCGCTGGGGCTCCCGGAGCGGGCGTTCGAGCTGGAGGAGATCGAGCCCGACGGAAGCCTGCGCATCGCGCTGCGCGACGTGGCCTTCCTGGACCGCAACCGCGACACCATCCTCTCCGCCCCGCTGGCGCGCGCGCGGCTCGTCACCTCCACGCTGAACGGCGGCGGCGCCATCGTCTTCGACCAGGGCGAGGTCGTCCGTCCCAACCTCCGCCTGCAGCGCGACGCGAAGGGGGAGTGGAACGCGCTGCAGATCTTCGCGGTGGAGGCCGGCGGACAGCCGGTGCGCGGCGTGGCCGGCGAGCAGCCCAAGGGGCGCACCTTCGACTTCCGCGGCATCCGCATCGTGGACGGCCGCGTGCGCATGGTCACGCCCACCACCCCGCCCCCGCCGGGGCCGCAGCCGCGCTACGTCTCCGGCCGCACGCCGGAGCGGGTGCGCTACCGCGGCCAGTGGCTCTCCGTGCACACCCTCGAGAACCTGGACGCGAACCTCGCGCTGGTGCGCGTGAAGGGGGAGGGCGGGTGGCGGGTCGACGTCGGCTCGCTGACGGCGCGGGTGACCAACCCCGACACCCGCATCGAGGCGCTGGCGGGGTCGTTCGAGCAGGACAACCGGCAGAACCTGCGCTTCGCCGTCCGCGAGTTCCGCACCCCCTTCTCCGCCTTCGACGGCGCGGGGACGCTGAACCTGGCGGGCGCCACGCCGCGCTACGACATGCGGCTCCGCGCGCACCCGCTCGACTTCCGCGACCTGGCGGGGATGGGGTTCGCGGTGCCGCGCGAGGGGCGCGCGCGCTTCGCGCTGGACGTGGAGACGCTCTCCGGCAGCCGCACCCGCTGGCGGGTGACCGACGCGCAGGTGGCGGTGCTCGACTCGCGCGCCTCGGGGCAGCTCACCGCCATCACCGCCCCCGGCGCGGACCCCGTCTTCACCGACACGCGGCTGCGCCTGGAGCCGCTGCGCATCGTCGACCTGGAGACGCTCGGCTTCATCGAGAAGGCGCCGCTGGGCGGCGAGGTGCGCGGCACCATCACCTCGGTCGACGAGGTGGGCCCCGGGAGCGGCGCGCTGCGCGTGGACCTGGCCGCCGCGCTGGTGCCGCGGTCGACGGTGGACGGGCCGACCTCCACCGTCGCGGCGCGCGGGGTGGTGCGCTTCGGGCGCAATGGGCTGGCCTTCGACGGGCTGCGGGTGGACGCGGAGCCGCTGGAGCTCGCCACCCTGCGCCCGCTCTTCCCCGCCAGCGCCTCGATGCTGCGCGGCACCGTGCGCGGCGGGGCGACGATCACGGGGACGCTCAAGCGCTTCCGCATCCAGGGCGGCGACCTGGCGTACGTGGTGGGCACCGCGCCGGAGACGCGGCTGCGGGGGATCAACGGCACGGTGTCGATGGATCCCACGCTGCGCTTCGACGTGAGCGCGCGCGCCGACCCGCTGGCGCTGGCGACGCTCACGCAGCTCTTCCCCGCGCTCCCCTTCCGCTCGGCCACGCTCAGCGGCCCGATCCGCCTCTCGGGGACGAAGGAGCGGGTGAACTTCGACGTGGACCTGAACGGGGCCGCGGGCGGGCTGGCGGCGCGCGGGTGGATGGGCTTCGGCGGCAGGGCGCCCACCTTCGACGTCTCCGGGCGCGTCTCCGCCTTCCGCCCGGGGCTGGTGGTGGCGAACGCGCCCGCCGCGGCGGACGAGCTGAGCGGCACCTTCTCCGCGCGCGGGAGCACCGAGGACTTCCGCTTCGGCGTGGACCTGATGCAGGCGGCGGGGCGCTTCAACCTGGCCGGCACCGTGCGCCGCCCCGGCGGCGGCCCCGCGCAGTTCGACGTGGCCGGGCGGGTGGACAACTTCCGCCTGGGGGTGCTCCTCGGCCGGCCCTCGCTCCTCCCCGGCCCGGTGAGCGGCCCCATCCGCCTCTCCGGCGGCGGGCGGCAGCCGTACCGCTTCGACGTGGACCTGCGCGGGCCCGACGGGACCTTCGTGCTGAACGGCACCTTCGCCCCCGGCGCCGTGCCCGTCTACAACGTCCGCGGGCAGGTGGCGGGGCTGGACCTGAGCGCCCTCCCCGGCCTCGGCTGGTTCCCCCGCACCCGGCTCACCGGCACGCTGCTGCTGGACGGGCGCGGCACCACCCCCGAGACCTTCGTGGGGCGCGTGGAGTTCACCGCGGCGCCCGGGTCGACCGTCGGCGGGATCGCGCTCACGGCGGGGACGGTGAAGCTCTCCAGCGACGGCGGCGTGCTGCGCGTGGACACCCTCCTCTTCGCCGGGCGCGGCTTCCGCGCCGAGGCGCGGGGGACGCTGGGGCTCACCCGCAACGCCGGGCCGCTCACCTTCTCGCTGAACGCGCCCAACCTGGCGCTGCTGCGCCGCTTCGTCCCCGGCTCCGACACCCTCCCCGAGGTCGCGGGCGCGGTGTCGATGTCCGGCTCGGTGAGCGGGACCGTGGCGCGCCCCTCGGTGGGCGTGGGCGGGCAGGCGCGCGGCTTCCGCTACGGGGCCTACGCGGCGCAGGAGCTCCGCTTCACCTTCCAGGGGGCGAAGGGCGACGGCGGGTGGAGCGGGAAGACCACGCTGAACGGCACCGGGCTGCAGATGCGCACCTTCCGCCTGCTGGGGCTGAACGCGGAGGCCGACATCCGCCCCGGGAGCGCGACCTTCACCCTGTCCGCCCGGCGCGACGCCGACACCGACGTCACCGCGGCGGGAACGCTGGACCTGGACGGGCTGACCGTGCGCGGGGCGCTCCTCGACGCGCTGACGCTGCGGCTGGCCGGGGCCGAGTGGCGGCTGGAGCGGCGCGCCCGCGTGGCCTGGAGCGAGGACCGCGGCCTGGCCGTGGAGAACCTGCGGCTCCGCCGCACCGGGCCGGGCCCGGCCGGGATCATCGAGGCGAACGGCGTGCTCCCGCCGAGCGGCAACGCCGACTTCCGGGTGCACGTGGAGGGCGTGTCGCTGGCCGAGGCGCGCCGCCTCTTCCCCGCCATGCCCGACGCGGCCGGCCTGCTGCGGCTGGACGCGGTGATCCAGGGCGCGGTGACCGACCCGCGGCTCACCGTGAACGCGCGCGTCGACTCGCTGCGCTTCGGCGGGGTGACCTCGGACTCGCTGCACATCCGGGCGGAGTACGCGGCCGGGCGGATGGGGGTGACGGCGGGGGTGCGCGTGGCCGGGCGCGAGGTGGTGAACGCGGTGGCGAGCGTGCCCATGCGCTTCTCGCTGGGCGGGATCGTCCCCGGACTGGAGCTGCTGAAGGACCAGCCGCTCAGTGCCACCCTCAACGCCGACTCGGTGCCGCTGGGGCTGGTGACGGAGGCCTTCCCCGCCTACGTGAAGGACGGCGCGGGGACGATGCGGGCGCGGGTGGTGATCGGCGGCACGCCGCGACAGCCCACGGTCAACGGCGACGCGACGCTGGAGAACGCGACCATCACCCCGGTGCAGCTCGGCGCCCGCTGGACGCGCATCAACGGCCGGCTCTCGATGCGCGGCGACACCATCCGGGTGGACTCGCTCACCGCGTGGAGCGGGCGGGACGGCCGCGGCTTCGTCAACGGCACGATCCTGCTCGACGACGCCACCCGTCCGCGGATGGACCTGGCGGTGACGCTGCACGACTTCCAGGTGGCGAACAACCCCGACCTGGCCAAGATCCAGGCCGACGCGAGCGTGCGCCTGGCCGGGCGCATCCCCTCGGTGGTGGCCACCGGGAGCGTGCGGCTGATGGACGGCACCATCTACATCCCGAGCATCAACGACGCCCGCGAGGCCGACATCGTCGACGCCGACGTGGGGGCGCTGGGGGGCGACACCATCGCGACGCCCACCACCACGCAACGCATCCTGGGCGCGCTGGTGCCCCGCAACCTGCGGGTGACCATCGGCGAGAGCGTGTGGCTGCAGAGCGAAGACGCCCGCATCCAGATCGCCGGCGACCTGGTGATCGACCGGCCGGCGCAGACCAACCTGATCTTCGGGGAGCTGAACGCGGTGCGCGGCAGCTACACCCTGGCACTGGGGCCCATCCGGCGGCAGTTCGACATCGTGCAGGGGGTGGTGCGCTTCTACGGCACCCCGGAGCTGAATCCCTCGCTCGACATCACCGCGGCGTACGAGGTGCGCGGGGGGAGCAGCGAGCAGCCGGTGACGGTGCTGGTGCACCTGGCCGGCACCATGGAGCAGCCACGGGTGGAGCTCTCCACCAGCAACCGCCAGCCGCTCTCGCAGAGCGAGCTGGCCTCGCTCCTCCTCTTCGGCCGCACCACCGACCAGGGCGGCTCGCTCTCGGAGGAGCTGCTGAACGGGCTGGTGGTGCAGGAAGCGCTCGCGAACGTCGTCGCGTCGTACATCGAGAGCATCCTGGTGCAGACCGGCTGGGTGGACTACGTGCGGGTGAAGACGCGGGCCGCCACCAGCACCGCGAGCGCCGGTGCGTCGTCGTTCGGCCTGGGCTTCCTGGGGCCGGTCACCATCGAGGTGGGGAAGGAGATCGTCTCCAACGTCTACGGTACGGTGGACTTCGTGGACCTCCTTTCCGCACAGCCCAAGTTCGGCGCGGGGCTGGATTGGCAGATCTCGCCCACGCTCAGCCTGCGCGCGGCCTCCGAGCCGGTGCAGCGCGACCCGCTGGTGCGCAATCTCTTCCGGGTGAAGCGGCAGGTGACGGTGGACCTGAGGCGGCGGTGGGAGTACGGCCGGCCGCGCGTGACCCCGCACCCGCAGCCGCGAAGACCGCCGGAGCAGCCGCCGCCGGGCCAGCCCGCGGCCCCGCCCGGCCAGCCGCCGCCCACGCCGCCTCCGGAGCTGGAGAGCGACGACCCCGGCGGATAGACTTCGGCCCGCCTCCCCTTGCCGGGGGGCGGGCCGATGCTTTTACGGATCGTCTCACGCAGAGACGCAGAGGTTACAGAGAGTGATCATACCGCATTGCAGAGCTTTGTTCAGGATCGGATCCTTGAACAGAAGGACCCCTTCTTTTCAGGATTCGCATCGATTACATCGGCCGCGCGATGCCGTCGCGCATGCTCCAGCGGGGGAGGGCGCCGCCGTGGACCTGCACGTCGGCGGGCTTGGGGGAGGTGAGGATCACCTGCCCGCCCTCGGCCGCGTCGATCCACTCGATGATGCGGCGCGAGCGGCCGGGGTCCAGCTCCGCGAAGACGTCGTCCAGCAGGATCACGCTCTCGCGGCCGCGCGTCTCGCGGATGGTCTCCGCCTCCACCATGCGCAGCGCGATGGCCGCCGTGCGCTGCTGCCCGCCCGAGCCGTAGGTGCGCAGGTCCAGCGGCTGCCCGTCTGACGTGGTGGTGAAGCGCAGGTCGTCGCGGTGCGGCCCGGCGAGCGTCATCCCCCGCGCCGCCTCGCGCTCGGCGACGCGCTCGAGCTGCGCGGCGAAGGCGCGCGCCACCTCCGCGGCGGCCGGCGTCGGCTCCGGCAGGTCGACGGACGGGGCGAAGGCGATGTCGCCGGGCTGGCCGCCGGCGACGCGCGCGTAGTGCTCCGCGAAGCCGGCGGCGCGCTCGGCCACCCAGCGCGCGCGCGCGGCCACCACGCGGCTCCCGGAGGCGACCAGCGCCTCGTCGAAGGCCTCCACCAGCGCGCGCGGGCTCCCCTGGCGCAGCAGCGTGTTGCGCTGGAAGAGCGCGTGGCGGTAGCGCTGCAGCGCCGCGAGGTACCCCGGCTCCGCCAGCGAGAGCACGATGTCGAGGAAGCGCCGCCGCTCCCCCGGTCCCCCCGCCACCAGCTCGACGTCCGCAGGAGAGAAGATGACCGCGCCGACCAGCCCCAGCGCGTCGCCCAGGCGCTCGGGCTCGGCGCCGTTCACCACCACCTTCTTCTTCCGCCGCCTGCGCTCGAACGCCGCTGCGAGGGTGCGCTCGCCGCCCTCGGGGGCGGTGAGCGTGCCTTCGACGCGGAAGAAATCCTCCCCGAAGCGCACGAGCTGCTCGTCGGGCGCGCCGCGGAAGGAGCGGAAGATCTCCAGGTAGTAGATGGCTTCGAGCAGGTTGGTCTTCCCCTGCCCGTTGTCGCCGATGATGGCCGCGCCCTCGGGGGGGAGCTCCAGCACCTGCTCCGCGGAGTTCCGCCAGTTGCGCAGGTGCAGCCGGGAGAGGTACACGGGATCGGCGGGAGGGCTAGAGCGGATTGCGGAACGCTCCAGAGCCGACGGGTTGGAAACCCGCCGCTGGAACGGCACGAAGTCCGCCTTCGCGGACTATGCCGCGGCCCTGGTGTGTCCCCAGCCGGCGTCGATGCATCTGCTTTCACGCGGTTCGTTGCAGGCCTCGCCTCCGCCTCGGCCACCACCCTGTCCCGGTACGGGCCCCGGTACGGGAGAGGGTCGCGCTCTCAGGCGCGGGGAGAGGGCGCCGCAGCCGCGACGAGGCTAGACCGCCACGCCTTCGTGGCGCAGCAGCCAGCGCTTGGTGTCGGTGGTGCTGCCGCCGGCGGCCTCGCCCGCGTAGCCGCCGATGCCGCCGGTGGCGACCACGCGGTGGCAGGGGATGACGATGGGGATGCGGTTGTGCCGGTTCGCCTGCCCGATCGCCTGCAGCCCCTTCGGCTGCCCGACCTGCGCGGCGATGTCGCGGTAGGTGCGCGTCTCGCCGAAGGGGATGGTGCGCAGCGCGTTCCACACGCGCTGCCGGAACTCCGTCCCCTCGGGCGCGAGCGGCAGGTCGAAGTCGCGCCGCTTCCCCGCGAAGTAGTCGCGGAGCTGCTCGGCCACGCGCCAGCCGAGCGCGTCGTCGCGGGATGGCTCCACGCGGGTGCCGGCGGGAGGATGCTTCCCCTGCTCGAAGTAGTGGATCGCGCGCACCGCGTCCGCGTCGTACTCCACCAGCAGCGGCCCCACCGGCGAGGCGAGCAGGAGCCGTTTCACCGTCGACGAGGGCTGCATCGCTTCTCCGTGACCTCTGTAGAGGAACCTGGATGAATCTCATTCCCACAGACGTCATCCTGAGAGGGTGTTGCTGAACCCGGTGTTCGGACACCCCTGGGGGTCATCCTGAGGCCCGGCCACGTGGAATCAGCTTTCACTCCGATGGCGGCAGGGCCGTGAGGATCTGATTGCAGCCACGCCGGAGCCGGCTGCGGAAGCTCGCGCGGAAGCCACGGCCTGACGTTCACTCGTCGATGCCACGCAGGAAAAGCCAGGCATCGGCGAGCGCCGGCGTGGACGCGGTGATCGTGCGAGCTTCCGCGGCGAGCTCCTGCGCATTCCTCGGCCAGATCCTCACGGCCCTGCCGTCTGCAGCGCGGACGCCAGGACCCGTGTGGCCGGGCCTCAGGATGACACCTGTGGTGCCGCGGGAATGTGCGCGTTTAGCAACACCCTCTCAGGATGACGTCATTGGAGTAAGCGCAGTGGCACCTGGCACTCAGCACTTCTGCGCTACCGGCCGGTGAACACGGCCTTCCGCTTCTCCAGGAACGCGCTCATCCCCTCGCGCATGTCGCTGGTCGCGGCGAGCAGGCCGAAGAGGTTGGACTCGAGCGCCAGCCCGTCGTCCACCGACATCTCCATCCCCCGGGTGGTGCACTCGATCGCCAGGCCGACGGCGACGGGGCCGTTGGCGAGGATGATCTGCATCGTCTTCTTCGCCGTGTCGAGCAGCTCGGCCTGCGGCACCACCTTGTTGGCGAGGCCGATGCGGTACGCCTCGTCGGCCTTGATGAACTGCGCGGTGAGCATCAGCTCCAGCGCGCGCCCCTTCCCCACGATGCGAGGGAGGCGGAGGGTGCCGCCGTAGCCGGGGATGATCCCCAGCTTCACCTCGGGGAGGCCGAACTGCGCGTTCTCGCTGGCGATGCGCAGGTGGCACGCCAGCGCCAGCTCGCACCCCCCGCCGAGCGCGAACCCGTTGACCGCCGCGATCACCGGCTTGCGCGAGAGCTCGATGCGGCGGAACACCTGCTGGCCGAGGCGGCTCACCTCGATCCCGTCCACCGGGCCCATCTTCGCCAGCTCGGCGATGTCGGCGCCGGCCACGAAGGCCTTCTCGCCCACGCCGGTGAGGATGGCGCCGCCCACGTCGTCGCGCCGCGTGATCTCGTCCACGGCCTCGCCGAGCTCGCGGATGGTCGCCTCGTTCAGCGCGTTGAGCTTGTCGGGCCGGTTCACCGACAGCACGGCGATGCGGTCCTCGACGTCGAGCAGGAAGCTGCTGTATTCAGGCATGTTGGCGGATGCGGTCAGTCGATTACGAATGTCGCGGAGCGGCGACAACGTAGCGGCGACCGCGGCTCGCTGCAACGCAGATGACCGCCCAAAAGCGGCCGCATGCGCAGCTTGTATTCACAACATCGAAGGATCAAATTGGACGGCGCGCACTTGCGCCGGAAACACAGAAGGCCACTCCGCTCGGGAGTGGCCTTCCGAACCTCGGCATGATCGGACCGCTGACCCGGAGGCCCCTGCGCGGCTGACCACGTATCGAGGAATAACGCCTCAACTATACACCGTCGATTCCGGCTTTGCAACCCCCGGTCCTGAGCCTCGCCGCAGCCTACAAGGTGTTGTCACAGCAGCGGATAGAGGCATACGCCATTCCGGCCGATCGAGACGAAGTGGATCGCGTGGCGCGGTACCTCTGGAACATGGCCCTCGCCGGTGCGCTGCAGAGCTCGATGCACGTGTTCGAGGTCACGCTTCGCAACGCGATCTACAACGCGTCAGTGAAGTTGGTCGACACCAGCGCGCTGCGGATGCCGGATATTCCGTGCTGGCTGGACGCCGAGAACTCGGCGCTTCTCTACGCGCAGGAAGCTGCCGACGTTCATCGGGCCAAAGCCCGCCTTTCGCCCGATCCGGCGCGCAGAACGCCGGGTCACCTGATCGCGAAGCTGAGCCTCGGCTTCTGGGTTCAGCTCATGTCACGCGTCTACGACGAGCTGCGTGCGGACGGCCCACGGCTGTGGCCTCGCGGGCTTCCACTCGTATTCCCCTATCGGTGGCCGCCAGGCTCCAAAAAGACCGTTCCAACCCACGCGGACCGGGAGATGGTGTTCGACCACCTCCAGCAGATCCGGGAGCTGCGGAACCGGGGCGCCCACCATGAACCGATCTGGGACCGCGATCTCGCCGCGACGTACGACAATCTGCTGGAGATACTCGGCTGGATGAGCCCCAAGATGGCGAAGGCGGTCACCACCCTGGATTCATTCCCGCAGGTGCTCGCCAGAGGCGCGGCGGCATACCGCCCGCAGGCAGAGCTTCTGTTGCTCGGACAGCGCTAGCATCCCGGCGGGCTCGATCAGCTCTGCGGTGCGTTCGCTTGCACGAGCCCCGCCGCGGCGAGGGCGTCGCGGACCTTTGGGCGGTCCTTGGGGCGGAGGGGCTTGAGGGGAGGGCGGACGGGGCCGCCGTGCATCCCCAGCTCGTCGAGCGCGGCCTTCATCCCGCTGATGCCGAGGTCGGCGACGACGGCGCGGTGCAGCGGCCCCAGGCGCTCCTGGATGCGGCCCGCGTCCGCCAGGCGCCCCTCGGCGTAGGCGCGGCAGAGCTCGGCGCACTCGCGCGGCGCGAGCAGCGCAACCGCCAGGATGCCGCCCACCGCGCCCGCCTCCAGCGCGCCGAAGAGCACCGCGCCGCTGCCGGCCAGCACCTGCGCCTTCTCCCCGCACGCGTCCACCAGCGCCGCGAGCGCCTTCAGGTCGCCGTGCGAGTCCTTGATCCCCACGATGTTCGGGTGCTTGGCCAGCTCGCCCACCAGCCCGGCCGCGAGCTCCACCGTGCTGAAGCGCGGCGGCACCTGATAGAGGATCACCGGCACCGGCGACGCGTCCGCCACCGCGAGGTAGTGGTCGCGCAGCGCCTCGGGCGTCATCGCGGGCTTGTAGTAGGCGGGGGGCTGCACCAGCACCCCGTCCGCGCCGGCGGCGGCGACCGCGGCGGTGGCGCGGATGGTCGCGCGGGTCGACTCCGTTCCGGTGCCGGCCAGCAGCAGGCGTCCGCCGCCCACCACGTCGCGCGCGGCGGCGGTGAGGCGCGCCTTCTCCTCCTCGTCGAGCAGCGGCCCCTCGCCGGTGGAGCCGAAGAGCACCACGCCGGCGAGCGGCGCCTGCAGCCAGCGCCGCAGGTTGGCCCGCAGCGCCACCACGTCGGCATCGCCGGTGACCGGGTCGAAGGGGGTGGTGGCGGGAGCGAAGACGCCGTGAAGATCCATGTGCGAAAGTGCGAGAGTGCGAGAGTACGAAAGCCGAGAATACGAAAGTGCGCCGGCGTCATCCGGGACGCCAGCGCACTTTCGCACTTTCGTACTTTCGCACTCCTATCGCCGCGGCACGTACCGCCTGAAGCGGTCCGCCAGGAGCTGGCCGGCGGTCATGTTCAGGCTCTCCGCCGGGCCCTGGCGCTCCAGCGCGGCGATGCGCTCCGCCGTGGGCGGGTGGGTGGCGCGCATCTCGGCCAGGAAGCGGCCGCGGCGCGGGCTGGTGTCGTTCGTCTGCAGCCGGCGCACGAAGGTGAGCAGGCCGTCGGGGCGGTAGCCGGCGGCGGCGGCGTAGAGCATCCCCAGCGAGTCGCTCTCCAGCTCGGCCACGCGGCCCACGCCCTTGAAGATCAGGGAGGAGAGCTGCTCGATGGCGCGGTCCATCACCGGCCCGTTGAGGTCGGCCTCGCTGGCGGCGCCGGTGATCATGTTCCCCTTCCGCACCTGCTCCAGCACGTGCTTCTGGTCCACGTGCGCCACCTCGTGCCCCAGCACCCCGGCCAGCTCCGCCTCGCTCTCCATCAGCTCCAGCGCGCCGCGCGTCACGAAGACGTAGCCGCCCGGCGTGGCGAAGGCGTTGATCTCGTCGGTGTCGAGCACCGCGAAGCGGAAGGGGACCTCGCCGTAGCGCGGCGACTGCTGCGCCACCACCGTCCCCACCAGGTTCACGTAGTCGTTGAGCGCGGCGTTGTTCACCACGTGCCAGCGCCCGGCCACCACGGCGGCCACCGCGCGCCCGATCTCGCGCTCCTTGTCGAGGCTCATCGCGAACGAGCCCGTCGCGGCGCCGGTGGCGGCGCCGCGCACCCGGTTCAGGATCCCGCCCTGCGCCAGCGCCGGCGCGGCGAGCGTCGCGGCCAGCAGGGCCGCGGGGAGGAGCGTGTGGATGCGTCTCATGGCGTGGTCTCCTCCTTCACCGGTACCGTCTGCTCCAGCCTGCCGCCGCGCAGGAACGCGTCGACCGCCACCGCGTCGACCTGGCGCGCGTCCATCGCCGCCACCGCCGCCTCGTCGGTCGACACGGTGATGCGGCCGCCCGGGGTGTCGACCGTGCGGTTCACGCCGCGCGCGCCGGCCGTGAGCGCCAGGCTCTGCGAGCGGTTGTCGGCCACCCGCCCGGTGCCGCGCTGCACCAGGTCGGTGAGCGTGCGCCGCCCGCGGCTCATCTGCAGCAGCGACTCGGGGAAGTCGGACTGCACCGCGGGAGTGCGCACGATCACCCGCGCCACCTTGCGGTCCGCCGCGCGCTGCACGATGCGCCCGGCGCCCGGCTGCCTGAGCGCCCCCGCCGCGTCGAACTGCGCCACCACGGCCTGCACCACGGGGTCGTCCTTGGCCGCGTTCTGCGACAGCTCCGCCGAGGCCACGCCGGTGACCACGGTCACGCGCCCCCGCTCGGCCACCAGGATGAGCGGCGCCGCCAGTTGCTGGTTGGCGCCCACCTTCTGGATCTCCGCGCGCCAGCGGGGCGCCTTCGCGTACCCCGTCACCCGCGCCACCAGCGCGAGGGTGTCGGTGGCGGGATTGGTGGTGCCCCACGGGGCCACCTGCCCGCCGCGCCACGTCCCCGGCTGGTAGATCTGGTCGGTCCACCGCTGCTTGGCCTGCGCGCCCGCGTGCTGCGGGAGGAGCGCCAGCAGGAGCGCCGCCCCGACGGCTGCCGCGGACGCCGCCCGGAGAACTCCGCCGGATGCCGCGGACCGCGCGTGGCCGCGCAGCTCGTGCACCAGCACCGCCTGTTCCTTCCCCTTCACGTTCACCTCCTTCAGCGGCGCCGTGTCGAAGCCCTCGCCCAGGGCCGCGCGCGTCGCCTCGCTGATGATGATGGTGGTCCCCATCTCCTTGTTCAGCCCCTCCAGCCGGCTCGCCAGGTTCACCGCGTCGCCGATGGCCGTGTACTCCAGCTTGTGCTTGAGCGAGCCGATGTTCCCCACCACCGCCTCGCCGGTGTTGATGCCGATGCCGATGCGCAGGCCGGCGGCACCCTCGCCGGACTGGCTCCAGCGCGCGTTCAGCCGCTCCAGCGCGGCGGTCATCGCCAGCGCGCACTCGGCCGCGCGGCGGGCGTGGTCGGGCAGGGGGAGCGGCGCGCCCCAGAGCGCCATCACCGCGTCGCCGATGAACTTGTCGAGCGTCCCCCCGTGGGCGAAGACGATCTCCGTCATCGCCCCCAGGTATTCGTTCAGCATCTCCACCACCTGCTCGGCCGAGAGCTTCTCGGAGAGCGAGGTGAAGCCGCGGATGTCGCTGAACAGGATGGAGAGCGGCACGCGCTGCCCGCCCAGCATCAGGTCGTGCGACTCGTCGGCCAGCCGCCGCACGATCTCGGGGTTCACGTAGCGGCTCATCAGCCCACGGACGCGACGGCGTGCCCGCCCCTCGGTCACGTAGTTGGCCGCCTGCGCCCCCGCGTACGTGAGGACGCCCGCGAGCGCCGGCGCCGCCGCGTCGAGCCAGACGCCCGACGCGAAGGCCGCCCACGCCGCCGCCGCGGCGAGCAGCAGCACCAGCAGCGACACCGCCGTCCCGGCCCCGGCCGAGACGATCAGGGTGGCCGCGCCCGCCGCGGCGAGCGCCGTCGCCACCACCATCGCCGCGTTGGCCCACCCCGGCGCGCGCCGCATGAAGTCGCCGGTGAGCAGGTTGTCGAGCGCGGTGGCGTGGATGATCACCCCCGGCTGCTGCCCCAGCGGCGTGTCGCGCACGTCCTGCAGCCCCGCGGCGGTCACGGCCACGAACACCACCTTGCCGCGGAAGCTCTCCGGCGCCAGCACCGGCGTGCGGCCGTGGAACACGTCTTCGTAGCTCGCCACCAGCCGCGAGTACGAGTAGACGGGGTACGCCGCCTGCTGCGGGTCGATCAGCGGCCCGCGCCAGCGCAGCACCAGCTGCCCGTCCTCCAGCGGCACCGTCGTGGCCCCCGCGCGGAACGAATGCGCGTCGGCGGTCAACGGGCCGCCGTAGCGGCGCGGGTCCGCCAGCCGTGCGCCCTGGAAGGCGAGCGAGGGGTAGACGCGCCCCTGGTGCCGCCAGGCCAGGCGCTCGCGGTGCACGGCGCCGTCCACGGGGTCGGGGTTCAGGGTGATGGACCCCAGCCCGGCCGCCGCCGCCCCGAGCGCCGGGATCGGCGTGACCGCCGCGCCGTAGTCGTGGGCGGGCGGCGCCGCGCGCACCGGGAGGGCGAAGCGGCGGAGCTGCGCCTCGCCGGTGGCGGCGCCCACCAGGGCCTGGTCGTCGCCCCCGCCCTCGGCGAAGGCGACGGGGAGCACCGCGTTCCCGGCTTCGGCCAGCGCGGACGCGAACGCCTCGTCGGAGCCGGCGTTCAGGTCGGGCTCGGGGAACTGCACGTCGTACAGCACCAGCTTCGCGCCCGCGAACTTCAGGTAGTCGAGCGCCTGCGCGTGCACCGCGCGCGGCCAGGGCCAGCGCCCCACGGCGGGCGCCAGCTCGCGCAGCGAGCGGTCGTCGACCGCGACCACCACGATCTCCTTCGACGCCCCGGCCGGGTCGGCGAAGCGCCGGGCGAGCACGTTGAAGCTCCCGAGCTCCGCCTGGCGCACCAGCGTCGTCGGCCGCAGCGCGAGCACCGCCAGCGCCACGCCGCCGCCCACGGCCAGGCCGCGGGCCAGCCGGCGCAGGCGCGGGGAGCGGGGGAAGGCGGGGCGGGGCACGCGCGCGCCGCGGCTCAGGAGCCGGAGCCCGCGCCGCCGCCGCCCGGACCCGGCCCCAGCGAGGCCGAGCTCACCGGCGCCTGCACCTCCAGGCGGCGGCGGAAGTCGGCGTCCTCCACCAGCAGCCGGAGGGAGCGGTCCATCCCGTGGAGCTGCTCCTCCATCAGCGTCATTCGTCGCTCCAGCATCACCACGGCGTCGTCGGAGCCCTTCATCTCGCGGTAGCGCGCCATCGCCTCGACGATCGGCTTGAGCGCGATGCGCGCGGTGATGCCCGCGATCGGGATGAGCACGGTGAGGCTGCCCAGGATCACGGCGGTGAGGCCGATCATGTTCTCGGAGACCTGGATCATCGCGGCGTCGGCTGGGAGCGGGTGGTGCGGAGGGCGTGCGGAGGCGGCGGGAGCAGTTGGCCCGGCCACTCGCAATCTGCGCGAATGGCCGGGCGGGCGCCAGTGGCGGGAAGTACCAAGTGCCTAGTGCCTAGTGCCTAGTGCTTAGCACTTGGCACTTCAGGCGATACGGGGGAGGATGCCGCGGACGAGGGCGGCAGGCGGTCGCGTGGGATATGCGACTGATGAAGTCGCGGCGTCGCGGCTACAACTGCACACAGTCCGCCTGCGCGGACTCGCTCACGTGCCGCACGAGCTCATCGCGCGACACGATCGACGTTGATGTCCGCGAAGGCGGACAGCGTGAGGTTGTAGCGGCGAGTTTACTCGCATATTCCACACATATCCACCACGAAACCACGAAACCCGCACGACCCAGCTCGCTACGACGCCGCCGCGGCGATGCGAGGGAGGATGCCGCGGACGAGGGCGGCCAGGCGGTCGCGGACGCGCTCGCCGACCTCCATCACCTCGGCGTGGCTGAGGGTGGCGCCGCCCAGGCCGGCGGCCAGGTTGGTGATGCACGAGATCCCCAGGCAGCGCACGCCGACCGCGCGCGCCACCAGCACCTCGGGCACGGTCGACATCCCCACCGCGTCGGCGCCCAGGCGGGCGAGCATGCGGATCTCGGCCGGCGTCTCGTAGCTGGGGCCGGGGAGGGCGGCGTACACGCCCTGCGTCACCGGGATGCCGAGCTCCAGCGCCGCCGCCTCGGCCGCCACGCGGTACTCGCGGTCGTACGGGTCCGACATGTCGGGGAAGCGGTGCTCGCCGGGCGCCACGGGGCCGATCAGCGGGTTCTGCCCCATCAGGTTGATGTGGTCGGCGATCACCATCAGGTCGCCGGGCTCCATCCCCGGGCGCAGGCCGCCGGCGGCGTTGGTGAGGAGCAGCGTGCGCGACCCCAGCGCGGCGAGCGCGCGCACCGGGAGCGCCACCTCCGCCGGTGTCCATCCCTCGTACAGGTGGAAGCGCCCCTGCATCGCCGCCACCTCCACCCCCTCGAAGCGGCCGACGACGAGCCGCCCCGCGTGCCCCGCCAGCTCCTGCGTACGCCGCGGGAACCCGGGGATCTCGCCGAAGGGGATGGAGACGGGCTCCTCGATCTCGTCCGCCAGCCCGCCGAGCCCCGACCCCAGAACGAGAATCGCCCGCGGCGGGGCGGGGATTCGTTCGCGGAGATACTCGATCGTCTCGTTCATGGCGGGAGGATAGCGGCGGCCGAAATCAAAAGAAAGACCTCGCGCAGAGACGCAGGGGCACGGAGAGGACTACTCTGCGTTCTCTCAGTTCCTCTGCGTCTCTGCGTGAAACGGCAGTTCAGCCACCCGCGTCGAGCACCAGCTCCATCTCCACCTCGGGAGAGTAGACGGTGGCGGCGACGAAGCGAAAGCCGGCCTTTTCGTAGCTGCGCAGCGCGGCGCGGTTGCTCGGCTCCACCGAGAGCCAGAGGCGGGCGACACCCAGCGCCCGCGCCACCTCCACCGCCACCCGGTTCACCTGCGTCCCCACCCCCTGCCCCCGCACCTCGCGGGCGAGAAAGATCGCGTACTCCTGCGCGCCGCCGTCCATCGGCAGGAGCATGGCGTGGCCCACCAGCCGGCCGCCGCTCTCCACCGCCAGGTGCGTCCCCTTCCCCAGGATCTGGTCCAGCCAGCGCGCCACCCGCGCCTGCCCCGCCGGCGGCAGCCCCTGCGCCGCGCGCTTGGGGTCGAAGGCGTCGTAGAACGCCTCCAGCGCCAGCCGGTCGCGCGCCACGAGCGCGCGCACGACGAACGGCCGCCCCTCCTTGTCGTGCAGGTGGGCGGGGAGAAGGGTGAAGATGGCGGGGACGCTGACCTCGGCCACGGCGTGCATCAGAAGCCCAGCCCCCAGCCGCGCAGCAGCGGGTACGCCTGCCGGCGGAGGGACTCGAAGGTGCGGCGGTTGGTCGCCTCGATCTCGTCGCGGCGGGGGACGGGCGGATACGCGTCCGCGGCGTCGCGCAGGCGGTCGGGGAGGAGCTCCGGGCTCTCCCCCTGCCAGCGCTCCAGCCAGTCGCGCGGGAGCGCGTCGGGGGCGGGCTGGCCCGAGAGGGCGGCCCACACCAGCGTCCAGGCGCGGGGGACCACGGTCCACACCGCGTAGCCGCCGCCGCCGGTGGCCACGATCCGCCCGCCGCAGAGCCGGTCCGCGGTCTCGCAGACGATCTTCACCGTCTCCTCGTAGAGCCGGGTGGTGGCGCGCAGGTGGGTGAGCGGGTCCAGCACGTGGCCGTCGCAGCCGTTCTGCAGCACGATCACGTCGGGCCTGAAGGCCTCCGCCACCTCGGGGATCAGCTTGCGGGTGATGGAGATCCACGACTCGTCCTCGGTGAACGCCTCCAGCGGCAGGTTCAGCGAGTAGCCGTAGCCCTCCCCGTCTCCCAGCTCGTCGACGAAGCCGGTGCCGGGGAAGAGGTAGCGCCCGCTCTCGTGCAGCGAGAGGGTGAGCACGTCGGGGTCGTCGTAGAAGATCCCCTGCACCCCGTCGCCGTGGTGGGCGTCGTAGTCGATGTACATCACCCGCGCGCCGTGCGCCTCGCGGATCCAGGCGATGGCGGCGGCCAGGTCGCTGTAGACGCAGAAGCCGGAGCCCCGGCCGCGGTGCGCGTGGTGCAGCCCCCCGCAGAGGTTGAAAGCCCGCGTGAACTCCCCGCCCATCACCAGCTCCGCGGCCCGGATGGTGCCGCCGGTCACCAGCGAGGTCACCTCGTGCATCCCCGGGAAGACGGGGGTGTCGTCCGTCCCCAGCCCGTACTTCCAGGCGTCGGAGGTGTCGGCGCCCTCCACGCTGAAGCGCTTCACCGCGTCCACGTACTCGCGCGAGTGGACGCGCAGCAGCTCCGCGTCGGTCGCCTGCCGCGGCGCGACCACGGGGAAGCGGTCGCCGCCCACCAGCCCCATGGCCTCGATCAGCGAGACGGTGAGCTCCAGGCGCCTGGGGTTGAAGGGATGGTCGGGGCGGAAGAAGTAGCCGGTGACCGCCGGGTCCCAGACCAGCGCCGCTCGATGCCCGCTCACGCCGGCATCCCCTTGCGCAGGTCGGCTTCCAGCGAGGGCCAGCCGACCACGGCGCCGGCGCGCTCCAGCGCCGCGATGGCCTCGCGCGGATCGATGGTGGCCACGTGCACGATGGCCGTCTTGCGCCCGCCCTCGCCGCGCGGGAGCACCATCAGGCTGGTGACGTTGAGGTGCAGCTCCCCGCCCAGCACCTGCAGCAGCGCCGCCAGCTCCCCCGGCCGGTCCGGGATCGAGATCTCCAGCCGCGACGAGGGCCCGCCGGCGGAGAGCACCTCGGCGAAGGCGGTGAGCACGTCGGTCTCGGAGATCATCCCCACCAGCCGCCCGTGCGCGTCGACCACCGGCAGCGCGCCGATGCGGTGCCGGCAGAGGAGCTTGGCCGCGTCCTCCACCGTGTCGAAGGGCCCGGTGGTGATCACCTCCGCCGTCATCACCTGCGCGACGGGGGTCTCCGCGACGGCCGCGGCGCGCGCGTCGTCCCCCCGCTCCAGCGGCGACGGCATGGCGCTGCGGATGTCGCGGTCGGAGAGGATGCCGGCCAGCACCCCGTCACGCACCACGGGGAGGTGGCGGATGCGGTGCTCGCGCGCGAGCCGGTGCGCCTGCGCCAGCGTGTCGTCGGGGGATACGGACACCGGGTCCGCGTTCATCCGGTTCTTGACCAGCATCGGCTACGGATCATGGGGATGGTTCGAACCCCGGGCTTCGGGTGGATCCGAAGCCTCGGGAGGCCGGGCGGATGAATCCGCGGCAACAACTGCCCGAAGTCCGCCTTCGCGGACTCGCGGCCGCGGCCGGGGTGTACGAATCTGGGGTCTGAACGGCCGAGACGGAACTGCACTGAATAAACCTTTGTCCCGGGTGCCTCGAGGTGGGTATCGCGCCACGGAGCCGAGGACACGAGTCCGCGAAGGCGGCGCGAAGGCGGACTTCGGGCCGTTGTTGCCGCGGTGCCGCGGTTTCAACCGCCTGGCCACCGGGCCTATCGCCCCGCTCCATCTCCCATCCCCAGCACCTCGCCCACCCTCGCCCCGCAGAAGCCGTCGCGGGTGCAGACAATGGCCACCTCGCCCGCGCCGTCGATCCAGAGCACGGCGTTCTGGCCGAAGTCGCAGCCGAGGCGGACTACCTCGCCGCGCACGTCGCCGGAGAGGCACCAGCCGGGCTCGTCCCACGCCTCGGCCTCGTCACCCGTGCCGTGCGCGAGGGTGCGGTGCGTGAGCAGGCCGAGCGCGTCGATGCGGGCGCGCAGGGCGGCGTCGGCGCGCTGGTTGGCTTCGGAGGAGAGGCGGCGCGACGCGGGGTTGCAGGCGGTGACGAGCCCGGAGGAACGGAGCGGTGCCGGGGCCGGACGCCCCGGGTGCACGGTCAGCGCACCCCGGGGCGTCTCCACGGTCCACACCGTGGCGTGGTACGCCGCGAGGAGCTCGCGGTCGGAGGGCTCGGGCGTCAGTAACGCTCTTCGCGGGAAACGGCGCCCGAGGTGTCGTAGGCGCGGAGCGAGTTGGCGGTGCCGTCGTAGTCGGCGTCCACGAGGCGGTAGGCGAGCGCGCCGTTGCGGTACACCTCCACCAGGTCGGCGCGGCCGTCGCCGTTGCGGTCGCTCCACTGCTCCACCGGCCGCATGTCGGCGGTGAAGCGCACGAAGCGCGGGCGGGCGCCCCCGCCGTCGCCCTCGGCGCGCACCCCGGCCACGGAGACGCCGAGGCCGCTGAACCAGCTCCCCAGCGAGCCCCTCCAGCCCCCGCCCAGGTCCGCCATGGCGGGCATCTGCGGCATCTGCCGCGAGGGCGGGCTCCACTCCTGCCCCGCTCGGTACGGGGCCGCGCCGACGAGCGCGGCGAGCACCAGCAGGCTTCCGGCCGTATGGACGCGATTCATCAGGCACCTCTTCGGGTGGGGTCCCTTCGTCTCCGCGGGTGGTCTCGCGGGTCCCGGTGCGGACGCGGGCGGTGGGGCGGGCGTCACATCACGGGACGTGGCGCGGAGCTGCGGGGGACCGTTTCCGGCATTCTTCGCTACCCCCGCGGGCGCGCCGGGGTTCCCTGCGGGGTACGGCGGTTGCGTAGGCGGAGAGGGTGAATCCACGCGTTCCGCCAGCCGGAGCGCCAACCCGTTGCGGGGCATCCGGATGGCGGCAGCAGTCGCGAAACCGCGGTACCAGGGGCTGGTGGCCGCCCGGCGCTGGGAGCATGCGCCGGCCGCCCCGCGCGCCGACTTCTCGCTCGCCGTGGGCGACCGCCTGGGCGAGCTCACGGTGATCGGCCACCTGGCGCGCGGGCGGCTCACCGAGCTCTACCAGGTGTGGAGCAACCGCCACTGGTGCGCGCTCACCGCCAAGGTGGTGGCCGCCGAGCACATGAAGGGCGGCCGCATGCCCACCTCGCTGCGCAAGGAGGAGCGGGTGCTGGCCCGCGTGCGGCACCCCAACATCGTGCAGGTGTTCGGCACCGGCGACGCCGACGGGCGCCACTACCTGCTGATGGAGTACCTGGCCGGCCCCTCGCTCTTCGACGTGCTGGAGTCGCTCCCCAAGCGCCGGCTGCACGTGCCCGACGCGATCCGCGCGGTGATGCACGTGGGCGCCGCCGTCCACTACCTGCACCGCTGCGGCTGGCTCTACCGCGACCTGAAGCCCGGCAACGTGCACCTGCGCGAGGGGATCCCCGTGCTGCTGGACTTCGACGTGGTCTGGCCGCTGGAGAAGGAGTCGCGCCGCCCGGGCGACCGGCTGGGGACGGCGCCGTACATGGCGCCCGAGCAGGTGCTGCGCGAGCCGCTGACCCCCGCCACCGACGTCTACGGCCTGGGGGCGCTGCTCTACGAGCTGCTCACCGGCAAGTGGCCCACGGAGGAGTTCGAGGAAGACGAGGACGAGGACTGGTACGACGACGATGACGACGACGAGGCGTACGCCGCGGTGGAGACGGCGGTGGTCCCGCGCACCACCGGCGGCTCCGCGCGCGACCTCACCACCCGCGAGCTGAACTCGCGCTATCCGCAGCTCTCGCAGCCGGTGGTGCCGCCGCGCCAGCGCAACGGGCAGGTGACGGCGGAGCTGGAGAAGCTGATCCTCCGCGCGCTGGAGTACAAACCCGCGAAGCGCTTCCAGACGGTGTCGGGGATGCTCGCCGCGCTCGCCCCCATGCTCAAGGGCCGCCACCGCCTCTGGCCCGAGAACGCCCCCGTCGAGCGCCGCGCCGACACCGTCACGCGCTGAATTTTACGGATCTGGTCTCTCACAGAGGTCGCAGAGGTCACAGAGGATCTGCGGTGCTTTCCTCCGTGACCTCTGTGACCTCTGTGAGAGCCATTCCTGTTTCTGGCGATCAGACGAGGCGGTCGGCGATGGCGGCGATGCGCTCCTCCTCCTCCCACTGGCGCTCGACCATCGCCGCCTCGCCGCGGAGGAGGCGCCGCTCGGCGTCGTCGTTGAGCGCGATCTCCAGCGCGAGCGAGCGAGGCGCCGACTGCTCGAGCTGCCAGAGCGGAGACCCGGCGCGCGCCACCTCCCGCACGTAGCCCTCCGCCGACCCCGCCGCGTCGATCGCCCGCGCGGACGCCGCGACCGTCTCCCGCGGCGCTCCGGCGAAGTGCGCCCAGGCCAGGAAGCCGCGCATCACCCGCTGCGCCTCCGCGCCGGTGAGGGTGGGCCCGGCCCCAGGCTCGCTCGCGCCGCAGCGAAGGCACCCGAGCTCGATCGCCATCCGGCCCTCGCCGTCCAGCGCCAGCCGCCCGCGTCCCACCTCATGCCAGGTCAGGCGCGTCACGCCCGCGGCGCCGCACTTCGGGCAGGCGCCCTCGCCCAGGTGCGCGAAGCGGCCGAAGGCCTGGTGGCGGGCGAGCGGGGTGAAGACGGGGAGGACCAGCAGGTCGAGCGCGAGCAGGAGCGCGGCGGACCGCCTCCGGCGCAGCAGGTCGCGCCCGTAGCGCCACCACGCCTCCTCCGCGAGCCGCGCCGGCCCGACGCGCACCAGGTCGAGCCCGGGCGCGCTGAGCAGCGCCACGTTGTCGGTGCGCGCGAGGGTGCGGGCGGGGCCGGTGGCGAGGCGCTCCAGCTCCTCCAGCGCCTCCCAGCGCTCCTCGAAGGGCGCCAGGTTCCATCTCCCGCACATCCCGCATACCGCCCAGAGCCGCCCCCGCTCCGGGTCGTACGCCACGCGCCGCCCCACCGGGAAGTGCTCCAGCCGGTCGTTCCCCGGCAGCGCCGAGCCGCAGAACACGCAGGTGCGGAACATGGTGTGACCCAGCGTCAGGACGGGGGTGCGATTTGGCCCGCGAGCGCCGGCCGCCGTTCGACAACTCTGCGAGCACCTTCCTTCAGGATGTGATGGACGATCGATAGAACCTTGGCTACGTCGGCCTCGGAGGCGCGGCGATCCCAGCCGTATTCCAGGTGATGCCGAAGCTTCCGGAAACGATCGAGGTCGTCCAGTGCGTCCTCCAGTTTGTCTCCCCCGAGCACCGCCGCGACGGCGATTGCGGTTTCGTGGTGGTTCATCGCACGCACGCGGAGGTCGTGCGCCCGCACGATTGCAAGTGCCGCGATGCGCCCGGCGTCGTACGCACGCAGGAGGCGGCCGCTCGCGCTCGCGCCCGCAGCATGGCCGTCGCTGAAGGCCTCCTGCGCGTTTACCCAGAGACCCGCCACCTCGGCGTCATCCACCTGCTCTCGCGCCAGGCGGCCAGCATCGATCAGCGACTGGATTCGGTCAGTCATGCGGCGGCCCTGAGCCTGAGTGTGACGGGCAGAGCGAGGTCCGAGCCGATCAGCCAGATCTTCGGACCGGCGAGCGCGTTCGGGAGGAAGCTGGCTCCGGGCCGGGCGTCGGCGAGGAACTGCGCGGCCTCGTCATAGAGCTTGATGTCGACGCGGCGGTCCAGCGACAGGGCGATGTCGCGCGTAGCTTTCGAGAATGCCTTCCCTGCGATGGACTCGCCGTAGACCAGCAGGTCGATGTCGCTGTCGGGGCGGGCGTCGCCGCGGGCGAGGGAGCCGAAGATGAAGGCGGCCTCGATCCCCGGCACGTCGGCGAGCGCGTCGCGCAGGAGGAGGGGGATGCCGTACTCGCCGACCAGCGCCTCGATCGCGCGCCACTGCGGCGTGTAGCCGCTGCGCACGTACGTCACCCGCCGCCCCTCCCGCTCTCGCCGGACGAGCCCCATCGCCTCCAGCCGCGCCAGTTCCGCCTGCAGCGAGCGCTTGCCGAGGCCGGTGTGCCGCTCCAGCGAGCGCACGTGCTCGCGCGACTCCGGGTGCACCACGAAGTGCGCCAGCAGCCGGGCCCGCGCTTCGGAGCCGAGGAACGGAGAAAGCTGATCGAGATTCATGCCCTCAATTGTAGGGCAGGTGTTCGCGATCCTCAAGCTTCTTCCCGTGTCTCTGTGCCGCCATGAGAGGAGCCGTGGGTCGGCCCGTCGCTTGCAGCCGTGGTTCGGACCACGTCAACCGCAAGGGAGGATGGAAGATGGGTGTAGCGTTGAAGCCCGTGCGCGAGCAGGTGATCGTGATCACGGGCGCCGACAGCGGGATCGGGCTGGCGACCGCCCGGCTCGCGGCCAGGCGCGGCGCACGGCTGGTGCTCTGCTCGCGCAACGAGGAGGAGCTGGCGCGCATCGGCGCGGAACTGCGCGCGGATGGCGCCGAGGTGGAGTGGTTCGCCGCCGACGTGGCCGACGGCAACGACATGCTGCGCGTGGCCGAGGTGGCGATCCACGCCTTCGGGCGCATCGACACCTGGATCAACAACGCCGGCGTCTCGATCTACGGGCTGATCGAGGACGTGCCGGTGGAAGACGCGCAGCGGATGTTCGACACCAACTACTGGGGGGTGGTGAACGGCTCGCTGGCGGCGCTCCCGTACCTCAAGGCGAACGGCGGCGCGCTGATCAACGTCGGCAGCATCGTCTCGGACACGGTGGTGCCGCTGCAGGGGCACTACAGCGCCAGCAAGCACGCGGTGAAGGGCTTCACCGACGCGCTGCGGGTGGAGCTGGAGCACCAGAACGCGCCCGTCGTTGTCACCCTGGTGAAGCCGGGTGCCATCGACACGCCCTTCCCGGAGCACGCCGCGAACTACATGGACGCCGAGGCGCAGCACCCGAAGCCGGTGTACACGCCGGAGGTGGTGGCCCGCGCGATCCTGCACTGCGCCGAGCACCCGCGGCGGTCGGTGACCGTGGGCGGCGGGGGGCGGATGATGGCGATGATGGGGATGGCCGCGCCGCGCGTGGCCGACCGGATGAACCAGACCATGTTCCGGCAGCAGAAGCGGAAGAAGCCCGGCCGCCTGCCGCAGGAGGAGACGCTCTGGGAGCCGCCCGCGCGCACCGGCCGCACCCGCGGGGACCAGCCGGGGCACGTCAAGAAGACGAGCGCCTACACCGCGGCCACGCTGCACCCGGGCCGCACCGCGCTCGCGCTCGTCGCGGCGGGGCTGGGCTACGCCATCGCCACGGGCGGCGGCGGGCTGCTGCGCCGCGCGGTGCGGAGCGGGGAGGGCGACGGCCGGTTCGGGCGGCTGGGGATGCACGCGGTGGACGACCGCGACATCGACGTGCAGATCCACCGCGCGCCGCGCTTCGACGACGCGGGCGAGGCGGTGCTGGAGAACGCGGCCGTCGGCGACCGCTACGTCCCGTAACAGATCGTCTCACACAGAGGGACCAGAGGGACCAGAGAAACTTCATCTCCGGTCCCTCTGGTCCCTCTGTGTGAGATTCGCCGTTACATCATCGGCGGATCGGCCGGGGCGCCGCCGGGACGCTCCAGCTCCACCTCGTACGTGCGCTCGGCCGTGATCGGCTGCGGCGACGAGGTGTGCCCCTCGAGCTCGACCTCCACGTCCATCTCCTGCCGCGGCGCCGCGGTGCGCCCCTCCAGCTCGACCTCCACGTCCATCTCCTCGCGGTGCGAGCGGTTGCTCACCAGCCTGGCGACCAGCCCGCCGACCAGCGCCGCGGCACCCGCCGCCACCGCGCCCGCCAGCGGCGACACTGGCAGCCGGCGCCCGCCGCCCCGCTCCAGGTCGACCTCGACGTCCATCTCGCGCCCGTACTGCGCCCGGCCGCCGTACTCCGGCCCGGTGTACGCGCGCTCCAGGTCCACCTCGACGTCCATCTCGCCGCCGGCGTAGCCCTCACGGCGCGCCTCGAGGTAGTCCGGGTCCACCCGTACGTCGGTGGCCGAGCCGCCGCTGCGCTCCAGGTCGACCTCCACGTCCATCCCTCCGCTGCGGCCGCGGTTTGCCACCAGCTTCTTCCCCAGCCCGCCCATCGCGCCGGCGAGCCCCGCCGCGACCGCCGCCGTCACCGCCTTGCCGAGGAAGCCGCGGCGCTCGCCCTCGACCCCGAAGGCGCCGAAGTCGTCGAGCGCGTCGTCGCCGTCGTCGAAGTTCCACTCCTCGTTCCACTCGTCCTCGACCTCCACCTCGCCCAGCGCGTCGGCGCCCACGAGCTCGGTCTCGGCGGTGAAGCCGTCGCCCTCGGGGCCGATGTCGCCGCCGTAGATCGCGGCGCGCAGGTCGCGGATCTCCTCCTCCTGACGCGCGACCACCTCCATCAGCTCGCGCTCGCGCCCGCCCGCGTAGCCGTTCCCGGTCGTGTGGCCGCCCTCCTCCAGCCCCATCCCCGCCAGGAGCGCGCGCGGCACCTTCACGTGGTCGCGGTCGTCGTCGCCGCCGCCGCCGGTGAGGAGGCCCAGCGCCAGGCCGGTGCCGAAGACGCCGGCCGCGAAGAGCCAGGGTTTCTCGCGCACGGGCGCCGTGACGTCGAGCTTCTCCTGGATCTCGCCCTTCTTGCGCTGCAGCGCCCCCTCGATCTGGTCGATGGTGCTCGACATCCGCGCGCGGGTGCGCTCGATCTCGTCGCGCACCGCGTCGGGGTCGCCGCTCACCCCCCCCGCGATGGTCCCCGGCACCGCCGCCGCCGAGGTGTGGTCGGGGATGAGGTGCTCCGGGTCGGTCTCGGGGGTGCGGTTCATCCCCGTCAGCCCGCCCGGGAGCGTGTCGTCGTCGTCGTTGCGGTAGTCAGCCATTGCGTCCTCCTAGCGAAGCAGCCGGCCGATGACGAACCCCGCGACGCCGGCCAGCAGCAGCGTCTGGAGCGGCTTCTCGCGCACGCGGCCCTCGAAGGTGTCGGCGGCGCCCGAGGCGGCGCTGCGCACGCCCCCCGCCGCGTCCTGCACCCGCCCGCTGACGCCCGCCAGCGGCCCCTCTTCCGTGTCCACCAGCCCGGCGATGCGGTTGCGCACCGCGCCCACGCGGCCGGCCACCCCGTCGCGCACCGATCCGGCGAGCCCGCTCACCCGGTCGCCCATCGCGCCGGCCGCACCGCTCACCGCGCCGCTCACGCTCCCGGCGGCTCCACTCACCGCCCCCGTCACGCTCCCGGCCGCGCCGCTCACCGCGCCGCCCACGCTCCCGGCGGCGCCGCCCACCGCGTCCTTCACGCTCCCCGCGGCCCCGCTCACCGCGCCCGTCACGGCGCCGGCCGCGCCGGCCACCGCATCCTTCGCCTGCTCCACCACGCCGCCGCCCACGTTGGCCTTCTCACGCGCCAAGTCGGCCGCGCGGGAGGCCTCGCCCACCTCGCCGTCGCCCACGCCCATGCGCTGCAGCACGTCGGCCACCCAGGCGTAGTGCCGCTCCTCGTCGAGCGCGGCGCCGTCGATCGTCCGCTTCACGTCGGGCGGCCAGAGCATCGCCCGGCTGGCGTAGGCGTCGTACTTGGTGCGCACCGCCAGCTCGTTGGTGCGGAAGGCCATCAGCAGCCCCTTGTCGCCCGCCAGCCCGCCCAGGCTCTGCAGCGCGCTCTTGAAGGGGCCGGTGACGTGCGGATGGTTGGTCGGCGTGCCGCCCAGCCGCGCGATCAACTCGTTCAGCTCGCGCACGTGCCGCTCGTGGTCGCGCCGGTAGCCCGCGATCTGGTCGGCATGGTCGCGGTCCTCCAGCTTGGCGATCGCCACGTCGTAGGCGGCGATGGCATCGTGGTCGAGCTGGAGCAGGTCGTTCAGTCCGTCCAGCACCTCCTGGAGCGCCGGCGCGTGCGTCCCTCCGACCCCGGTCAGTTGCGTGTCCACGGGTGTCCTCCTTTGTGCAGCAGGCGGTTGCGGGTCCTTCGTCCATCCCTCGGGTGCCGTCCCCCGGCAGGCCGCACGCCTGTCGCCGGGCGGGGACGGGAGGAGAACCCCGGTATGCACCAATCATTCCACCCAGAAGCCCGTCGCGGCGCGGATTCCGGGCCGCCGCGCAGGGGATGGCACGTTCGTGGCATGCTTCGCGGCGCACGCGTATCGCCGTGCGGCGCAGCGACTTGCGCCGCGCCCGGATCGACGGACAGGGAGGATTGGACGATGAAGACGAAAACGGTGCGGGTGGCGCTGCTGATCGCCGCGCTCCCGGCGCTCTCGGGGTGCGCCACGCTGGCGCAGCTCGGCATCCAGCCGCCGCAGTTCAGCGTGGACAACACGCAGCAGGCGCAGCTCCGGCTGGTGGGGCCGAGCTTCGGCAACCCGCAGGGGGGCGCGGCCATCCGGCTCTTCGCGCGGGTGCGCAACCCGAACCCGATCGGGCTCACGCTGGCGCGGCTGGCGGGCGGGCTGCAGCTCGAGGGGCGGCAGGCCGCGCGGGTCGACTTCCCGCTGGGCGTGCCGCTGCAGGGGAACAGCGAGGCGGTGGTGCCGCTGGACATCATCGTGAACTTCAACGACATCCCGCAGCTGGCGAACGTGCTGCTGCGCGCGGCCACGGGGCAGTCGGTGCGCTACAACCTGCAGGGCACCGTGGGCGTGGACGCGGGCGTGCTCGGCCAGCCCACCTTCGGCCCGATGAACCTGCTGGAGGGGAGCCTACGGGTGACGCGGTAGCCGCGCCGACCGAGGCCCCGCGGGGCCCTCTCCCTGCGCCTGAGAGCGCAAACCCTCTCCCGTACCGGGAGAGGGGGTGACCCGCGGCGGTGTAGCGGCCTGCAGCCGGTGTCGTGAAAGCAGACGCAGCGCGGCCGGTCAGGACACACCAGGGCCGCGGCATAGTCCGCGAAGGCGGACTTCGTGCCGTTCCAGCGGCGGGTTTCCAACCCGTCGGCTCCTGAGCGCTCAGAGGCTGACGTGCGTGCGTCGGGCGTGGGTGGTGATTATCTTCGACGCGCC
>JBJMPM010000175.1:0-5639 GCA_045803205.1 Longimicrobiaceae bacterium
CGCGACAGACCGGCTGTGTCGCTGCCGAAGTTATAGATCCTTCGGTCGCCGCCAGGCTTTCCAGACGACGCGATTTCCGCGCGGCGGCTCCCTCAGGATGACGTCTTTTCTTTGCACAACCAATCTCGAAAGACGGTATGAGAAGCGGAATGAGAGCCATTCTTCCTCAGCGTCCCGGTACCGGAGATGGTTTCGATGGATGACGGCAGGGTGGAGGCGATCTTCCTCGCCGGGGAGCGCGGCGCGCCGCGGACGGCGGTGCGGGAGGTGCGCGCGGTGGCGGGGATGGGGCTGGAGGGCGACCGCTACTTCGGGATGCGCCGCACCGGCGGCAGGAAGCGCCAGTACGAGCGCCAGGTGACGCTGATCGAGGCCGAGGCCGTCGACGCCGTAAGCGCCGCCGGCGCCGCCTTCGCCCCGGGCGACGCGCGGCGCAACCTGGTCACGCGCGGGGTGAGCCTGAACGACCTGGTGGGCCGCACCTTCCGCGTGGGCGGCGCGCGCCTGCGCGGCGTGGAGCGCTGCGACCCGTGCGTGCGCCTCACCCGCCTCACCTACCAGGGCGTCGAGCGCGACCTGCGCGACCGCGGCGGCCTGCGCGCCGAGATCCTGGAGGGCGGCGACATCCGCGTGGGCGACCCGGTCGCGGCGGAGTAGCAAGCGCACGGAGTTTCCGCTGCGCCGCCGCGCCCGCCGGATGTAGATTGGGAGAATCTGCGGTTCCCCGGTGGCGCCATGCGGACGAGGAGGCGGCGATGTGCGGACGGTTCGGGCAGACGGCGAGCGCGGCGGAGCTGGCGGCGGCGTTCGAGGCCTCGTGGCAGTGCGCCGAGCCGGAGCTGCCGCGCTACAACGTGGCGCCCACGCAGCACGTCCCCGTCCTCCTCTCCGCCGGCGGGCGCCGCGTGCTCGACGTCTTCCGCTGGGGGCTGATCCCGTCGTGGGCCAAGGACCCGTCCATCGGCAACAAGATGATCAACGCGCGCGCCGAGACGGTGGTGGAGAAGCCCGCCTACCGCGCCGCCTTCCAGCGCCGCCGCTGCCTGGTCCCCGCCACCGGCTTCTACGAGTGGAAGAAGACGCCGGGCGGCAAGGTGCCGCACTGGATCCACCCCGCCGACGGGCTGCCGCTCACCTTCGCCGGGGTGTGGGAGGCGTGGCGCCCGGCGAAGGACGCCGAGCCGGTGCTCTCCTTCACCATCCTCACCACCACCCCCAGCGCCGACGTGGCCGAGGTGCACGACCGCATGCCGGTGGTCATCGCCCCCGCGGACCGCGACGCCTGGCTCGGATCCGAGACGCCGGCGGACGCGCTGCTCCCGCTGCTGCGCCCCGCGCCGGACGGGCTGCTGCGCATGCACGCCGTCTCCACCGCCGTGAACCGCCCCGCCTTCGACGGCCCCGAGCTCATCGCTCCGCAGGCGGGATAGGTCTCACGCAGAGGCGCGGAGACGCAGAGAGAGCCGCTGCGTCCTCTCCGCGTCTCCGCGCCTCTGTGTGAGACCGTTTTTCCTTTGTCTTGACGGGAATGGCGCGCCCGCCTTACCATTCCATCACCCCCTGCACCGTTTCCACACTTTACACCGCCGCCCGGCGCTCCTCGCGGAGCCGCCCCGGGACCGCGCATGCGTCCACGCACCCCCGAGGTCACGTGAAGAAAGCCGCACTCGCCGTCGCCGCAGCCCTGGCCGCCGCGGGCCCCGTCGCGGCACAGCAGGACACCGTGCCGCAGGGGCGCGTGCACGTGGTGCGCCCCGGCGACACGCTGTGGGACCTGGCGCGGCAGTACCTGGCCGACCCCTTCCTCTGGCCCGACATCTTCCGCCTGAACACCGACGTGGTGCGCGACCCGGCCCGCATCTATCCCAACGAGCGGCTGGTGCTCCCGCCGGGCGTGGCGGCGGTGAGCCAGCGCGAGGACCGCACCGTGTTCTTCAACCAGGGGCAGCGCACCCCCACCGACCTGAACACGGTGCTCGCCGCCACCCAGGCGCAGTACCCGGTGGTGCGCCCGGGCGACTTCTACAGCACCGGCTACGTGGCGCGCGACGAAGAGGTGACGCTCCTGGGCCGCGTGGCCGAGGTGGTGTCGCCCACCGTGGTGCCGCTGGAGCGGCAGCCGGCGGTGCAGGTGTACGACAAGGTGTTCCTGACGGCCGACTCGGGCGCGCAGTTCGCCATCGGCGACCGCGTGCAGTTCCTGCGGGCGGGGCGCGAGCTGGAGCGCTTCGGGCGGGTGTGGATCCCCACCGGGGTGGCGACCGTGGCCGCGGTGGACGGCGGCACCGCCACGGCGGTGGTGATCCGCATGTACGCCCAGGTGCAGCCGGGCGACCTGGTGGTGCCCGTCGCCGCCTTCCCGGTGCCGCCCGCGGTGCGGCCGGCCGCGTCGAGCGGGCTGCAGGGGCGCATCGTGGCCTTCCAGCGCCCGCACCCGGTGCAGGCCAACGAGGAGATCGCCTTCCTGGACGTGGGCCGGCAGGCGGGGGTGAAGGAGGGCGACGTGTTCGAGGTCTTCCTCCCGCGCAACCGCCGCGACTGGGGGACGCGCCCGGAGATCCCCGTGGGCCGGCTGCAGGTGGTGAAGGTGACGCAGGGAACGGCGTCGGCCCGCATCACCCACCTGGAGCAGCCCGCCATCGCCGTGGGCCAGCCGGTGCGCCGCGTGGCCGCGATGCCCTGAACTTCAGAGGACAGGTTACAGGGGACAGGGGACAGCCAGCGACCGCACGCCCGACCGCTGGCCGTCCCCTGTCCCCTTCCGTAAAGCCGCGCGGGAGCGCATCTTCCCCTCGATGAACGCCGCCACGCTGCACCTCGTCTCCCTCGCGCTCTACGCCCTCTCCGCCGCCCTCCTGGGCGTGTCGATGGCGCGCAGCGACCGCCGCCTCCCGGGCATCGCCACCGCGGTGCTGGGCGCGGCGCTGGTGGCGCACCTGGCGGATCTGGTGGTCTACGTGCGCGAGTTCCACGAGCTGCCGCTGGTGGGGCTGGGCCCCTCGCTCTCCGTGTTCGCGCTGCTGATCGCCGCGGGGTCGCTGGGGCTCGCGACGCTGGGGCGCACCGGGCCCGTGGGCCTCGTGCTCGTCCCCGTGGCGGCCGCGGTGGCCGCCATCGCCCAGATCGTGGGCGTGGCGCCCTCGCGGCAGGTGATGGCCTTCCAGGGGCCCTGGTTCGTCTTCCACGTGGTGCTCGCCTTCCTGGGGTACGCGGGGCTCACCGTGGCCTTCGCGGCGGGGCTCATGTACCTCCTCCAGTTCCGCGAGCTGAAGAGCAAGCGCTTCGGGGCCGTCTTCCGCTTCTTCCCCCCGCTCGACACGCTGGACCGCATCGGGCGCGGGGGGCTGGTGGCGGGGATGGCCTTCCTGACGCTGGCGCTGCTGGTTGGCTGGGCGTGGACGGAGCGCTTCGGGCGGCCGATGTCGCCGGGCAATCCGAAGGTGGTGTGGGGGATCCTGAGCTGGCTGGTCTTCGCCGCCGCGCTCGCCGCGCGGCTGGGCGGCGGGCGGCCGGCGCGGCGCGCGGCGGTGGCCAGCGTGGTGGGCTTCGCCGTGGTGCTGATGGGCTACGTGGTGCTGCGGCTGGGCGAGGCCGCCGGGGGGGCCTTCCTGTGAGCGCGCGCTATCCGGTGATGCTCGACGTCGCGCGCCTCTCCGTCCTCGTCGTCGGCGGCGGCGAGGTCGCGCTGCGCAGGGTCCGCGGGGTGGTCGAGGCCGGCGGGCGGCCGCGGATCGTATCGCCCGAGATCCACCCCGAACTGCTGGAGATCGTCCGCGCGCACGGGCTGGAGTGGGCGCCGCGGGGCTACCAGGAGGGCGACGGCTACGGCCGCGACCTGGTCTTCGCCGCGACGGACGCGCGCGAGGTGAACGAGCGCGTGCGGCGGCAGGCGGCGGACGACGGCGCGCTCTGCGACGTGGCCGACGACCCCCGGCACTCCACCTTCCACGTTCCCGCCGCCATCCGGCAGGACGAGGTGGTGGTGGCCTTCTCCACCGGCGGCGCCAGCCCGCTCCTCGCGCGGCGGCTGCGCGAGCGGCTGGAGGCGGTGGTCACGCCGGGGCTGGGGCGCGCCGCCCGCCGCCTGGCCGCGGCGCGCGACGAGGTGCGCGGCCGCTGGCCCCACGACGAGGCGCGCCGCCGCGAGGCGTGGTTCGGCCTGGTCACCCCCGAGTTCCTGGACGCGGCCATCGAGGGCCGCGACGCAGACGTGGAGCACCGCATTTCCGCATGCCTGTCGCAGTCGTAGGCGCGAGCCACCGCACGGCGCCCATCGAGCTCCGGGAGCGGCTCGCCTTCGGGCGGGCCGAGCTTCCGGGCGCGCTGGCCGCGCTCGCGGGCGAGGCCGGCGGCGAGGCGGTGGTGCTCTCCACCTGCAACCGCACCGAGGTCTACCTGGCCGCGGGCGACGGCTCCGACGCCCTGGAGCGCGCCGAGGCGATGCTGGCGTCGCGCATCGGCGACGCGGGCGAGGCGGCGCGGGCGCTGTACGTGCGCCGCGACCGCGAGGCCGCCGGGCACCTCTTCCGCGTGGCCGCCGGGCTCGACTCGATGATCGTGGGCGAGCCGCAGATCCAGGGGCAGGTGCGCGACGCCTACGCCGCCGCGCGCGACGTGGCGATCGGCCGCGGGCCCGTCGTCGGCCCCGCGCTCAACCGGATGTTCCAGACGGCGCTGAACGTGGGCGGCCGCGTGCGCAGCGAGACGGGGCTGGGGATCGGCGCGGCCTCCGTCCCTTCCGCGGCGGTGGAGCTGGCGAAGAAGATCTTCGGCTCGCTCAAGGGGCGGCGCGCGCTGGTGCTGGGCGCGGGGGAGATGAGCGAGGTCACCCTCGAGTGCCTGCGCGGCGAGGGGGTGCGCACCGCCGTCGTGGCCAACCGCACCTGGGAGCGCGCCCGCGAGCTGGCGGAGACGTGGGGCGGGACGGCGATCCGGTGGGAGGAGTTCGCCGGCGCGCTGGCGCACGTGGACATCGTGATCTGCTCCACCGCCGCGCCGCGCCCGGTGCTGACCGCCGAGCGCTTCCACGCCGCGCTGCCGAAGGGGCCGCGGCGGCCGCTCTGCATCATCGACATCGCCATCCCCCGCGACGTGGAGCCGGCCGTCGGCGAGCGCCAGAACGTGTTCCTCTACAACGTCGACGACCTGCAGCAGATCGTCGACGCCTCGCTGGACCGGCGCCGCGCGGAGCTGCCGGCGGCGGAGGGGATCGTGGCGCAGGGGGTGGAGGATTTCTGGGGATGGTACTCGTCGCTCGCGGTGGTCCCCACCATCCGGGCGCTGCGCGACCGCGGCGAGCGGGTGCGCCAGGAGGAGGTGGAGCGCGCGCTCGGCCGCCTGCGCCACCTCTCGGACGACGACCGGGCGGCGGTGGACGCGCTCACCCGCACGCTGCTCAACAAGCTGCTGCACGCGCCCACCGCGCGCCTGCGCGAGGCTGCCGGCAACGGCCGCGGCACCGGCGTGCTCGACACCGTGCGCTACCTCTTCGAGCTGGATACGGCCCCGACCGACCAGGGTGACGAGTGATCCCGGGCGCGCATCGGCTCTGTCGCTTCTCCGGCTATAGATCCTTCGGCCTGCACGTTCCTGGGCGGACGCGGTTCCTGCGTGGCCGGCCTCAGGATGACGTCTTTGAG
>JBJMPM010000234.1:0-2950 GCA_045803205.1 Longimicrobiaceae bacterium
CAGCGGAGGCGACGGAGTGTTGACCTGTCCTCCGTCGACTCCGCTGACTCCGTGTGAGCCCGTTCTATTTGGGTGGAATGCAGATCCAACCCGTCGAAACGGTATCACGCGGCGACGCTGAGACACGCGGAGAACCGCCGATCCTCCCGGTGCCTCTGCATCTCTGCGTGAGGCTTTGCCAGGCTTGATGCACCCACGGAGCTCGCGGACACGTCCATGCACCCCGCTCCCTTCCCGCCGCCGCCCCCCGGCCCGGCCGCCTCCGGGCGGGACCTGCTCCCCGCGCTGGCCCGGCTCGACCGGCGGCTCGAGGCCGCCGTGGCCGCCCTGCAGGCGGCGCAGGGGCCCGAGGCCGCGGCCGATCCGTACCGCGGGCTGTACGTGTCGCCCGCCGAGGCCGCCCGCCTGGCCGCGCGCGCGCCGGGAGCGCCCGCGGAGTACGCCGCTGCCCCCGCCGCCGCGCCCGCCGCCGACGACGGCTCGCGCTGGGCGTGGCTCTGCCGCGCCGCGGGGCTCACCGCGCTCGACGCGGAGCTCCTGCTGGTGGCGCTGGCCCCCGAGGTGGAGCCGAGGTACGAGCGCCTGTACGCCTACCTGCAGGACGACGTCACCCGCCGCCGGCCCACGGTGGAGCTGGCGCTGGGGCTGCTCTGCGCGGGATGGGAGGAGCGCGTGGCCGGCCGCGGCCGGCTGGCCCCCGGCGCGCCGCTGCTGCGCCACCGGCTGCTGCGGCTGGCGGAGGACCCGGCCCACCCCGACCCGCCGCTGCTGGGCCGCTCCCTGCGGCCGGCCGCGCGCGTGGTGGACTTCCTCCTCGGCTCCGACCTCCCCGACGCGGCGCTCGCGGGGGTGTGCACGCCGCTGGAGCCCGCGGCGCGGCTGGACGAGCTGCTCCTTCCCGGCGCGCTCGGGGAGGCGCTGGAGGCGGTGGTCCACGGCGCCGCCGGCGGCGGCACCGCGCTGGTGCACCTGCGCGGCCCGTACGGGGTGGGAAAGCGCACCACCGCCGAGGCGCTCTGCCGCGCCGCGGGCGTCCGCCTGCTGGTGGTGGACGTCGACCGCCTCCTCGCGGCCGGCGACGCGGCCGCGCGCGTGGGCGACCTGGCGCGCGAGGCGCTGCTGCGGGGCGCGGCGCTCCTCTGGGAGGGGTTCGACCTCCTGCTGGCCGACGAGCGGCGCGCGGTGCGGGCCGAGGTGCTGCGCGCGGCGGAGGGGCGCGGCGCCACCTTCCTGGCGGGCGAGGAGGCGTGGGAGCCTGCCGACGCGCCCCCCGGCCAAGCCTTCTACCCGGTGCGGCTGGAGCGGCCGGCCTACCCCGAGCGGGTGCGGCTCTGGGGGGCGCTGCTGAACGGCGACGGCGCGGGCGAGGGGGTCGACGTGGAGGCGCTGGCCGGCCGCTTCCGCCTGAGCGGCGGGCAGATCCGCGACGCCGCCGCCACCGCGCGCACCCTGGCCCGGGTGCGCGACCCGGCGGAGGGGCGCGTGTCGATGGACGACCTGCAGGCCGCCTGCCGCCTCCGCGCCACCCCGCGGCTGGCCGCCCTCGCCCGCAGGGTGGAGCCGCGCCACGGGTGGGACGACCTGGTGCTCCCCCCCGACCGGGTGCAGCAGCTGCGCGAGATCGTGCTGGCCATGCGGCACCGGGCGCGCGTGTACCATGCCTGGGGGTTCGACCGCGCGCTCTCGCTGGGGAAGGGGGTGAACGTGCTCTTCACCGGGCCGCCGGGAACGGGGAAGACGATGGCGGCCGGGGTGGTGGCGGGGGCGCTGGGGCTGGAGCTGTACCGGATCGACCTCTCCGCCCTGGTCTCCAAGTACATCGGCGACACGGAGAAGAACCTGGCCCGCGTCTTCGACGAGGCCGAGGCGGCCGACGCCGTCCTCTTCTTCGACGAGGCCGACGCGCTCTTCGGCCGGCGCAGCGAGGTGCGCGACAGCCACGACCGCTACGCCAACCTCGAGGTCGCCTACCTCCTGCAGCGGATGGACGAGTACGAGGGGGTGGTGATCCTGGCCACCAACCTCCGCCGGAACCTCGACGACGCGTTCGTGCGGCGGATGCACCACGCGGTCGAGTTCCTCCTTCCCGGCGAGCGCGAGCGACTGCGGATCTGGGAGCGGGTCTTTCCCGCGGCCGCCCCGCGCGCGCCGGGGCTGGCGCTGGAGCAGCTCGCGCGGCGGCTGGAGGTCCCGGGCGGGAGCATCCGCAACATCGCGCTCGCCGCCGCCTTCCTGGCGGCCGACGGCGACGGGGTGATCCGGATGGAGCACCTGGCGTGCGCCGCCCGGCGCGAGCTGCAGAAGATCGGGAAGGCGCTCTCCGACCGGGAGGTCGAGGAGCTGGCGGCGCTCGGCTGATCCGGCGATCCTCTCATACCGTCGTTCGAGATTGGTTGTGCAAAGAAAAGACGTCATCCTGAGAGGGTGTCGCTGAACCCGTTCTCGGACACCCCCGGGTGTCATCCTGAGGCCCGGCCACGTGGAATCGGCTCCACTCCGATGGCGGCAGGGCCGTGAGGATCTGATTGCGGCCACGCCGGAGCCGGCTGCGGAAGCTCGCGCGGAAGCCACGGCCTCACGTTCACTCGTCGATGCCACGCAGGGAAAAGCCAGGCATCGACGAGGGCCGGCGTGGACGCGGTGATCGTGCGGCTTCCGCGTCGGCTCCTCCGCATTCCTCGGCAAGATCCTCACGGCCCTGCCGTCTGCAGCGCTGACGCCAGGACCCGTGTGGCCGGGCCTCAGAGGGTGTTGCTGAACCCGTTGTTCGGACACCCCCTGGGTGTCATCCTGAGGCCCGGCCACGTGGAATCAGCTTTCGCTCCGATGCCGGCAGGGCCGTGAGGATCTGATTGCGGCCACGCCGGAGCCGGCTGCGGAAGCTCGCGCGGAAGCCGCGGCCTCACGTTCACTCGTCGATGCCACGCAGGAAAAAGCCAGGCATCGACGA
>JBJMPM010000290.1:0-26780 GCA_045803205.1 Longimicrobiaceae bacterium
CCCATCCGCGTGAAAGTTTACTACAGGCGCGATTTCACGTGGCACCGGGATTGTCTCTCTTACCCCATCGGATACTTTTCACGTACGGTTATAGTTCAAGGACGGCACAGAACCCACACAAGGAGGAGAACACATGAACGCTTTTCAACTGCTGAAGGAAGACCACCAGAAGGTTTCGGGTCTGTTCCAACAACTGGAGCCGACGACCGAGCGCGCCGAGAAGACGCGCACGGAACTCTTCGCCAAGCTCAAAGAGGAGCTGGACATCCACGCCCGGGTCGAGGAGTCGATCTTCTACCCGGCCATCAAGCAGGCGGCCGAGACGCGCGAGATCGTGATGGAAGGCTTCGAGGAGCACCACGTCGTCAAGATGCTCCTGAGCGAACTTGAGTCCCTGCCCGTGGACACGGAGCAGTGGACGGCCAAGCTCAAGGTCTTGCAGGAGAACGTCGAGCACCACGTCGAAGAGGAAGAGGGCGAGATGTTCCAGAGCGCGCGCCAGGTCTTGAGCGAGGACGAGATCAACCAGCTCGGCGCGCAGATGGAAGAGATGAAGCAGCAGCTCAAAGAGCAGGCCAAGTCCGCCGGCGCTTAGGCCCCGGGGAAATTAATCACAGAGACACAGAGACACACCTTGTTGACTTACTGTCTTCAAGCTGTGTCTCTGTGTCTCTGTGGTTAATGGTTTTCGCCTTCGAGAAACAGCTTCGCCTTCAGTATCAGCGTGCACGAGATGCCCTGCGTAACCTCACTCTCCGACACCATCCGCACGGCCTCTTCGAATTTGACCTTGAGGGGCGTGAGGCTCTCCGTGGCCTCCGTCTCGGGTTCTCCGAACGTGAGGCCGCGCGCGAGGAAGAGGTGCGCGGGCGAGTAGACCTGCGAGGTGATGGCGTCCACGAGCCCTAAGTCAACCCACGACTCGGCCTCGATCCCTAACTCCTCCTTCAGCTCGCGCCGCGCCGCCAGCAGCGGCTCCTCGCCCTCTTCCGCCCCACCCTGCACGACCTCGACGCACTCCTTGCCGACCGCGTAGCGGAACGTCCGGACGAGGTGCGCGAACCCTTCGGCGTCGAGCGCGAGCACGGCCACGCCCTCCTTCATCCTCATCGTCACGCGCCGCTTCGGCTCCACCCCGGGCTGCGACACCTCGTCCACCCAGACTTGCGCGAACTCGTCCGCGTACAGACGCTCCGAAGACTCGACCGTCCAGGGCCCGTGCTTTCGCCCCATCTGAAAACCCTCCTTGAAAGTTCGACCTTTATCAAATTGTCCTTTACCGGCGCGCGACTTTTTTGTACGCTACTGCGCGTTGGATGTGACAGTTTTGTCTCTTCCCATTTGAACCTATCGAGCCACGGGTAGAGTCACAGCACACGCCGCCGCAGCCCGCGGCGCGTTTCCTCTGAAAGATAGACGGCGCCTCCCCCGGCACGCTTTGTGCAATGGCGCCGATGTGCTGACGCCTTTCAGACACCAGATGGAGGTGTAAACGGCCCGATGACCGATGAAGAGACCAGCGTCAACCGTGCCCCCAACCCGACGACCAGCCAACCCTTAACTTCCCAACTCTTCGACTACGGCGTGCACTTCGCGTCCCGCACGCTCTTCCTCTTTGAGGAGATCAACCGGCCGACCGCCGCGAAGGTCCTGATGGGCTTGCAGGTGCTCGAAGGCGGCGGCCCTCTGACCGTCAAGATCAGCACGCGGGGCGGCTGTCGCGCCGCGGGGCTTTCGATCTACGACGGGATGCGCGCCTCCCCGGAGGTGCGCGCCGTCGGCTACGGCGAGGTCTGCTCGATGGGCGCCGTCATCTTGCAGGCCGCCTCCGTGCGCGAGCTGATGCCCAACGCGGTCGTCATGGTGCACCCGGGCTATTCGAGCGTCGCCTTCGACCACGACGAGAACACGCAGCGCACGGCCGAGTACGCCAAGCGCATGCGCGACCGCTGCTGCGAGATTCTCGCGGAGAGGATGGGCATCACCCTCAAGCGCTTCCTGAGTCGCTTCACCTGGGACACGTACCTGACGGCGCGCCAGGCGGTCGAACTGGGGCTCGCAGACCGCGTGCTTGAGCCGCACGTTTCGCTCTCGCTCGTCCGCGAGCACGCGCTCAAAGCCTGCTGAGTCGGCCGACACTTTTGTCACACGCGCCCCGCGCGCGGACGTAAATGTCTTCAACGCGCGCGGTCGTCCGAGAGTCTCCCCAAAACGGCCCCGGCCGTCGCGCCCCAGACGACGTGCGCCGCGATCATTAAGGCCGTGCGCCGCGGCGGGTGCTCGGTCGCGGGCGCGATGACGCCGGCCGCGGGCAGCCACCCCAGATAACTCCCCGCCCAGACCGCCAGACCGAACCCTACGCCCGCGAACAGAGGGTGCTCGTCAACCTTCTCCCCCGACACGGCGCCGTAGAGGGCGCCGCACGCCGCGCCGTAGGCGAAGTGCGAGACCCAGGTCGCCTTCTCTCGATCCTCTTCGTCGAGGTGCTCTTCGACGCCCGCCTTCTCCGCCAACCCCTCCGTCACCTGACGCGGCGGCAGAGGGTACTGCTCCTCGGGCGGGAGCTGTTCGTGCATCAGCTTCATCGCCAGGGTCATCGGCCCGGTCGCCACCAGCCCCGCCAGCGCGCCGAGCAGGATTCTGTTCATAAACCTCTCCCTCCGAAGGATGCGGCCCGCTCTGGTTCCGTTCTGTAGGGGATTTCGTTGCCGCATCATACCCCACCCTCACCCGTCTTCGTCCGTCCGTTTGCCGACCCGCCCCGGCGCGGCTAAACTCGACGCCGATGACGACACAGCAGTCTAAGCGCGCGGCGCTCTGGGACGTGGACGGGACGCTCATCGACTCGCGCGAGTACCACTGGCTCTCCTGGCAGGGCGCGCTCGGCGCCGAAGGGTTCAACGTCACGCCCGAGCAGTTCGCGGCCTCTTTCGGCCGGCGCAACGACGAAATCCTGCGCGGCTTCTTCCCTTCATACTCTCCGGACGACATCACGCGCGTCGGCGAGTCGAAGGAGGTCGCCTATCGCCGCCTCGTGCGCGAGCGTGGGATAGACCTTCTGCCCGGCGTCCGCCGCTGGCTCGACAGGCTGCGCGAGGAGGGCTGGCAACAGGCCGTCGCCTCTTCCGCTCCGCGCGCGAACCTTGAGGTCATCGTCGAGGCGCTCGGGCTCGAAGGCTACTTCGCGGCCGTGGCCTCGGCCGAGGACGTGACCGAAGGCAAGCCCGACCCGCAGGTCTTCCTCGTGGCCGCCGCCAGGCTCGGCGTCGAGCCGAGCAGTTGCGTCGTGATCGAAGATGCACCCGCCGGCACAGAGGCCGCGCGCCGCGCGGGGATGCGCTGCGTCGGCGTCCTCTCCTCCCACGGCGAACTCAAGGCCGACGTCGTCGTCCGCACGCTCGAAGAACTTCCCGACACGGCTTTCGACGATCTGCTACACAGGTCAGAACCGCCCGCGGTAGCGGGTGGGCCTTTGCAACCCGAAGCTCTCGGTTGACAAATGAATTCACATGGATGGACAGGAAGGGTTCTGGGTGTTAGGTGTTGGGTGCTGGGTAATAACTGTTTCTTCCCCAACACCTAATACCCAGAACCCAACACCCCCTCTTATCCTGTCCATCCATGTGAATTCCTCCTTTCGCCATGCGCCCCGCTCGCGGTTCTGTCTCCGTTTTGGTAGATTCTCCTGTGCACCTAAATCCCTAAAATCTTCGAGGAGCGGCCTTCTATTATGAGCCTGATTGATTCCGTCCACGCGCGCGAAATTCTGGACTCGCGCGGCAACCCGACCGTCGAGGCAGAGGTCTACCTCGTCTCCGGCGAAGTGGGACGCGCGGCCGTGCCCTCGGGCGCTTCGACGGGCGAGCACGAGGCGGTCGAGCTGCGCGACGGCGACAAGCGGCGCTACCTCGGCAAGGGCGTCACGCGCGCCGTCGAGAACGTCAACGACACTATTGCGCGCGAGGTCGAGGGGCTCGACGCCTTAGACCAGATGGAGGTGGACGCGACGCTGCTCGCGCTCGACGGCACGCCGAACAAGTCGAAGCTCGGCGCGAACGCCCTGCTCGCCGTCTCGCTCGCCACGGCGCGCGCGGCCGCCAGCTACCTGGAGCTTCCGCTCTACCGTTACCTCGGCGGCGTGAACGCGCGGACGCTCCCTCTGCCGATGATGAACATCCTCAACGGCGGCGCCCACGCCGACAACAACGTGGACTTTCAGGAGTTCATGGTCATGCCCGTCGGCGCGCAGACGTTCGCCGAAGCCCTGCGCACCGGCGCGGAGATTTTCCACTCGCTCAAGAGCGTCCTGAAGAAGCGCGGCTACGCGACGGGCGTCGGCGACGAGGGCGGCTTCGCGCCCAACCTGAAGTCGAACGAGGAGGCGGTCGAGACGATCCTCGAAGCAGTCACCGCGGCCGGCTACAACGCGGGCGTCAACGTCATGCTCGCCTTAGACCCCGCGGCCAGCGAGTTCTACGACGGCAGGAACTACGTCTTCAAGAAGTCCGACGGCCGCAAGCTCTCTTCCGCGGAGATGGTCGCCTACTGGAAGAGCTGGACGGAGCAGTACCCGATTATTTCGATTGAGGACGGCATGGCCGAGAACGACTGGGAGGGCTGGAAGCTGATGACCGACGAGATGGGCTCGCGCATCCAGCTCGTCGGCGACGACCTCTTCGTCACCAACGTCGACTACCTGCGGAAGGGCATCGAGCTGGGCGTCGCCAACTCGATTCTCATCAAGGTCAACCAGATCGGCACGCTCACCGAGACGCTCGAGGCGATCGAGATGGCGCGTAGCGCGGGCTATCTCTCGGTGATCTCGCACCGCTCGGGCGAGACCGAGGACACCTTCATCGCCGACCTGGCGGTGGCGACGGGGGTGGGGCAGATCAAGACGGGGAGCGCCAGCCGCACCGACCGCGTGGCCAAGTACAACCAGCTCCTGCGCATCGAGGAGGAGCTGGGCGCCGCCGCGCGCTACCCCGGCAAGGGGCTGTGGCGCTGAGGCCCCGGGGCCGCCACCTGCTCGCGGCCGCCGTGCTGGCGGCCGCGCTCTACTACGCCGCGTTCGGCGGCGAATACTCGGCGTTCGACCTGCTGCGCCTGAACCGCGACCGCCGCGACGCCGAGGCGCGGCTCGCCCGCACCCGCCGCGAGGTGGACTCGCTGAAGGCGCAGGCGCTGAAGCTGGAGCGCGACCCCGCCACCATCGAGCGGGTGGCGCGGGAGCGCTTCGGGATGATCCGCGAGGGGGAGACGCTGTACCGCTTCGTCCCGGTCGATTCGGCCGCAAAGCCTTGACCCGCAGGGGCGAAGCGGCTAAATTAGGTGACCATGACGCGGGGTGGAGCAGCCTGGTAGCTCGTCGGGCTCATAACCCGAAGGTCGCGGGTTCGAATCCCGCCCCCGCTACTTACGTTGAAGGCCGGTCCTAGGGCCGGCCTTCTGCGTGGCAGGGTAGCTCAGCCGGTTAGAGCGTACGACTCATAATCGTAAGGTCGGGGGTTCGAGTCCCCCCCCTGCTACTGCGTAAGTGAAGGCCACACAACGGAATGCGTTGTGTGGCCTTTGCCTTGTTTGGTGCTCGAAATTGCCGCAGTCACCGAGATAGTAACAAAGGGATTTTCCGGCGAGCCCCGCCGAGGGAGGTGATATAGCTCGGTGGACGTCGCCGGCTCCACGGCCATCGCGTGGGTGGAGGGTGCGACGCCCGGCTCGTCCCACTTCGCGGTCGCGTCGAGTGGCGGAGTGGTCGTCTACGAATCCGCGCGCCTGCGGTGCTGGCAGGGTTTCACGATGATCGAGCTGATGGTGGTGGTGGTGATCGGCATCCTCGCGGGGGTCGTGGGGCTTCGCCTCCACGAAGCTGATCGGCAAGAGCGTGGCGTCGAACATGGCGTCGACGGCGAAGTCGCTGCACCCGGCGCTGGTCGACCACTTCATGGACTACAACCAGTTCCCCACGGTGATCGCGTCATGTGTCGCTTATAAATGGCACGAGAGAATACCTGGCTTCGATTCTCCGAATAGAGACCCGCCTCTATCCATGTGCGTCGGACCGCGATTCGAGGCCGGCCAGTGGGCCCCGGCGGCGGCGCCGTTCCTCACACAAAACCCTCTGCAGAAAGCAGTTGCACCGATCGGCGCCCCCGGTACATCGCTTGCCCTTCTCCCTTCGCCGTTCCCCCGTGGAGCGGCGAAGGCGGGGCACCGGTGAGCGAGGGGAGGCGCATGCCGATCGGCGTGGGGGGAAGCTCCGGCGGGCGGGCGGGAAGCCGCGTTCTCCGGTGGGCGCGGCGCGCGTCCGTGCTCGCCGGCTGCCTCGGCGCGCGCCCGGCATCGGCGCAGCAGCCCCCGCCCGGCCCCGGGCTGACGCTGGAGGAGGTGGTGCGGAGCGCGCTGGCCGCCAGCGCCGACGTGCAGCTGGCGCGGTGGGACCTCCGCGCGCGGCAGGGGGCGCTCCAGGCCGCGCGCGGCGCCTTCGACCCCGAGCTGCGGGCGAGCGTGGCCGCCGTGAGCCAGCGCGCCCCCTTCCTGGACGACGGCGGGATCGGCGGGATCTCGCGCTCCACCACGGTGCAGTACGGCTTCGGGCTCGACCGGCGCTTCCGCTCGGGCGTCAGCGTCCTCCCGCAGGTGGCGTTCACGCGGGTGGACGGCCCCGGCGCCGCGGGGCTGGTGAGCAACGAGGGCGCCGCCGGGGTGGACGTGGCCGTCCCGCTCCTCCGCGGCCGGGGGGGCGGGACGTTCCGCGCCGGGGAGCGCGCCGCGGGGCGGGGAGTCCGCGCCGCCGAGGCCGAGCTCCGCCACGCCCGCGCCGGGAGCGTCCTCCGCGCCGTCCTCGCCTACTGGGACTTCGTGGCGGCGCACGGCCGGCTGGAGATGCTCCGGCGCGCCGAGGCGCGCACGGCGCGGCTGGTGGAGGACACCCGCCGGCTGGTGGAGGCCGACGAGCGCCCGGCCGTGGACCTGATCCCCGTCCGGGCCTCCCTCGCCTCCCGCCGCGCCTCCCGCATCGCCGGGGAGCAGGCGCTCTCGGAGGCCCGCCGCGAGGTGGCGCTGGCGATGGGGACCCCCGCCGCGGGGCTCGCCGCAGTTGCGCCCCCCGCCACCGGCTTCCCCGACGCCGACACCGCCGCTCTCGTCCCCACGCCGGAGGCCGCGGCGGCCGAGGCGCTCCTCAGGCGGGGCGACGTGGCCGCGGCGCTGGGGCGGCGCGAGGCCGCCGCCGAGCGGCTGCGGGGGGCGCGCGGGGAGCTGCGCCCCCGGCTGGACCTGGAGGCGGGGGTCGGCTACCGCGGGCTGGAGGCCGGAGGCGACCCGGGGCGGCTGGTGAGCCCCTTCTACAGCCGCCTGGGCGGGGCGCGGGCCACCCTGGGGGTGACCGCCGGGATCCCGCTCCGCAACCGCGCCGCGCGCGGGGAGGCGCTCCAGGCCGAGGCCGCGCTCCGGCAGGCCGAGATCGTGGAGGGCGAGCTGGCCCGCGCCGTGGCGCTGGAGGCCGCCACTGCCGCCGAGACGCTGGCGCGCGCCGCCGAGGAGCGGGTCCTGGCCGCCGAGGCCGTGCGGCTCCACGAGGCCTCCGTGGAGGCCGAGACGCAGAAGTTCCGGCTGGGGACCGCCACCCTCTTCGACGTCATCTTCGCCGAGGACGCGCTGACCAGCGCCCAGCTCGCCGAGATCGACGCCCGCCGCCGCCACGCCGCCGCCCTCGCCCGCCTCCGCTACGAGACGGGAGCGCTGGCCGAGGGGGAGACGGGGGAGGCGGTGGACGTGGAGGCGCTCGTCCGCGGGCGCGCCCCCGCCCTCCCCCCGCGCTCGCCGCCGGAGTGATTGGCGATGCAGAAGAAGAGCATCTTCCGCGACGTGGCGCTCGACCGCCTCTCCTCCCCCGAGCAGCTCGACCAGCTGATGGAGGTCACCACCCCGCGCGGCTGGATCGCGCTGGGGGCGTTCGGCGTCCTCCTGGCGACCGCGCTCGCCTGGGGGGTGCTGGGGAGCGTCCCCGAGCGGATCCAGGGGCAGGGGATCCTCGTCCACAGCGGCGGGGTGCTGGAGGTGGAGTCGCCGAGCGGCGGGCGGATCGCCGACCTGGCCGTGCGGGTGGGCGACGTCATCGCCGAGGGGCAGGTCGTCGCCCGCATCGCCCAGCAGGAGCTCCTGGACCGCATCCGCCAGGCGCGGGCGCGGGTCCAGGAGCTGGAGCGGAAGTCGGCGAGCCTCTCCGCGTTCGGCGAGCGGGACCTGGCGCTCCAGTCGGCGCACCTGGCCGAGCAGCGCAGCAACCTGGAGAAGTCGATCCAGGCCTCGCAGGCGCAGCTCGGCGCGCTGGAGGAGCGGGTGCGGAGCCAGGAGCAGCTCGTCTCCCAGGGGCTGATCACCCGGCAGACGCTGCTGGCCACCATGCAGGAGCGCGAGACGGTGCGCGAGCGGGTGCGCCGCGGCCGGAGCGACCTGGCACAGCTCCGGGTGCAGGAGCTGGAGGTGCGCAACACGCGGCAGCGCGAGCAGGAGGAGAACACCTTCGAGCTGGACGGCGCCCGGCGCGAGCTGGCGCAGCTCTCCAACGAGCTGCGGCTGACCTCCGAGGTGGCGAGCCCCTACACGGGGCGCGTCCTGGAGGTGATCGCCGAGCAGGGGAGCATCGTCGACCGGGGGCAGGCGATCCTCACCGTGGACCTCACGGGGAAGCGGGTGCAGCCGCTGGAGGCGGTCGTCTTCATCCCCTCCGTCCACGGGAAGAAGGTCAAGCCGGGGATGGAGATCCAGCTCGCCCCCTCCACCGTGCGCCGCGAGGAGTTCGGGTACCTGCTGGGACGCGTCACCTACGTCTCCGACTTCCCCGCCAGCGCCGCGGGGATGCGCCGCGTCCTCAAGAACGACCAGCTGGTCACCACGCTCTCCGGGGCCGACGCGCCGTACGAGGTCCGCGCCGAGCTGATCCCCGACCGCGGCAGCCCCAGCGGCTACCGCTGGTCCTCCTCCGCCGGGCCGCCGGTGCGCATCAAGAGCGGGACCCTCTCCGGCGGCGCCATCGTGGTGGACCGCCGCCGCCCCATCGTCATGCTGATCCCCCAGCTCCGCCGCCGCGGCGACGGGGTGGGCGGGCGCGGCGGCGCGGGCGAGCGGACGGCGGCGCGTCCGGCAGCGCTCCCGGCGGCGGGGCGCCCGTGAGGCTCCCCCGCCTCCCCCTGCGGCGGGGCGCGGACCGCCCGGCGCGCGCCAGGGTCCCCACCGTCCTCCAGATGGAGGCGGTGGAGTGCGGCGCGGCGGCGGTGGCCATGGTGCTGGCCCACTTCCGCCGCTTCGTCCCCCTGGAGGAGGCGCGCGCCGCCTGCGGCGTCTCCCGCGACGGGAGCAAGGCCAGCAACATGGTCAAGGCCGCCCGCGCCTACGGGCTGAACGCGCGCGGCTTCAAGAAGGAGCCCGCCGGCCTGCGGGAGATGGCCCCGCCGATGATCCTCCACTGGAACTTCAACCACTTCGTGGTGCTGGAGGGGATCGGGAAGGGGAAGGCGTGGCTCAACGACCCGGCGTACGGGCCGCGCACCGTCACCGAGGAGGAGCTGGACCAGGCGTTCACCGGCGTCGTCCTCACCTTCGCCCCCGGCCCCGAGTTCCGCCCCGGGGGCGCCCCCCGCTCCACCCTGGCCGCGCTCCGGAGCCGGCTGTCGGGGTCGCGGCGGGCGCTCCTCTTCGTGCTCCTGGCGGGGCTCGCGCTGGTCGTCCCCGGGCTCCTCGTCCCCACCTTCTCCCGCGTCTTCGTGGACGACGTCCTGGTGGGCGGGATGCGCGAGTGGGTGCGCCCCCTCCTGGGGGCGATGGCAGCCACCGCGCTGGTGCTGGCCGCGCTCACCTGGATCCAGCAGCGCTACCTCCTCCGGCTGGAGACGCGGGTGGCGCTCACCAGCTCCGCGTCGTTCTTCTGGCACGTCCTCCACCTCCCCATGCGCTTCTTCACCCAGCGCTTCCCCGGGGAGATCGCCTCGCGGGTGGCCATCAACGACCGCGTGGCGCAGCTCCTCTCCGGCGAGCTGGCCAGCACCGCGCTCGCCGTGGTGATGGTGGGGTTCTACGCCGTCCTCATGTTCCGCTACGACGCCGTCCTCGCCACCATCGCCGTCACGACCGCCGTCCTCAACATGGCCGCGCTCCGCTGGGTGGCCGAGCGGAGGTCCGACCTCAACCAGCGGCTGGTGCAGGACCGCGGGAAGGCGATCGGCACCGCCATGGGCGGGCTGATGAACATCGAGAGCCTCAAGGCCGGCGGCGCCGAGAGCGACTTCTTCGCCCGCTGGGCCGGCTACTACACCAAGGTCGCCAACGCCCAGCACCAGTTCGGGCTCCAGACGCAGCTCCTGGGGGCGCTCCCGCCCCTCCTGTTGTCCGCCAGCACCGCGCTGTTGCTGGGGATCGGGGGACTCCGGGTGATGGAGGGGCGGCTCAGCATGGGGATGCTGCTGGCCTTCCAGGCGCTCATGCTCGCCTTCCTCTCCCCCGTCAACCGCCTCGTCTCCATGGGGGGCTCGCTCCTGGAGGTCGGCGCCGGGCTCGACCGGCTGGACGACGTCCTCCGCTCCAGGGCCGAGCCGGCGGGGGACGTCGGGATCGCCGACGCGGAGGGTGACGTGGACGGCGGGGCGGACGGGGCGGGGAAGCTGGCGGGGCACGTGGAGCTGCGGCGCGTCTCCTTCGGCTACAGCCGGCTCGACCCCGCGCTCATCCAGGACTTCAGCCTCGTCCTCGCCCCCGGGAGCCGGGTGGCGCTGGTGGGGGGCTCCGGATCGGGGAAGTCCACCGTGGCGCGCCTCGTGGCCGGGCTCTACGAGCCGTGGGCCGGGGAGATCCTCTTCGACGGCGTCCCGCGCGAGCAGCTCTCCCGCGCCACCCTCTCCACCTCGCTCGCCGTGGTGGACCAGGACGTCTTTCTCTTCGAAGGCACCATCCGCGACAACCTGTCGCTCTGGGACGCCACCCTCCCCGAGCCCGACCTGGTCGAGGCCGCCCGCGGCGCCTGCATCCACGACGACGTCGCGGCGCGCCCCGGCGGCTACGGCGCCCGCGTGGACGAGGAGGGGCGCAACTTCAGCGGCGGGCAGCGGCAGCGGCTCGAGATCGCCCGCGCGCTCGCCGGGAACCCCTCCGTCCTGGTGCTGGACGAGGCCACCAGCGCGCTCGACCCCACCACCGAGCAGGCCATCGACGACCACCTGCGGCGGCGCGGGTGCACCTGCCTCATCGTGGCGCACCGGCTCTCCACCATCCGCGACTGCGACGAGATCGTCGTCCTGGAGCGCGGCAGGGTCGTGCAGCGGGGGACGCACGACGCGCTGAAGGGCGACGCCGAGGGTCCGTACGCGCGCTTGATCGCGGCGGAGTGAGGGCGATGCCTCCGGTTCCGATCTCTCTCGCCGCTTCCGGCTCTCTCGAACTGCAACTGCGGGGTTCGGGCGTGTCCCTCCGCTGCGCTCCGGGCCGGGCTGCGCGCGCAGCAGGCAACGAACCCGCCGTTGCCGACTGCGCCGAGCCACCGGCGCGACCAACCCCCGTCGCGCCGGCGTCCCGGCCCTCCGGGCGCGCATCCCTCACGCGGGGTTTCTGCCGGGGGAGGGTCCCATGACCGGCCCGCTCCCGCGCGACCTGCGTCCCGGACCGCTCCTGGAGGTGCGGGGCGACCGGCCGCTCGTGCTGGAGGGGGGGCGCGCCTGGGTGGTGCGCGCCGGGCGGCTGGACGTCTTCGCCGTCCGCCCCGGCGGGCGCCGCACCCACCTCTTCCGCGTCGGCGCCGACGGGCTGGTGCTGGGCGTCGGCGCCCACGCGCCCTCCGGGCTCTCCCTCCTGGCCGTGGGCGACACCGCCACCGCCCTCGCCGAGGTGGACGCGGAGGCGGCGCGGGAGCGCGGCGAGCTGGTGGAGGGGTGGGTGGGGTGCGTCTACGAGGCGATGGCCGACGTGCACGGCGTGCGGCGCTACCAGGCCGGCGCCCCCGGCGAGATGGCCGGCGTGCAGGCGGGCGAGTGCCTGCGCGTGAGCGAGCACGTGGGGTGGGTGGAGATGGTCTCCGGGCGCGGATGCTTGGTGGGGCGCGCCGCCGCGCCGCTCCACGTGGGCGAGCCCGTCCCCCTCGCCGCGCGCGGGTGGTTCTGCGCGGCGGAGGCCGCCGGGGTGTGGGTCCTCGACTTTGCCGCCGTGGCCGAGCGGGGGGAGGTGGCCCCCGCCCTGGAGCGGCTCCACGCCGCCTTCCTCGCCGTGGTGGACGAGCGGCTCCGCGAGGCCGACGCCGCCCACCGCGCGCGGCTGCGCGAGCGCGCCGGGGAGACGGGCGCCGCCATGGGCGCCGCGCTCACCCGCCTGGCCGCGCCGCTTCGCCCCCGCGCCGAGCGCGCCCGGCTCTTCCCCGCCCGCCCGGCGCGCGCCGAGGACCCGCTCCTGGCCGCCTTCGGCCAGGTGCTGGAGGCCGCCGGGATCGCGCGCGACCCCGACGCCCGCGTCCCACCCCCCGGCGCGCGCGGGAGGGACCCCGTGGCCGCCCTCGTCCGCGCCGAGCGGGTGCGGGGGCGGCGGGTGGCGCTCCGCGGCGAGTGGTGGCGCCACGACGCCGGCCCCCTCCTGGGCGCCGCCGCCGAGGGGGACCACCCCGTGGCCCTCCTCCCCGACCGGCGCGGCGGCTACCACCTCTCAGACCCGCGCACCCCCGGCCGGACGCGGATCGACCGCGCCACCGCCGAGACGCTGGCCCCCTTCGCCCACACCTTCTACCGCCCCTTCCCCGCCGGGCGGCTGGGGCTCTGGCGGGTGCTGCGCTTCGGGGCACAGGGGTCGCGCGGCGACCTGTGGCGGATGGCCGGCGCCGCCGCGGTGGTGGGGGCGCTGGGGCTCGTCACCCCCTACGCCGTGGGGCTCCTCTTCGGCGAGGTCCTCCCCGGCGCCGAGCGCGGGCAGCTCCTCCAGCTCACCCTGGTGCTCCTGGCCGCCGCCGTGGCCGCGGCCGGGTTCCAGGTGGTGCGCGGGGTGGCGCTGGTGCGCGTCGAGGCCCGCTCCGGCGCCACCATGCAGTCCGCCGTCTGGGACCGCCTCCTCTCGCTCCCCCTCCCCTTCTTCCGGGGGTACGCCGCGGGCGACCTGGCGGTGCGCGCCATGGCCGTGGAGGAGATCCGCCGCCTCTTCACCGGCCGCGTGGCCGACACCCTCCTGGGGGGCGTCTTCTCGCTGCTCAACTTCGTCCTCCTCTTCCACTACGACGCACGCCTGGCCGCCCTCGCCGCCCTCCTGGTGGGGGGCTCCGTCGCCGCCTCGCTCGCCGCCGGGTGGGCGCAGCTCCGCCTCCAGCGCCAGGTGATCGGGCTCCGCTCCCGCGCCTCCGGGGTGGTGCTCCAGCTCCTGTCCGGGATCGGGAAGCTGAAGGCGGCCGTGGCCGAGGTGCAGGCGTTCGGGATCTGGGCGCGCCTCTTCAGCGAGCAGCGCGAGCGGCAGTACCGCGCCCGCACCCTCGGCATCCGGCTGGCCGCCTTCAACGCCGCCCTCCCCGTCCTCTGCACCCTGGCGCTCTTCGCCGCCGCCGCCCCCCGCCTCCGCGCCGGGGGCGACCTCCCCATGGGCGACTTCCTGGCCTTCGTCGCCGCCTTCACCCTCTCCCTCTCGGCGGGGCTGGCGGCCAGCACCGCCGTGGTGGACGCGCTGGCCGCCGCGCCGCTCTACGAGCAGGTCCGCCCGATCCTGGACGCCGAGCCCGAGGTGGGCGCCGCCCGCCTCGACCCCGGCGACCTGGCCGGCGACATCGAGGTGCAGCACCTCCGCTTCCGCTATGGCGAGGACGGCCCCCTGGTGCTCCGCGACCTCTCGCTCCGCATCCGGCCGGGGCAGTTCGTGGCGTTCGTGGGGCCCTCCGGCTCCGGGAAGTCCACCCTGCTGCGCGTCCTCCTCGGCTTCGAGGCCCCCGAGTCGGGGGCCGTCTACTACGACGAGCAGGACCTCTCGGGGCTCGACGTGCAGGCCGTGCGGCGGCAGATCGGCGTCGTCCTCCAGGCCGGAAAGGTGATGCACGGCGACCTCTTCACCAACATCGCGGGCGCCTCCGCCGTGAGCGTGGACGACGCCTGGGAGGCCGCGCGGATGGCCGGGCTGGACGAGGACATCCGGCAGATGCCGATGGGGATGCACACCATCGTGAGCGACGGCGGCGGAACGCTCTCCGGCGGCCAGCGGCAGCGGCTGATGATCGCCCGCGCCGTCGTCCACCGCCCCCGCATCCTCTTCCTGGACGAGGCCACCAGCGCGCTGGACAACCGCACGCAGCAGATCGTGGGCGAGAGCCTGGCGCGCCTCCAGGCCACCCGCGTGGTGATCGCCCACCGCCTCAGCACCATCCTCCACGCCGACTGCATCTACGTCCTGGAGAACGGAGTCATCGTGGAGAACGGGACCTACGCCGAGCTGATGTCGCGCGGCGGCGCCTTCGCCGCCCTCGCCCGCCGGCAGCTCGCATGACGCGCATCTTCCGCCGCAGTCTCCCGGCGTTCGCGCTCGCCGCCGCCCTCCTCGCCGGGGCCGCGTGCGGCGAGGACGACCCCGGGGTGGAGCGGGCGCGCCGCGCCGCGTCGGACGGGGGCGAGATCGTCGTCGCCGCGCCCTGGTCGTGGGAGGCGCGCGGCGGGGAGATCCTGTACGGCGAGGGGATGGACCTGGCCGTGGAGGAGATCAACGCGGGCGGCGGCGTAGGCGGGCGCTCCTTGCGCGTCCTGCGCGTGGACGACCGCGAGTCGGTGGAGGAGGGGCGGCTGGTGGCGCAGGAGCTGGGGAAGAACCCCGAGGTGGCGGCGGTGGTCGGGCACCTCCACTCGTACGTCACCGTCCCCGCCGCCGCCGTCTACGACCTGGCCGGCCTCCCGCTCCTGGCGCCGACCTCCACCTCCGACGAGCTGACGGAGCGGGGGTACACGCGCGTCTTCCGCACCGTCTTCAGCGACGCCGAGGCGGGGCGGCAGCTGGCGGCGTACGCGCTGGCGCGGGGGTGGAAGCGGGTGGTCATCTACTACGCCCGCAACGAATACGGCCGGGGGCTGGCCAACGCCTTCGAGGAGCACGCCGCCTCGCACGGGGGGGCCGTGGTGAGCCGCGAGTCGTACGATCCCGGCCTCTCCGCCAACCCCCACGACGCCGAGGTGACGGTGGCCGACTGGGGGACCTTCGACTTCGACGCCGTCTTCGTGGCGGGGCACGACCGGCAGGCGGCGCTCCTCGTCTCCGAGCTGCGCCGGCGCGGGATCGGCGCCCCGGTGCTGGGGAGCGACGCCCTCGCCACCCCCACCTTCCTCCGCCTGGGCGGCGCGGCCGTGGAGGGGACGGTGATCGCCTCCGCCTTCCACCCCGCCGGCACCTCCCCCGAGGTCCGCCGCTTCGTGGCCGCCTTCCGGGCGCGGTGGGGGAAGGACCCCGACGTGGGCGCGGCGCTCGCCTACGACGCCGTCCGCGTCCTCGCCGAGGGCGTTCGCCGCGCCGGCTCGCCCGACCCCGCGAAGCTCTCCGCCGCGCTCCACGCACTCCGGGAGGTGCGGGGGGTGACCGGCACCTTCTCCTTCGACGCGCGCGGGAACCTCACGGGCTCCACCGTCGGCAAGGTGGTGGTGCGCGGGGGCGCCTTCCACCCCCTCCCCGCCTCGCCGGTCCCGCCCTCGTCCTCGCGCGACTCGGCCGCCCGGTGACGGCGCCCGCCTCGTCCTCGCCCGCCGGCGCGCCGGACCGCGCTTCCGTCGAGTTCGGTTTCGATCCCGTACCCGGCGTTCGCGCCCGCGTCCTCCGCGACCTGGGCGCATCGGAATCCGAGGTCGAGGAGCTGCTCCGCTACAACGAGAACCTTTTCCGCGTCCCCGATCCCCTCCCGCCCTTCCCGCTCCCCGACGAGCCGTTCGTGGAGGCGTGGGAGGAGTACGCGCGCGAGGCGGCGGCGTGCGGCGTCTTCCCCGTCCTCCGCGACGCGCTGGTGCAGCTCCGCTTCCCCGTCGCGCCCGGGATCGCGGAGACGGAAGGCTACCGGGCGGCCACGCGGCGCGGCGTCCTTCCGCCGGACGGCGCGCCGGGGCTGGCGCTGGAGGCGCCGGAGCGGCTGCGGCTCTTCCTGCACCCCACCGCCGCCGGTCGCCTCCCCGTGCTGGTGGCCGGCGCCCGTGCCGACTTCGTGGCGCTGGTCCGCGCGCTGGCCCGAAAGGGCGAGCCGGAGCCGGTTCCGGACTCCATGGGCGCACTGGTGGTGGGCGGCTACGTCAACTGGGGGCGCGTGGCGCGGCTGCGGGCGGCGTGGGAAGCGGGCGACGTGGACCTCGGGGAGATGACGGAGTGGAGCCTGGGCGCCATCCGCGACCGCAAGGAGCTCTACCAGGACCGCTTCGTGGTGCTGAGCGACGGGCCCTACAGCGGCGTCGCGGCGGCCGCCATGGGGATGCCGGACGACGAGTGGCGGCGTCTCTCGCTGACGCTTCGCCTGGAGCACGAGTGCGCGCACTACTTCACCCGCCGCGTGCTGGGGTCGATGCGGAACGCCCTCCACGACGAGCTGATCGCCGACTACTGCGGGATCTCCGCCGCCGCCGGGCGCTTCCGAGCCGACTGGTTCCTCCGCTTCCTGGGGCTGGAGCGCCCGACGTATCGCGCGGGCGGCCGGCTGGAGGTCTACCGCGGCACGCCGCCCCTCTCGGCCGGCGCCTTCGCCGTCCTCCAGCGCCTCGTCCGCCGCGCCGCTGCCCGCCTGGAAGCCGCCGACGCACAACTCGGCCCCGGGTTCCGCACGACGGAGGGGCGCGCGCGGGTGGTGCTCGCGCTGGCGGGGCTGGCGCTGGAGGCGCTGGCGGGCGGCGCGGACCAGCTTCGCGCCCTGCTTACGAGCTGCCGGAGCTGACCGACAGGAGATGCCCATGTCCGACAACCGCTATCCGTTCCGCTGGAGCGACCCGGAGGACCCGTACCTCGGCGAGCTGCGCGCAGCGTACGCGCTCGGCGAGGTGGCGGGCGAGGGGAGCGACCATGAGCGTGCACGGTCGCTCACCCGGTGGGTCAGCTCCCGGTGGAGCCACGACGGGAGCAACCTTCCGGAGCGCTCCGACCCGCTTTCCATCCTTCGCGAGGCCGAGCGGGGGCGGTCCTTCCGATGCGTAGAGTACGCGACCGTGCTCGCTGGTGTTCTCTGCGCCGTCGGCATCCCCGCGCGGCTGGTCACCCTGATGACCGCCGACGTGGAGACGCGCGAGGGGGGCGCGGCGCACGCCGTCACCGAAGCGTTCCTTCCCGACCGGGGTGCGTGGGTGATGCTCGACGCCCAGTGGGGGACGGTCCCAACGCTGAGGGGCGAGCCCATCTCGGCCGCCGGGCTCCGCGACGCCCTGATCCGCCGCGAGCAGCAGGGGAATGCGGGCCCGCTCCCCCGCTACCTGGCCTGGGTGGCGCCCCACCTCCACTACCTGGAGGCGCCGCTCGACAACCGCATCCCCGCCGCCGCGGACCGCGACCCGCGTCGCCTTATGCTCGTCCCTCCCGGCGCGCCGGAGCCCCGCGTATTCCAGCGCCGGTGGGCGATGGAAGACCTCCTGTACACCCGCTTCGAGGCCGACTTCTATCCGCGGCCGGCGCAGCCGGCGTAGAGCGGGGGTGCCATCGGTAGACGCGAACGGCCACAAGTAGAGCAGGGGCGCCCGACACGCAATCTGCGTATCTGCGTAAGTCCCAACACCATAAGTAGTTACATGATTTCCGAGGCGGCACGGGGCCTGCCAAAGCTCCGCGGTGCGGCCCGTTCGCATCCCATTCCCTTTCAACGCGAGGAGCACACGATGGCGGACGAGAGAAACCACGATCGGGGTGAGGAGCTGTCTGCCGACGAACTGGAAGGGGTGTCCGGCGGGAATCTCCCCGCCAACATCAACTGCAGCCAGTCCTGCACGACGAACATCAACTGCTCGCTGTCGTGCGGCACGGAGAAGGCCTGATCCTTCACCCACGGGCGCCGCCCGGCATGCCAGGCGGCGCCCACGTCTCACCGGCCCCCGTGGCGAACCAAGGAGAAGCGGCATATGAAGCCGACCCTCGACATGCAGACCTCGCCGTACGACCGCGGGGAAAAGGCACCCGCGGCTCCCGCGCTCGTGCAGCTCGGCTACCGCCCACGAGAGCGCCTGGTGCCCTCCCGCTTCAACGCGCGGACGGTCAGCGAGGACGGCCGGCTCATCCTCTGGAACACCCTCTCGGGGTCCGTCAGCGTGTTCGCTGCCAAAGACGCCGCACGGGTGCTGGAGCGGCTCACCCCGCAGGGCGTCACGGCGCCACTCGACAAGGCGTCCGAGTACCTGAGCAAGCGGGGCTACCTGGTCAAGGCCGGGGTCGACGAAGTGGGAATGTTCCGGTACTACTACGGGCAGGCGCAGTGGCGCACCGACATCCTCCAATGGGTGCTGCTGGCCAGCGAGGACTGCAACTTCCGCTGCGTGTACTGCTACGAGAAGTTCAAGAACGGCACCATGCTCCCCGAGGTGCGCCAGGGGGTGCGGGCGCTCACGCTACGGCGCGCGCCGCAGCTCAAGGAGCTCTCGATCTCGTGGTTCGGGGGCGAACCGCTGTACGGATGGGAGGCGGTGGAGGAGCTCGGAAGCTTCTTCAAGGACGTCACCGACCGCCACGGCATCGGCCACAGCCAGCACATGACCACCAACGCCTACCTGCTCACCGAGGAGCGCGCCACCAAGCTCCTGGAGTGGGGATGCCGGCGCTACCAGATCACCATCGACGGGCTCCCGGAGGAGCACGACTGCAAGCGCGTGGGGCGCGACGGCAGCCCCACGTACCACGTGATCCTCGACAACCTGCGGTCAATGCACGCCCGCAGCCCCGACCAGGACTTCAGCATCGACATCCGCGTCAACTTCGACCAGGACAACTTCCCCCGGCTCGGGCCCTTCGTGGAGGCGCTCAGCGAGGACTTTGGCGGAGACCCGCGCTTCAAGCTGCGCTTCCGCGCGGTAGGCAAGTGGGGCGGCCCCAACGACGACCATCTCGCCACCTGCGGCGTGGAGGAGCAGCGCCAGGTGGTGAGGGAGCTGCGCAAGACGGCCGAGAACCTCGGCTTCGCGCAGGAGCGCGGGATCCTGGACGTGGCGGGGTTCGGCAGCCAGGTATGCTATGCCGCCCGCCCCTATAACTTTGTCGTCGGGGCCACCGGCAAGCTCATGAAGTGCACGGTCGCGCTGGACGAGATGGAGGAGAACATCGTGGGGCAGCTCCTCCCGGACGGCGAGATGGAGCTCAACCACGCCAACATGATGAAGTGGGTGGGCCCCCACTTCGAGACCGACAACCTCTGCCAGCACTGCTACCTGCTCCCTGGGTGCCAGGGCGCCACCTGCCCCCTGACCCGGCTCACGCGCAACCAGCGGACCTGCTCCGCGGTGAAGTCGGAGCTGAAGCAGGAGATGCGCTACACGCTGGAGGACCACGACCGCTCGCGCCGCGTCTCCGTACCGGCCGTCGCGCCGGTGGTGGAGCCCGAGCCGGCCGTGGCCGCCGTCTGAGGGGAGGCACGCGATGCCCACGAGTCCCGTGGCGGCGGATGCGCCCGCCGCCACCATCGCCACCGGGCTGCTCCTTCCCCAGGACCGAGTGCCGCGCGCACCGCTGGGCACGTGGGCCAGTCGCTTGGTGGGTGAGCTGGAGGCGGGGCGCAGAGCGCTACGCCAGCCGCGGCGGGTGGCCGGCTTGGTGGCCGGCATCGCCAACAACGCCGCCTTGATGGCTGCCTACGTGGGGAGCCGCGCCACAGCCGAGCGGCTTTGCAAGCGGCAGATGACCTGGCAGCGGCGCCTGGCGCGCCGGTCGGGCGACCCCGCGATCACGGCGCACGCCATCCAGCCGTGGATCAACCTGGGGCGGCTGGAGGCCGTCACGGGGAACTGGTCGGGCGCGGTGAGCCGCTTCGCCCGCCTCGCCGGGTACCGGCTGGACGGGTGGGTGGAGGTCGACTGCATCCGCATCGATGGCAGCGGATGGCAGGCGGTCGCCCCCAGCCGCGAGAAGCTGGAGCAGACGCTGGACGCGGTGTACGTGGTAGACTCGCTCAAGGCGCTCCTCATGAACCGCCGCTTTGAGGAGGCGGCCGCTTTCGCCAACGGGCTGGGCGCCGACCGCGATGGCGGCCTTCTGCAGCGCGCGGACGAGGCACGGGTCGTCTCCGCCTGCCGCCTGGGCGACTTTCGCACGGCACGCCGCGTGGCGGAGGCCGCGGAGGCGGAGACCGGCGGGTGGAACCGTGCCGTGTTCCGGCTGCGGCTGGCCGAGGTGCTGGCGTGCTCCGGCGACATGACGGGCGCGCGGGGCGTGCTCCGCCCGTTGGCTGAGGTGGTGGCCCAGGTCTCCGCGGAACGCAAGTGTGACGCGCGGCTTCTCTACGCATTCCAGCGGCTTTCCACCGCGTGCGCCGAAGCCGGGCTCCACGACGAGGCGCTCGCCCTTGCCCGCGACCTGCACACCGGCGCGCGCGCCACGGGTGACGAGGTGTTCGAAATCGAGAGCCTGCGCATTCTGGCCGAGGACGCGCCCGCCGGGGAGCGCGAGCAGCGGGGCGCAGAGCTGGCCCGGCTGGAGGAGAGCACCGGGTACGAGCGCTACCGGCGCGGCGCTCCCCTCTCCATGCCCGACCCCGCCGTGGCGCGGCTTTTCTCGTTGCTGGACGAGTTCTTAGGCGCCTAGCCCCCCCTCACCGCTCGGGCTTCAGTCGGTGGTGGCGGAGGAAGTCCATGAATTTGAGGTAGTCGCCGGGGGCGATCCGGAAGACGCCGAGCGCGCGCTTGTAGCTCCAACTGCTCCGGCGGAGCCCCTCGGCCACCACCGCCTGCACCTCGCCGCGGTTCAGCTCGCGGTCCATGAACGGCTCGTAGACCAGGCTCCAGAAGTCGCCTGGGCCCTCGGCCATCCGCGCGAGGAGTTGCGCCGCCGCAGCCGGGCCTCCGGGGCCGCTGCTCGCGGCACCACCGGAGAGGCCGGCGCACGCCCCTTCGAAGGGCGCGGCGCCCTCCAACTGCTCCTCGAAATGGGCGGGCTCGATGACGCCGGTGCCGTTGCAGAGGTGGAAGCTGGTCTCCACCAGCCCGCGCAGCTCGCGGACGTTCCCCGGCCAGGGGTAGCCCGAGAGCCGGCCGTACGCGCGGTCAGAGAAGCGCTTGCCGGCGTGGGCGGTCGCGTTCAGCCGGCCCACGTAGTGCTCCACCATCAGCCGCCAGTCGTCGCCGCGCTCGCGCAGCGGGGGAACGCGAAGCTGGAGGAAGCGCAGCCGGTACAGGAGGTCCTCGCGAAAGCGGCCGGCGTCGACCAGCGAGCGCAGGTCGCGGTTCGTGGCCGCCACCACGCGCACGTTGACCGCGCGCGGGCGGGTGTCGCCCACGGGGACCAGCTCGCCCTCGCTGAGCACCCGCAGGAGCATGGCCTGCGCGGCGGGGGGAAGCTCGCCCACCTCGTCCAGGAACACCACGCCGCCGTCGGCCTCCTCGAAGACGCCGCGGTGCTCCTCCACCGCCCCGGTGAAGCTCCCACGGCGGTGCCCGAACAGCTCGCTGGCCACGAGCTGGCTCTCGCCGTACTGGGCGCAGTTGACGCTCAGGAAGGGCTTGCGGCGGCGCGGCCCCAGCAGGTACAGCGCCCGCGCGAACAGCTCCTTCCCGGTGCCGGTCTCGCCGGTGATCAGCACGGGGCCCTCGGCCTCGGCGAAGCACCGCAGCTTCTCCAGCACCTCCAGGATCGCCGGGTGGCAGCCGACCAGCACGGTCTCACGCCGCTCGCCCCACTTCTCCCGGGACAGCTGCCGCACGTGGCGGGCGACGTCCGATTCTTCCGCGCCGATTGGGGAAGGGACCTGCATGGGGATTGGCTCCTGCGGGTTGCGGCACGCGGGCAGCCGGCGGTGCCGGTCCCGTGGCGATGGGTTCCCGTGGGCGTCCCCGACCCCCGGGGCACCCCGATCCCGACCGACCGTCCGCAGCCCGGGCGGGCTGCCTGTCCTGGAGATGCTTTTGGCCTGGCAATGCGCTCCATGGCGTTGCGCGGCGGCCTCGTTACGGCGGTCCCGACGCGGGTATGATGTCTCGCGCGGGGGCCGAAAACGTGCTTCAAGAATCGCGCCGCAACTTCGATGTCGTGGCGTTAAACGAACGTATATTGAAAGGCGTGTGTCCGTCTCGCACGAAGCACGAGGACGCGCCTGCATGCCCAGCCGGTTTCCTGGTTCAGAAACGCAGCCTCGTACGGCGAATGGCGTGCGCTCCCATGTGGTAATTGCTCTGGGGATTCTGGCAAGGGAGTGGCGCATGGGGAGGAGAGCGACCCGCCGGTCCACGTGATGGGGAAAGAGTGCACGGGACCGGCCCGGCTTTTCCGTCGCCGCGTCCGCACCGGGGCTTCGTCTCCCGGCGTGCGGGCCCGATCCCGAAGGAGTGTGATGGCCTTCGTCTGTCCAGACCATCCGCTGAGCGGCACGCTGGACCTCCTGGCGCCGCACGTTCCGCCGGCGCTGGTCCCCGCGCCGGCGTGGGGGGCGGTGCGGGCGGCGGCGGCGCGTCTCCCGGCGGCGCTCGCGGCGGCCGCGTACCTGGAGTGCCGCCTGGGGGAGGCGGGGGGGCCGGTGGACCTGATCGTCCGGGTGGACGCGGCCGGGCGGGAGATCCTGGCGGGGCGCACCCCCGCGGTGTCCCTCACCGCGCCGCTCCGCGACGACCCGGCGTGGGGGCGCCTGGCCGCCCTCTGCCGCCGGTGGGCGGACGCGCCCGGACCCGCGTGGCGGCGTGTGCGGCGCCTCTGGCTGGAATTCGACCTGGGGGAGACGGGGGGCGGGGAGACGGTGCCCGCCCCCTCGCTCTTCTTCGCCCTGGACCCGGAGGCGGACCCGGCCGAGGTGGAGGCGCTGCTGCGGGAGGCGGGGGACGCCGTCCTCCCCGGCGGGGTGCCGCCCGCCGACCGGGAGGCCGCGCAGCGCGTGCTGGCGCGGCGCCCGGCGGGGAGCCGGGTGCCGTACCTGGGGCTTCTGGCGGGACGCGCGGGCGCCCCGCCGCGCGTCTACCTCTCGGGGGTGGGCACGGCGGGGCTGGCGGCGGCGCTGGAGGCGGCGGGGTGGCCGGGGCCGGCGGGGGAGGTCGAGGAGGTGCTGGCGGCGCTCGGGGGGGAGGCGGCGCCGCCGGTGGGGATGATCCACGTGGACGCGCGGGAGGGCGCGCCGCCGCGGCTGGGGGTGGAGCTGACGCTGGCGCGGCCGTGCCAGCGCCGCGGCGAGATCGCCGAGCGGGGGTTCCTGGACCGCCTGGCGGAGCTCGGCGTCTGCACTCCCGCGCGGCGCGAGGCCCTTCCGCGGTGGCCCGGGGCCGAGCTCCGCACGCTCCCGCACGAGCTGTGGCCGAGCCGGGTCGAACGGCGGGTCAACTGCGTGAAGCTGGTGTTCGAGCCCGGCCGCCCGCTCCACGCCAAGGCGTACCTCCTGGCCACCCCGCACCCGGTGCGCGGCCGGGCGGCGGCGGGTGTGTTCCCTGCGCGCCCCGCCTCTACCGGATAGCGCCGGGCCTCTAGTGCGCCGCTTTTGCGGAAGGGAGGAGGATGGGGGCGATATGCCACGTTCCGCCGGCTTCCGGCGTCGCCCCCCGGCGGCCGGCGACCCCACACCCGCGGACATCCATGGCCGATCCCCACTCCCATCCGATGCTGGACCGGGTCCTCGAGCGGGCGGCGGAGGACGCCGCGTTCCGGGCCGCCCTCCTGGCCGATCCCGGCCCGGCGCTCCGCGACGCGTTCGGCGTGTCGCTCCCGCCGGGGTACCGCGTCCGCTTCGTCGAGAAGCCGGCGGACGTGGACGCGCTGATCGTCCTCCCCGACCCGCGCCGCCCCGGGGGCGAGCTGGACGACGACGAGCTGGACCAGGCGGCGGGCGGCGACGGCGGCGATCCGCCCCCGCCGCCCCCACCGGAGGGGGATCCGTGGTGAGGCGCGCGGACGGCCCGCCCCCGCCGGAGCGCGAGCGCTTCGCCGACCCGCCGCGGCGCGACGTCCCGGAGGCGCGCTCCCGCGCCGACGACGCCTCGGAGCTGTCGCTGGACGCGCTGGAGGAGGTGATCGGCGGGCTGGAGCGCGCCTGGATCACCCCCGGCGGCCACCCCGGCCCCCCTCAATCCGACCTGTAGGCGCGTCAAGCGCCTCCTGCGTGAGGGATGCGCGCCCGAAGGGGCGAGACGGTATAGACCGGGTTGATCCTTGACAGAATAGACCGGCAGGATGGTTGACACGGTAATGTTGATCTCGCCCAAACCAGGGAGGGGACATGCCGTGGGGCCAGACCGATCCGGTGCGCGAGCGGCTGCGGTTCGTGGCGTTGTCCAGGAGAAGCTGTACAGCATGGTGACGCTGTGCGCTCGCTTCGCAATAAGCCGGCAGACGGGGTACACCACGGTCGCGCGGTACGAGGCGTTGGGCGTCGATGGGCTGAAGGACGGCAGCCACGCGCCGCTGAGCTGCCCGCAGAAGATCCCGGAGGCGATGCGTGCGCTGCTCGTAGAACGCGCCAGGCACACCCGACCTGGGGTCCGAGGAAGATCCTGGCGTGGCTGGCGCCGCGGCATCCTGAGACCGCCCTGCCAGCGGCGAGCACGGTCGGTGACCTGTACAGCCGCGAGGGGTTGGTGGAGCCACGGCGGCGGCAGAGGAGATGGAGCCAGCCGGGCCGGACCCGGGTGGTGGTGAGCCGCTGGCACGTGTCGGGGTGCGCCAACTGCCAGACGCACCTGCAGGCCCGGGCGGCGGTCACCCTGCCGTCGCTCGACGCGGAGCGCCTGGCGCCGGCCGACATCCAGGTGGAGGTCATCACGCGCGACGGGCTGCTCGGTGGAAAGGCGGCGTCGCTGGCCGTAACGGGAACATCCAGCCAGCCGCCGTTCCGGGTCCGAGATTCGGTAGGCGTCGACGCACCCGGAGGCACGAAGGACCAGAGAGGCTGGGATGCCTCTCTGGTCCTCCGTATCTCTGTGAACAACCCGGCTTGCCCGTTCCACGCTCCGAGCCCGCTCAGGACGATCTGCCGGAGCGTTTTCGAGGAGTGGCTAGTAAACGCAGGGTTTGCAGGGGTTTCCCGTGTTGCACGAGAACTGCGGGTAGCACGTGTCGCCGGTGCAGGCGCAGGTCCGAAGCGTCACCAGCTCGTTCGCGACCACCGTTCCCTCCTCCGTGACCTGCGGTTCCACCTCGAACCCCTCGACGCGCAGCGCGTTCACGTCAAGAGCGAGCTTCTTCATGGGAGTCTCCTGTGAGAGGGATCCGGGTTCCCCGTGAGGGATTATCAAATGTTCTTCTCGGCACATCCCGAGTGGATCCTGAACCAATGACGGCCCCTCACGAGCTGTATGTTTCGAACACACACCACCCGATGCGGGCGATGCAATGCGGAGCCCCTGCGATTGCCGAGATCAGGCTCGCCTCACGCAGAGACGCAGAGAGAGCACGCGGCGACGAAGTCCTTGTTCCTCCGATCTGCCTCGCGCATACTCGCGCGGCACCCTCCAGGCGGTTCCCCCGGCCCCAATCCACGATACGAGGAGGCACGATGCGCGACGGCGGCGCGGTGCTCACGGTTCCCAAGGCGGTGGCGGAGTATCCGCTCCCCGCGGCCTGGCAGACGCACGAGGTGGCGTACGCGGGGAACAACCTGCTGGTGGTGTCGCAGCAGACCGACAGCGTGCTGGTGCAGGTGGCGATCGACCCGGCCACGGGGCGGCCGCTGGAGGCCGCCGGCCACGTGATCGGGACGCCGCGCTCGGGGCTGCACGGGCTCCACGCCTCGAAGGCGAACCCGGGGTGCGTGTGGGCCACCCTCCAGTTCGACGACAAGCTCCTGCTGATCCAGCCCGGGACGAGCGTGGAGACGCCGCCGGCCATCCTGCGCGAGATCGCGATCCCGGCGCCCGCCCGCGGGCCCCACGTGGTGATCGAGGATGGCGACGACCTGTGGACCACGTGCAAGGACAGCAGCCACGTGGTGCGTGTGAACGCCGCGAACCCCGACGACGTCTCCGTCTATCCGTGCTCGCGCCGCCCGATCTTCGTAGCCCGGCATCCCCGTGTAAACGTCGTATACGCCAGTCTCGACAAATCCAGCCGCATCCTGGCCATCTATACGATCTACAACAGGACCGACGAGATTACGGTCCCGGGGGAGGAGGGCGGCACACCCGTGGGGCTGGTCGCCGGGCCGGACGGCAACGTGTGGTTCGTGCTGCTGGGGGGCTCGTCCGGCGGCACTGGGACGTTCGGGAGGATCGAAGGGGAGAACAGAATCACTTGGTACCGCCTCACCAGCAGCACCGCGAGCGGTGCGGGGCTCATCCACCTGGCGTGGAGCGAGAGTCGGTCGGGCGAGCCGGTGCTCTGGCTGCTGGCGTCGTCCACCGCGAGCATGATGATCCCGAACGCCGTGGTGCGGGTGACGTTCCAGGACGACTACCGCGCCATCGCCACCCAGGAGACCTTCGCCCTCCCCACGCAGATGTGCATGGCGCACCGCGTGCTCCCGCTGGGCGGCAGCCTGTACGTCACCGAGATGATGTCGTCGGTGCTGGCGCACGTCCCGGTGGCGCAGGCGCCCCGCCCGCCCGTGGACGAGGCGTCGGACTACTACGGCGACTTCGGCCTGGGGCAGCCCGCCTCGCACCTCGCCTATGCGGACCCGTACGGCCCCGTCTGAACTGCGATTTCACGCAGAGACGCGGGGGGGGCGGGGG
>JBJMPM010000316.1:0-16613 GCA_045803205.1 Longimicrobiaceae bacterium
CGCTGAAGAACAGCGCCTCGCACGGAGGCGCGGAGACGCAGAGAGAGCCGCCGTGCCTCTCTGCGTCTCCGCGTCTCTGTGAGAGCCGCTGTTACGGGGCGGCGGTCACGCGCCAGACCACGTTCCCTACGTCGTCGGCCACCAGCAGCGCCCCGCGGCGGTCGACGGCGACACCGACCGGGCGGCCTTGGGCGTTGCCGTCCGGGTTCACGAAGCCGGTGAGCACCTCCACAGGATCGCCCGCGGGCTTGCCGCCGGTGAAGGGGACGAAGATCACGCGGTAGCCGGCGAAGGGGCGCCGGTTCCACGAGCCGTGCTGCCCGACGAACATCCCGCGCGCGTACCGCGGCCCCAGCGCGTTCCCGCCGGACCACGCCAGCCCCAACGAGCCGGTGTGCGGCCCCAGCGCGTAGTCCGGCACCAGGGCGCGGGCCACCAGGTCCGGGCGCGGCGGCTTCACCCGGTCGTCCACGTGCTGGCCGTAGTAGCTGTACGGCCAGCCGTAGAAGGCCCCGTCGCGCACCGAGGTCATGTAGTCCGGCACCAGGTCGCTCCCCAGCTCGTCGCGCTCGTTGACGGAGGTCCAGAGCATCCCCGTCTCCGGCTCCCACGCCATCCCCACCGGGTTGCGCAGCCCGCTCGCGAACACGCGCCGTGCGCCGGTGCGCAGGTCCACCTCCCAGATGGCGGCGCGACCCTCCTCCTCGTCCATCCCGTTCTCGGCCACGTTGCTGTTGGACCCCACCGACACGTACAGCCGCGTCCCGTCCGCCGAGGCGATCAGCCCCTTCGTCCAGTGGTGGTTGCGGAGCCCGCCCGGCATGGGCGCGACGGCGGTGGCGGGAGCGGTGATGCGCGTGTCGCCGGTGCGGTAGGGGAAGCGCACCACGCCGTCGCTGTTGGCCACGTACAGGTCGCTCCCCACCAGCGCCATCCCGAAGGGCGAGGTGAGGCCCTCCAGCAGCGCCGTGCGCACCTCCGCCACCCCGTCGCCGTCGGCGTCGCGGAGCAGGGTGATGCGGTTCGCGCTGGGGACGGCCGCGCCCGCGCGCCGCATGAAGATGCGCATGAAGAAGGCCTTGATCCCCTTGGCGTCTTCGGGCCGCGCCGGGGCGTTGGTCTCGGCCACCAGCACGTCGCCGTTGGGGAGCACGTACAGCCAGCGTGGATGCACGAGCCCCGTCGCGAACGCGTTCACGGCCGTCCCGTCGATGGCCTTCGGGCGCGCGCCGTCGTGCCAACCCAGGGCGGGGGCCACGTGGACGGTGGGGATGAGCGCCTTCTCGGGCTCCGGCAGCGCGGGCGCCGGGCCGATGCCGGCGGAGAGCGGCAGGCGCGCGGAGCCGCCGCAGGCGGCCAGGGCGGCGGACAGCGTGAGCAGAAGAACGCGGGTACCTCGCACGACTCCCTCCCGCGGTGCAGGGTGAGAAGGGCGATGGGACGCGTACCTTTGCGCAAGATGCCGGCCCGTCACAACGTTTCACGCAGAGACGCAGAGAAACTGAGAGAACGCAGTGATTTCTCTGCGTTCTCTCAGTTTCTCCGCGTCTCTGCGTGAGGCGCTGTTCAGGATGCCTGTCGCGCTGCGAGACGCTACCGCCGCAGCACCAGCGGATGCGCCGTCAGCACGACCATGCGGCCCCCGCAGGAGTCCTCGACCCGGGTGAGGTGCAGCTCGCCGCCGGCCGCGTGCCAGGTGTACCGCGCGTTGCTGTTGCAGGCGTACTCGCCCGTGTCCGCGGTCAGGGTGAGCGTGTTGCCGCTCACCTGGAAGGGGGCGTCGACCACCTGGCGGCCGTTGAAGTTGACGAGCGCGTGCCCGTTGGCGCCGAACGCGATCTCCCACGCGCCGACCACCGCGGCGCGCTCCTCGGCCCCCACCGAGGCCGGGACGTCGGCGGCGGCGATGGTGGTGGTGTACGTCCCCATCGGGAAGCCGCTCATCGCCATCGCCGGGGGCGCGGGCGGGGGAGACATGGGCGCCGGCCCGGGGCCGGGCGCGGTCGTGCAGGCGGCGGCGAAAACGGGGAGCAGGAGCAGGGAGAGCCTGGTCATCGCGATCCTCCAGGTCAGAGGGTAACCCGGTGCGCAGGGAGAGGCCCTGCGCACGCGAGAGTTAACACGCCGGACGGGCAGACGAAAGGCGATCTCACGCAGAGGAACGGAGGACCGGAGGGCCAGAGCGGTTTTCTCTCCGGTCCGGAGTTCGTTGTGCAGCCTCGGCTCAGCGCCCTCTCCGGCTCGCTCAGGCTCGCCACCTCTCCCGTACCGGGGCCCGTACCGGGGAGAGGGGGGCGGCGGCGGAGGCGAGGCCTGCTACGGAGCGTGCAAAGGCAGACGTCTCGTCGCCGTCGGGGGACACACCAGGGCCGCGGCATAGTCCGCGAAGGCGGACTTCGTGCCGTTCCAGCGGCGGGTTTCCAACCCGTCGGGCCCTGGAGCGTTCCTCGATCCGCCCTAGCGGCCCAGCCCGTCGATCCAGGCGCGGGTGGCGTCGCCGACCTCGTCGAGCATCTGGGGGTCGGTGCGGCCGGAGGACTTGAGCACGTGGAAGGAGTGGTCGGCGCCCTCCAGCCAGTGCATGCGGAAGCTCGGCCGCAGCCGCGGCAGCACGGCCTCCATCAGGTCGCGCCGGCAGAGATCGTCGCGCGTGCCGTTGAAGCAGAGGGTGGGAACGGTGATGGAGGGGAGGTGCGCGTCGCGCAGCTTCTCCGGCTGCCCCGCGGGGTGGAGCGGATAGGCGAGGAGGAGGAGCCCGTCGCAGGCGAAGCCCTCGGCGGCGAGCATGGAGGCCGCGCGCCCGCCCATCGACCGCCCGCCGATGATCAGCACCTCCGGCCGCAGCTCCTCGCGGGCGCGCGCGACCACGGCCGACGTGCACTCCTGCAGCAGCGGCATGGGATCGGGGCGGCCGGAGCCCTTTTCCTTGTAGAAGAAGTTGTAGCGCACCAGCTCGATGCCGCGGGCGACGAGCGCGTCGCGCAGCTTCAGCATGGACCCGTCGCCGCGGTGGCCGCCGGCGCCGTGCGCGCAGACGAACACGACCCGCCGGCCGTCCGCCGGCGCGGCCGGGTCGTGCACCGCCGTCGTCTCCCGCTCGCCCACCGCCACGCGCCAGCCGGCGCCCGCCTCGTCGGCCATCGATCCCCCCGTCTCCCGTCAGAGCAGCTCCACCGCGTCGCCCACGCGGACCCGCGCGGCGCTGGTGGCGCTGCCGTAGACGCCCAGGTTCTGCCCCGCGTCGCGCACGATGCTGCGCAGCACCGACGGGTCCTTCGGCAGCCCCTCCTGCGCGTGCGTGGTCATCCCGCAGCGCACCGCGGGGACCCAGCACTCCATCGCCAGCTCGCCGATGCGCAGCGTGCGGCCGCTCCACTCGGCCTCCACCAGTCCCTCGATCCCCGGCTCCGTCTCCACCAGGAAGTTCGGCCGGAAGCGCCGCACGTCCCACTCCGCCGACGGGTTGATGCGCTCCATCGCCGCGAGCGAGGCGGTGGTGAGCAGGTGGAGGGGCGCCAGGTCGAAGTAGGTGCCCGGCGGGGTGGTGTACGCGAAGAGCTCCGAGGGAACCGTGTCGAAGTCGGGGAGCTCCTCGTCCGGCTGCCGGTCGAAGATCTCGCGCACCGGGGCCTCCAGCCGCGCGGTGCGGATGATCTTGCCCAGGTGCGGCCGCAGCGCGGCGATGCGGCTGATGCGCCCCATCACCCCCGCAGCCCGGTGCGCCCGCTTGTAGTGCGCACGGTCTTCCGCGGGGCGCAGCGGCCAGAGCGTGACCGGGCGCCCGAGCAGGTCCGAGAGGCGCGCGTTCACCTCCGGGTCGTCGCTGGCGGTGCGGGTGCCGTCCGGCAGGGTGATGTCGACGTGCGGCGCGCTCCCGCTGGACGCGTCGGGCGGCTCGCGGTACGCGGCGGAGCAGAGCATCAGCTTCGGGAGATACTTCGCGCCGCGCATCTCGCCGATGGCCTCGTCGCGCGTGGCCCAGCCGCGGTCGCCGGGGATGCCCGACGGCGTCACCACGGCGGCGTCGAGCCGCTCGCCGGCCATGGACTTCACCGGGAATCGCCAGATCTCGCGGATGGTTCCGATTCGCAAACGTCGATCTCCCGTCGTTCGAGGCCACGTACATTGCGGCTTCGGGTGGGGAAAAGAAAGGCTGGCAGCGATTCTTGAGAAACCCTTCATCCGCCTTCCCAGACGTCATCCGGGGGCCGGTCGCGTCCACATGGTCGTTCGCAGGAAACCGTGCAGGCCGAAGGATCCATCATCTCGCCAGCACGTGAGCCGGTGAGATGTGCCGAGGCTGGGTAGCGACGCCCTGATCGCGCGTCCCCTTGGTTAAGTGTTTACACTGGCTATAGATCCTTCGGCCTGCAAAAGATCGGGCGGTGCATGTCTCAGCGTGGCCGGCCTCAGGATGACGTCTATGGGGGGACGAGGTTTCTCAAGAGTCTCTCAGGGTGACGTCCTGTGGGGACGAGGTTTCTCAACGTCGCGCAGGGACCCTGGGGAACAGGCGTGGCATGCATCTGGCCCGGCGCCCACGGCATGAGACGCTGGGTGATGATCGGATTGATCGGCCTCGCCGCGTGCGGCGACGGCCAGGCGCGGCCGCCGCGGGAGCGCGCCGTGGCGCCGGCCCCTCCTCCTCCGCCGGCTCCCGCGCCGCCGCCGCCGTCGTGGAGCGGGGACGCGGTGCGCGCGGCGTTCGCGCGCGCGAAGCCGCTGGGCGCGCGCGAGGTGGCGGAGCTGCGGCAGGACGTGAACGCCGAGCAGGTCGCCACCGCGCGGCGCCTGGGCATCCGCGCGGGCGGGCAGGCGGCGATCGACGCGCTGGCGCGGGAGGGGCGGTTGGTGGCGCTGGGCGACAGCACCGCGTACTGGGTGCTGCGCGACATGGACCACTCCGTCCCCTTCGTTACGCCGGACACGCGGGCGATGCTGGCGGAGCTCGGCCGCCGGTTCCACGCCCGGCTGGACGGCCTGGGGCTCCCGCGCTACCGCATGAAGGTGACGTCGGCGCTGCGGACGGACGAGACGCAGGAGGACCTGCGCAAGTCCAACTCCTACGCGTCGCGCACCACCAGCGCGCACGAGTTCGGCACCACGGTCGACGTGTCGCACGAGCGCTTCGCCGTGCCCGCGGCGCGGGTGGAGGGCGAGACGGAGATGCTGGAGGAAGTGGGGAAGGAGCACGCGAAGGTGCTGCAGGCCGAGCTCGGCCGCGCCCTCGCGGAGATGCGCGACGAGCGCGCGCTGCACGTGATGATGGAGAACATGCAGCCCGTCTACCACATGACCGTCGCTCGCCAGTTCGTGAACTGACATTGTCTCACGCAGAGACGCAGAGGCACGGAGAGAACCGCTCTCCGTGCCTCTGCGCCTCTGCGTGAGATCTGCTTCAGCCGCCGATCGGCATGTTGCCGCCAGCCCTGACGCTCGTCTTCACCTGCATGTGCGCCTCCTCGAAGGGAATCGACAAGCCACGCCGGATCGCGACACGACCTCCGCTCAGCCGACGATCGGCATGTTGCCGCCGGACCTGACGCTCGTCTTCACCTGCACGGGCACCTCCCTGGTAAGGGGTCGACGACACACGGGTTCTGGCTCACGATGCATCAGTCACGCCGGTGCGGCAAGAAAAATCTTTTGGAGACGCGAGCCCAGGCAACAGTCTCTCAGCGCGAGACGAAGCTCCACTTCGCGGTCACGACCACCTGCACGGCGATCTCGCTCGGGGTGATCGGCGTCTCGGCGGCGGCGGCCCCGCGGACGTTGACGGCCTGCAGCGTCATGACGTCGCCGCGCGGGTTCAGGTTCGCCGTCGAGAGCTCCAGCAGCGGGCCCAGCGCGCCGCCGCCGGCCTGCGCCATGGCCTCGGCGTCGGCGCGCGCCTCGGCGATGGCCTGGGCGAGCGCCGCGCGGCGCGCCTGCGCCATGCGCGTGGAGCCGAACTGCACGTAGCTGACCCGGTTGGCGCCCGCGCCCAGCGCGGTGTCGATGATCTCGCCCACCTGGTCCACCCGGCGGGTGCGCACGCGGATGGTGTTCATCGCCACGTAGCCGGTCAGGCGCTCGCGGCCGCTCGGGTACTCCAGGGTGGGCGAGACCGTGTACCCCACCGTCATGATCGAGTCCGCCGGGAAGCCGATGCGGCGGAGCGCCTCGCGGACCGCTCGCATCCGCTGCGCGTTCTGCGCGCCCGCGGCGGCGGCGGTGGGGGCGCGGGTCTCCATCGACAGCACGACGGTCGCCTCGTCGGGCGCGATGGTGACCTCGCCCCGCCCCATCACCACGATCTGCGGCGGCGCGGGCGCCGGGGTCTGCGCCGACGCGGACAGCGGCGCCAGGAAGAGGATCAACGGGACGAAGACGCGGCGCATCGCGGTGCCTCCCTGTGGGGTGAGTGCCGGAACCGATAGCACAACGCCGTACTTCCCGCAAAGACGGCGCCTCTTTCCGCGTTCTCCATGCCTCGGTGAGAGATCCGCGGTTTCGCCGTGCATGGCACTTGCCGCGCACGGGCGCATGCGATTCGGCGCCCTGGTCCCCGACGCACCCGAGCCGCCGCCGGGGTATCTCTGGCCCCGGTGGATCTTCCTGCGGGCGCTGGGGGCGATCTTCTTCTCCGCCTTCTACTCCTTTGCCTTCCAGCTCCAGGGGCTGATCGGTCCGCGCGGCATCCTCCCCGCCGGCGAGTACCTCCGCCAGCTCGCGGACGTCCTCGGCCCCGTAGAGCGCGCCTGGTACGCGCCCACGCTCCTCTGGCTCGGCGCGGGCGACGCGGCGCTCACGGCGGTCGTCGTCGCGGGGATCATCGCCTCGCTCCTCCTCGTCGCCAACGTCTGGCCGCGGGCGGCGGTGGCCGCGTGCACGCTGCTCTTCCTGTCGTGCGTGGCCGCGCTGCAGGACTTCTCGTCGTACCAGTCCGACGGGATGCTGCTGGAGGCGGGGTTCATCTCCCTCTTCTTCGCCCCGCGCGGCATCCGCCCGGGGCTGGGCGCCGCGGACCCGCCGTCATGGCTCAGCCTCTTCATGCTGCGGTGGGAGTGGTTCCGCATCTACTTCGAGTCCGGCGTGGTGAAGCTCGCCAGCGGCGACCCGCACTGGCGCGACCTGACCGCGATGGACGAGTACTACCAGAACGGGCCGCTCCCCACCTGGATCGGGTGGTACGTGCAGCACTTTCCGCACGGGTACCATGCGGCGACGGTGGTCTTCACGCTGGGGGTGGAGCTCGTGCTGGTCTGGGCGGTGTTCCTGCCGCGGCGCTTCCGGATCGCCTGCTGCGCGGTGGTCACGGCGCTGCAGATCGGCATCATCGCCACGGCGAACTACGCCTTCCTGAACTACCTGGTGCTGGTGCTCGGCGTGCTGCTGCTGGACGACCGCCTGCTTGCCCGGCTGCGCTTCCCGCTCCCGGACGCGGCGCCCGATCCCCCGCGCGCGCGGCCGGCGTGGCGGCGGAGGGTGGAGGCCGGGGCGCTGGGGCTGGCGCTGTACGTGACGGTGGCGGCGTTCCTCATGCGGCTCGTGGGCGGCCTGGGGCCGCTCGGCGCGCCGGTGCGGCTGCTGGCGCCCTTCCGCATCGCCAACGCGTACGGGCTGTTCGCGGTGATGACGCCGGCGCGCTACGAGATCGAGTTCCAGGGGAGCCGCGACGGGCGCACCTGGGTGGCGTATCCCTTCCGCAACAAGCCGCAGGACCCGCGCGAGGCGCCGGGGATCTACGCGCCGTACCAGCCGCGGTTCGAGTGGAACCTGTGGTTCGCGTCGCTGGGGCCGTGGGAGGAGTCGCGGTGGGTGGTGCTCGCGCAGCAGCGGCTGGTGGAGGGGAGCCCGGAGGTGCTACGGCTCTTCCGCCGCGACCCGTTCCAGGGCAGGCCGCCGGCGATGGTGCGCACCGTGGTCTGGCAGTACTGGTTCACCGACCTCGACACGAAGCGGAGGACGGGGCTCTGGTGGCGCCGCCGCGACCTGGGCCCGTTCACCGGCACCCTCGCGCGCTCGGCCGACGGGCGGTGGATTCTCGACAACCCGCCCATGCGACTGGCGCCGCTGGAGGTGACGGCGCCGCCGGGGGAGTGAGGTCACCAGGTTCGGGAAATCGGTGCGCGCCCGCGGCCGCGGCGCCCTCTCCCCTGCGCCTGAGAGCGCAATCCCCTCTCCCGTACCGGGAGAGGGAGGAGGACGCGGCAGCGGCGGCGCCTGCGAAATGCCGTCCAGCATCAGCAGGAGTGTTGCCGGTGAACCGCGCAGGCGCTTCGGCATTCAACCTCTCCCGGTACGGGAGAGGTGGCGAGCCTAAGCGAGCCGGAGAGGGCGCTGAGCCGAGGTCGCGGTAGAATCCGGCGCGTCCGCGAGAGGCCACGAGTAGAGCACGAAGGCTTCGGGCGCGGCGCCGGTGCTCTCGTAGAGGCGGCGGGCGGGCGTGTTCGTCTCCTCCGTGCCCAGCCACGCCTCGGTGCACCCCAGCGCGCGGCCGTGCTCCAGCATCGCGTCGAGCAGCCGCCGGGCGATCCCGCGCCGCTGGTGCGAGGGCGCGACGCCGACCTCGTTGATCCAGAGCTGCGGCGCCTTGTCGGGGTGCACGTAGTCGACGGCGGTGATCATCCCCACCACCGTCTCGCCGTCGAGCGCGACGACCAGGTGGTGGCGCGGGTCGGCGAAGAAGGCGCGGCCCCAGCGCGGGTCGATCGCGTGGTCGAAGACGTCCGGCGCCACCTGCGCGAGCACGCCGGCGTCGCCCTCGCCGAGGAGGCGGATCTCGATCTCCGTGTTCACGCGAGCTCCCGTCCGTAGACGCACACCTCGGCGGCGTCCGGGGCCGGCGAGGCCATCCGCTGGAACGTCATCCCGATCTTCGCGAGGAGGCGCACCGAGGCCTCGTTCTCCGGCGAGACGATCGCGAGGATCCGGTGCAGACCCAGCGCGGCCGCGTGCTCCAGCGTGGCGGCGGCGGCTTCGTGGGCGTACCCCGCGCCGCGGAAGCGCGGGAGGAAGGCGAACCCCAGGTCGGCGTCCTCCAGCCAGTCGCGCCTCACCAGCCCGCAGATCCCGATCGGCCCCGGCTCGTTCCGCCGCTCGACGGCGTACAGCCCGTATCCGTGGCGCGCGTACATCTCTCGCGGTCCGGTGGCGATGTAGCCGCGCGCGTCGTCGAGCGTGCGCATGCCGCGGTCGCCGATGAAGCGCAGCCAGTCGGGATCGTTCATCAGCTCGACGATGAAGGCCGCGTCGTCGTCGGCCAGCTCGCGCAGCACCAGCCGCTCCGTGGTGATCGCTGTCATCTGAACACGAACTCAGGCAGAATCCGCAGATATCGTGTCATCCCGAGCCATCCCGAGAGACTTTTGAGGAACCCACTGGAAGACGTCATCCTGAGAGGGTGTTGCTGAACCCGTTGTTCGGACACCCCTGGGTGTCATCCTGAGGCCCGGCCACATGGAATCAGCGTTCACTCCGCTGGCGGCAGGGCCGTGAGGATCTGATTGCGGCCACGTCGGAGCCGGGCTGCGGAAGCTCGCGCGGAAGCCACGCCCTCACGTTCACTCGTCGATGCCACGCAGGAAAAGCCAGGCATCGACGAGCGCCGGCGTGGACGCGGCGATGGTGCGGGCTTCCGCGGCGGGCTCCTGCGCATTCCTCGGCCAGATCCTCACGGCCCTGCCGTCTGCAGCGCTGACGCCAGCACCCGTGTGGCCGGGCCTCAGGATGACACCTGTGGTGCCGCGAAATGTGCGCGTTCAGCAACACCCTCTGAGGCCGACGACGCCCCATTTTCGTCTGCGGGTGACCCCGCAGGCCGAAGGATCTATAACCGCGGAAGCACGTGAGCCGGGGAGACATGATCAGGGCCGCGCTACGACTCGATCGCGTTTCCTCCAGCTGAGTGCTTACTCAGGCTATAGATCCTTCGGCCTGCAAGGGATTGAGAAAGCGGAAGTCTCAGCGCGGCCGGCCTCAGGATGACGTCTGAGAAGACGAGGTTCTCGACAGTCTCTGAGGCACGGCCACGTGAGACCCTGCTGTACCGCTACGGCATCACGACTCCCCCGCGTAGGCGCGGCGGAGCTCGGCGATGTCGAGCTTCTTCATCTTCAGCATCGCCTCCATCGCCCGCTGCGCTCCCGGCGAATTCTCGTCGGCGAACATCTCGTCCATCCCGGTGGGGATGACCTGCCAGGAGAGGCCGAAGCGGTCCTTCAGCCATCCGCACTGCTGCGCGCTCGGGTCGCCGCCGGCGGAGAGCTTCTCCCAGTAGTGGTCGATCTCCTCCTGGTCCGCGCAGCTCACCTGGAACGAGACGGCCTCGTTAAAGGTGAACGCCGGCCCGCCGTTCAGCGCGGTGAACGTGTGGCCGTCGAGCTCGAACTGGACCGTCATCACCGAGCCGGCGGGGCGGTGGTGGACCTCGAACCCGGCCTCGCCGTAGCGCGTGATGGCGGTGATGCGCGAGTTGGGGAAGATGCCGACGTAGAACCGCGCGGCCTCTTCGCCCTGGTCGTCGAACCAGAGGCAGGGGGTGATGCGCTGCGTCGTCGCCATGGGTTCTCCCGGGGTCAGGTGATGCGATGGGCTCCAGCCGCTACGATGAGAAGAAGTAGGCCCGCAGTCCGCCGAAAGGGTCGAGATACCACCAGGCCGCTTCGTTGCCGTACGTCCACTGGACCCTGCCGACCACCACCGTGCCGCCGACCAGCGTGGTGTGCGTGCGGTCGAAGCGCAGCGACTGCACCTGGCGGTCCTCCACGGTCGCGTGGATGCACCACTTCACCCGCCCGCCGCGCGCGACGAGGCGCACCGTTGGGCCCGGCTCGCCAGGCCGGCGCTCGAACGCCTCCAGCCGCCGTCCGCGGCCGATCGCGACCGCGGAGGCGGGCGCGCCGAGCGACTCGCAGCCGGTCCGGCGGCGGCCATGGTAGGGGCCGTGTTGGAACGGCGCCGCCGGGGTCACCGCCTCGGATGCGGCGACGAAGACCACGAGCAGGATCCCCAGCCCGATCCACAGCCGCCACCGCCGACGGCTGCCGAACAGGCCGAAGAGCAGGGACAGGGCCAGCAGGAGCGCGGCCAGCGCGGCGAGGCCGCGGAGCAGGAGGTAGATCACGGCCGGTCACTCGCGCGGAGCAGGGCTGCGCGTCTCACATCTCCGACGAGATGGCCAGGATGAAGCCGTCCGGGTCCTTCACCCGGAAGATGCGCGCGCCCCAGGGCATGTCCGCCGGCTCCGACTCCAGCGTGCCGCCGCGCGCCTTGATGCGCCCCGCGATCGCGTCGATGTCCTGGGCGGTGGTGAGCGTCAGCGAGATGCCCTCGCCCTTCTTCCGATCCCACCCCTTCGCGCCGTTGTCCTGGTTGATCAGGAGATGGACGATGCCGGCCGTCAGCCTCACCGCGCGCAGCTCCCCCTCGAACTCGTACTGCTGGGATACGAAGAAGCCGATTACGTCGCGGTACCACGCCAGGCTCTTCTGCAGGTCGTTGACGGTGAGCGAGGCCATGAGGGCGCGGCCGCGCAGCGACTCGGGCTGCGCGCGCTCGACGAAGCCGGATGCGGCCGGTGATTCGGTGCTCATCGGGGATCTCCGTGGAGGCCGTCGGGAGGATGGGAGAACGGACGACAACAAGGGTCTGGATCGCGGGCGCCGGGCGCAAGGATTTTCTCGCATCAGGAACGCTCGGCCTCCCCCGGACCCGACGACCGGAGGAAGGCCGTTCCCGCCTCGAGCGCGGTCAGGAACGCGGGGTCGCCGCGGCACTCCGGCAGCGGCCGCGGCGGCGCGGGATCGGGATCGCGGGGTGCCAGCGGCCGCTCGAACCAGGCGACGTCGTGCCAGGCGCCGTGCTTGTAGCCTACCTCGCGGTAGACGCCGACCGGCGTGAAGCCCACGGCGGTGTGGAGCGCGACGCTCGCCTCGTTCGGCAGTGCAATGCCGGCGTACGCGTTGCGAAATCCCTGCACCGTGAGTGCCGCGAAGAGCGAGGTGTAGAGTGCCCGCCCGGCGCCGAGCCGGCGCGCCTTCGGGTGGACGTACGCCGACACGTCGACCGACCACTGGTAGGCGGCGCGGTCGCGGTGCGGGCTCGCGTACGCGTAGCCGAGCACGACGCCGTCGCGCTCGCACGCCAGCCAGGGCGTGCGCTCCAGGATCTTCGCCACGCGGCGCCCCATCTCCGCCCCGCCCGGCGGCTCCAGCTCGAACGAGATGGCCGAGTCCGTCACCGCCGGCCGGTAGATGGCGGCCAGCGCGTCCCCGTCTTCGGGCGTGGCGAGGCGGATGAGGATGGGCATGCGAATGTGTCGTGGTCAGCCGGCGCCTGGCGCAGGCGCGACGCCGCCGAGCGCCGCCACGATCGCCGGCCCGAGCTCGCCCAGCGCGGTTACGCCGAAGTTGCCCCCGGCGCGGTCGAGGGCGCGGGCGACGACCGCGGCGACCTCTCCCTCCTGCACCAGCTCGGCGAGGCGCAGCATCACGAAGTCGTCCACGACCTCGTGCGGTAACCCCACCCCGCTCGGTCCAGGCGCCGCATCATCGCCACCTGCCTCGGCGTGGCGCGCTACCGCCACCTCCCCCCAGCCCGAATCGGCCCAGTGGTCCTCGCCGTCCACCGCCCAGAAGTGCATCCGGAGGTCGTCGGCCCAGAAGTAGTAATCACCGCGCAGGCAGGACATGGCTCACTCACGTACGGCGTGGGGGCGATTTATATGGCGGCGCGCCGCGGGCTCATCCACCGACCGAGACGACCCGCGTGATCACGAAGCCGTGCTCCGGGCTGACGACCTCGTGGACGCCGTCGACGGGAAAGCCCCAGCCACCGAGCTCGTCGGCGAGCGGCTCCGCGCGGGCGCCTTCGGGGCGGGAGCTGCCGTAGGAGCACACGATGAGCCGTCCGCCCGGTGCGACCACGCGGTCCAGGAGCCGCTCGACGTACTCCCGCCGCCGGTGGCGGGGGACGTAGACCAACTCCGTCCGCACGTAGTCGAACCGCGCCGGCGGCTCCCAGAACAGCGCGTTCTCCGTGTAGATCCGGTCGCGCCACCCGGGGAGGCGATGCCGCGCCAGCTCCGCCAGCTTCTCCGAGAGGTCGAGGCCGTACGGCTCGACGGCGTGCCCGTCCTCCGCCGCCCAGCGGACCACGCACTCCATCAGCAGGCCGCTGGCGCACCCCACGTCGAGGAAGGTGCCGTCCTTCCCGACCGGCGCGGCGACCGGCCGCCGGAAACGCTCCCAGTCGCGCTCGTCGCGGCCGAAGCCGGACTGCTGGCGGGGGTTGCTCCCCGCGAGGTAAGTGGCCTCGAGGCGCGAGCGCTGCTCCTGGAAGAACTGCTCGTCGCCGGCTGCGACTATCGACTTCATCCGCTGCAGTTCTCGGTTCCTCCGTGCCTCCGTGCGAGATCAGCCCAGGGGGACTTCCATCAGGTACGAGGTGAGGTGCGAGATCTTCGCGTCGCGCATCACGAACACGTCGCAGAAGACGGCGTTCAGCCTCCCACCGTCCCGCCGCGCGGCGCGCACGGTCCCCTCGGCGACCACTACGTCGTCTTCCTCGACCATCCGCGTGACCTGGATGGTGGGGCTGCCGACGAAGGCGTCGTTCTCGATCTCGCCGTCGAACGCCTCCTTCCCCTTCAGGTGCACCGCGCCGGGGATCACCCATTCCACGTCGTCCGTGAGGCACGACAGGATCTCCGCGTGGTCGGTGCGGCCGAACGCCTCCATGTACTTCTGCACCGTCTGCTTGTTAGGGCTCATCGTCGATCTTCGGTCGATAGGGGAGAGGGTGCGGGGACGTCCGTGCGCAGGACATGAATCGGCCGCGGTGGGTGGCTGTGATGGAACGGGGGGGACGTGCTGCAGGTCGTGAAGAAATTGGACGCGGCAGCGCACACGCGCAACCGCGTCCCTGGGCCTCCGTTCCTCCGGGCCTCTGTGCTGTGAGAGACCCATCCACTGGCTACTCGCCGGTGGCCGTGCCGATCACGGGCCCGCCCTCGGGGAGCGTCCACGACATCCGGGGTGGATCGGCCTCCATCATGCCCCGGCGGGCGGCGGCGGGCTGGGCCGATACGGAGAAGAGGAGGTAGAGCGAGCCCTCGGGGGTGACGGAGCCCGCCACGCGCAGCGGGTCGCCGGACGCGGTCGTCCCCTCTCCCCAGAAGTAGCCGTTGCGATCGCTGTCGACGGTGAAGGCGGCACCCTGCGGAAAGAGCTCCTCGTCGGCCGCGTACCAAGCCGAGCCGGCCAGCCATCTCCACTCGTCCGAGCGCAACTCCGGATCGGGAAAGTCCGGCGCGGGCTGCGGGATGGCGTCTCCCTCCGCCCACCGCGTCATGTACGCCCAGTGCAGCGCCAGCGACTGCGCGCCGGTCGCCATCTGCATCTCCATCCGCCATTCGCCCTGCACCCGGCGCAGGTGCCCGTAGCCGACCGTCGTGGACGGGTCCGGGTCGTCGGGGGTGAAGACGATGGTGATCTCGCCCGTTTCCTCGATGGTGCCCGACATCGCGTTCGACGCCGTGCCGGCCGGCGCCCATTCGCCGTCCCGGCCCTTCGCCCACAGCCGCGTTTGCGAAGTCCCCTCGAAGCGGCCTCCCTCCGCCGAGGTGATGGACCAGAGCGTCTGGTCCGCCACCGGCCGCTGCACCCGGAGCGCGGGGTCGGTCAGGTAGGCCAGCAGGTTCTCCGCCGGGACGTACCATTTCGTTCCCGCCAGTTCCATGGCGTTCATCGGCTTCGGTCTCCTCCGGGTGGGACGATTCCGTTCAGCCCGCTCCCGCGCGGCCATCCTCCATCGACGACGCGAGCGCGCGCGCCTGCTCGTCGAGAACGGCGCGGTCGGCGAAGGGAATGCGGCTCAGGTCGAAGACCACGCGGCCGTCCTCGATCCGCGCGCACCGGTCCGACGTCAGGTGATGGGGCCCGTGCTGCGGCACGATGACGAAGTGCGCGTGCGGCACCCCGTATCCGTGCACCAGGTACCCCACCCGCTGCGGCGCGAACACCGTCCGCATCGCCCGCCCGATGCGCTGCGCGACCACGATGATCCGCTGCGCCGCCTCGTCGGAGAGGTCGGTGAAGTGGTCGACGTGCGCGCGGGGGATCACCAGGCACTCGCCCGGCGCGGTCGGCTGGATCCCCATGAACGCCATCACCTCGTCGTCCTGGTGGATCACGCTGGCGGGCGCGCGCCCCGCCACGATCTCGCAGAAAACGCAGCTCATGGCAATCCGGAAGTAGAGTTGGCGCACCCGGCCAACTCACGTGCCGACGCGGTTGCGGTTGCAGCGTGGCCGGTCTCAGAGGGTGTTGCTGAATCCGTTGTTCGGACACCCCTGGGCGTCATCCTGAGGCCCGGCCACCTGGAATCAGCGTTCACTCCGAGGGCGGCAGGGCCGTGAGGATCTGATTGCGGCCACGCCGGAGCCCGCTGCGGAAGCTCGCGCGGAAGCCACGGCCTCACGTTCACTCGTCGATGCCGCGCAGGAAAAGCCAGGCATCGACAAGCGACGGCGTGGACGCGTCGGTCGTGCGGGCTTCCGCGGCGGGCTCCTGCGCGTTCCTCGGCCAGATCCTCACGGCCCTGCCGTCTGCAGCGCTGACGCCAGGACCCGTGTGGCCGGGCCTCAGGATGACACCTGTGGTGCCGCGGAATGTGCACGTTCAGCAACACCCCCTCAGGACGACGTCAGAGGGATTACGCGGAGAACACGAAGTCGGCTACCGGTTTCGGGATCATGCGTCGGGCACCGGCGCCCTCGCGGTGAACCCGCTGGCCGTGTCGCGGAACGAGTGGAACCCCAGCTCCTCGCAGAACGCCCGCAGCGCGGGCGAAAGCGGCGTGCCGATCACCTCGATCCCCCGGTAGGGCGGGTCCTGCGAGCAGGGGCCGTGGTGCTCGTCCACCGTCTCCAGCACCGAGGCGCACCAGTGGTCGCGGCTCGCTTCCGGGTCGACCACGAAGCTCGCGAGCGAGCCGCCGCCTTCGCGGCGGAGGCGGCGGAAGAGCCGCTTGATGGCGACCGAGTTCCCCTTCGTCTGCGCGATCCAGACGGGCATCCGCGGCGCGAGCTCCTCCAGCCGTTCGCCGTAGTCCGGATCGACCACGATCGCCACGGTCGCCGCCGCCGGATCCGTCACGGGCGCAGCTCCCCCGAGCCGGGCGACCGCGACGCCGTCCGCCTCGCACCACCAAGCGCCGCCGCGGAACCAGAGGGGGTGGTTGGGATGGCGCGGGCAGGCGGGCCAGGTGGTGTCCGCGAAGGTGTCGTGGAAGAGCTGCTGCACGTTGTCGACCAGTCTTTGCGCGAAGTCCTCGACGGTATCGGTGAACTCCAGCGCGCTCGCGATCTCGTCCTGCACGGCCTCGCGGTGCGCCTCGCCGAGCGTGGCGGCGACGTCTTCGGCGAGCTGGCGGACGACTTCCTCGCGTTCAGCGTCCATGGTCATCCTCCGGCCGTTCTCCGTGCCTCTGTGATACCGTTTTCCAGAATTCGCTATGCAAAGGACGTCATCCTGAGGACGGCCACGCAGAACTTGCGGCGTGCGAATCAGCCGGCAGTCCGAAGGATCTATAACCGCGGACGCAACAGGACCGGCCGTGTCGCTGCCGAA
>JBJMPM010000342.1:0-9030 GCA_045803205.1 Longimicrobiaceae bacterium
TCACGCAGAGACGCAGAGAAACTGAGAGTACGCAGAGGGCTTCTCCGTGTCCTCTCAGTTTCTCTGCGCCCTCTGCGTGAAACGGCTGTTCCGTCAGTTCCGGCCGGGCAGGAAGCGCGAGGTGCCGCGCAGGGTCACGCCCTGCCCCTCGGCGCGCCAGGCGAACAGGTGGCGGTTCGCGGGATCGAGGTACAGCTTCACCGTACGCTCGTTGACGGTCGTCGCGACGGCGAAGCCGGTGTACTGCCGCCCGCCGATCTCCACGCTCTCGGTGCCGAGCATCCGGTACTCGCTCTCGCGCATCCCGACCGCGGGGTCGAAGCTGGTCACGTGCACCACGGCGCCCGGGCACAGCGGCACCGATCCCACCACGTCACCGCTCACGGTCATCTCGAAGATCCCCGGGTCGACCGCCTGGTCCACCGCGGTGGTCGTGTCGCCGCGCACGAGGGTGCCGGTGACGCGCCCGCCGGCGTAGGTCACGTCCACCCGGCCCCCGGGGAAGGTGGAGAAGTGGCGGATCGGCGCCCAGGTGCGGGCGTCGACCCACACGCTGTCGAGCGACGGGCCGATCGGCGTCTGCGAGCTCTGCACGGTGAGCCACGCGTCGCGCCCTTCGCGGCGGCTGCGGACGGTCTGCTGCGTGAAGAGGCCGTTGCGCACCGTCCCCCCGCGCTCCATCACCATGTCCACGGTGTCGGCCGGGAACGGGGTGAACGAGGCGAGCCTCGGATCGCCCACCCGGAGCGTGCTCTCGCCGGCCGTGCAGCCGACCGGCGAGGCGGCCTGTGCCGTGAGCGATCCGGCGGCCACGGCGAGCGCGAGCGAGGCGGCGGCGAGCGCACGCCGGGTGAACGGCATCAGTCGGTACATGGGAGCACCCCGAAGTTGTCGGTGATTGGGGCGCACGGAAGTGCGGCCCGCCATCCGCGCCAGCGCGCGCGGATGCAGAGGCCAAGGTACGGGTCGGAGGATTGGCGGAGGTTGGCGCGCGGTCAGGACGCGGTGGGAACCGCGTCAGGGAGATGTCAGGGGATTGTCAGGGTGCGAACAGAATGTAACCTCCACCGCAGTACGTGCGAGCGAATTCAGCATCACGCAGTCTCCTCAATCCCATCCAATTCTGACTATACGGGTTTTCCCCATCGCGGAGCCGGAATCTGCCATCTCTGTTGAATTAGCAGGGCAGCAAGTGCGCGAATCACAGGACAGTCGCGGGAGATCCTCTGTTGGTCTTGGATGCTGTCTGGATCAACAATAGGATGGCCAAACGCGTGTGCAACAGCGCAACGTCCCGATTCGAAAAGGTACTCGCCGATGCTATGGCCTTGTGCAAGGATCTCCTGAAGACGTTCGACCGCATCGGGATGCGTAACGTGTTGCCAATTGCTATTGATCCAGTGCTTCTGATCCCTTCCGTATTTGAAGCAGATGTTGATCACCTTAAAATACGAGAGAAAGCTGTATGCAATATAAGGACGTTGGAGCGTCAGACCTTCTCGGTATAACGCAATCGCGAGTTGCGCGCCTGCATCACTCGGGTCAGGAAGATCATCACTATCAAAATCCGGCCTCGTAGAATTCCCGGGAATATTAGTACTATGTCTCAAAGGCGGCCCATAAGTTACGTCCATCTCTTGGATAGTAGCCTGCTCTCGCCACGAGAGAGCGTTCAGAAATTGCCGTACGATGCGGACTAGAGCCGCTTCGTCTTCACCTTTAGCGCACTCGATAACAGCCATGGGATAAGTTGCACGGATACCGGGATGAGGATCTTGCGCCGGCGGAATCAGACGAATGTCGCGTCCCGAAAACCGGATCGTCTTCTCCTCATTCGGCCACGGAATACTCGAATGCACACTTACCATCACATACCGAGCCACTGATCCCTCCGGAAAAAAGGTGGAGCGGACTACGACACCCCTTGCAGGTGCTGCCACGCGACATCCTCCGCGGAGCGGTTCCAGTCAGTCGCCAACGCAGGTTCACTCAGGACGGCGGTAAGCTCGGCCGGCTCATCCAAAATCGTAACAAGTGCGCGCCGCGCACCGTTAGGGACTGTAACGAAATAACAGTTCTAATTCAGCCCATGGTCCGGGGCAGAATCGTGTAGTTCCACTCGCCGTGGAACTCATCGCGCCGGATACTCAGCTCCTCCATCTGTTCGTCAGAGATCCTGATGCCGCTGGCATACGTGTTCGCGTCCAGCGCACTCTGCACGCGCAGGCCGGTGCGGGTGGTGGTCGCGGCGATCAGGTTGACGATCACTTCGTGGCTGACCAGCGGCTTGCCTCGCCAGTTCTGGGTGATGAAAGAGAAGAGGCGATGCTCGATCTTGTTCCACTTGCTCGTTCCCGGCGGGAAGTGAGCCAGCGAGATCTCCAGCTCCGTTTCGTCCGCCAGGCGCTGCAGCTCCCACTTCCAGAGCCGGAGACGAGACCCGTTGCTGCCGCCGCCGTCTGCGGTGATCAGCAGCCGCCGGGCCTCGGGATAGACCGTGCGTCCCATTGCGTACCACCAGCGCCGCAAGCTTTCGACCGCGAACTGCGCCGTGTCGTGGTCGATCCCGACACTCACCCAAGCGCTGTTCTCCCCCAGATCGTAGACACCGTACGGGGTCGCCCGCCCCAGCCCGGGAATCGGGAAGTCGTGCGTCCGCACCGGTTCGGGGTCTCCCTGGGGCCGCAACTCCCGACCCACGTTCTTGAAGTCGCCGACCAGTTCCTTCTTCTTCGTATCCACCGAGACCACGGGCTGCTGCGCCGCCCGGAACGCCTCGACCTTCGCGTGAATGTATTCGAACTGCGCATTGCGGTCGGGATGGGACTCGCCCTCGCGAACCTTGCGATTCGCCTGCAGGCTGTAGCCGAGCTCGTGCAGCAGCTGCGCCACCATGCGGTGACTCGTCTGGTGTCCCATCTTCACCAGCTCGTCCGAGAGCCGGCGCACGCTCTTGAGCGTCCAGCGCAGCGCGGAGTCCGGCTCGCCACGGCTCAGCGGCTCCACCAAGCGCTCGAGGTCGGTGAGCAGCGTGGGATCGCCTTGCGTCGTGCGCTTCCGGCCCGCGCCGCTGCGCCGGACACGGCCTTTCGGCAGCGCCTCCGCCGCCGCGAGCTCCGTGACCCCGCGCGAGATCATCGGACGCGAGACACCGGTCGCACGCGCGACGGTCGCGATGCCGCCGCGGCCCAGTGCCTCTGCTTCAGCAGCGAGCACCGGCCGCCGCGTCCGCTCGTCCAGCAGCGGCATGAGGGCCGCATACCTGCGCCGGATCCCATTCTCCTGGTCCATGCCAGGGAATATACAACCTCATCCAGCCAAATGTAACTATTATTTTGTTACGATCCCTTAATGGAAATCGGCTCGAGCAACCGCACCTGTCCGTCCGGTTCGATCACCGCTTCGATGGTCCGCAGCATTCGACTCGCCTCAGTTGGAAACACGCCTCCCAACGAACCAGAAAGTAGAGTCGGTGCACTCTACCGGCTCACGTGCTGACGCGGTTATAGATCCTTCGGCCTGCAAGCTATTTCCAATCGATGATTGCAGCATGGCCGGCCTCAGGATGACGTCTAATCTAATCAATTTCGGGAATACGGCTTGTGTCGTCGAAGTCCGCGAAGGCGGCGCGAAGGCGGACTGTGTGCCGTTGTAGCGGCGACTTTAGTCGCATATTCGCGTCACGCACCTCCGGCCCAGCCACGACTCAGACCCGACGCCGCGTGAAGTGGCCGAGCACAATCGATCGACCCGGCCGCGCTACGTTCGCCGAGGGCGGCGTGGTATCATTTGATGTCGTCACCCGTGGACAGGCCCCGGGTGATCCCCACCCATACTTCGGAGACACCACGATGAAGAAGATCAAGCTGAGCATCGAGGGCCTGCGCGTCGAGTCGTTCGCCACCGCGGCCACCGAGCAGGGGAAGGGCACCGTCCTCGGCAATGCGAAGACCCTCGACAGCTGCAACGCCACCAATTGCCCGTCGTGGATCGATGGGTGCCCCTCCGTTTACCCCGCCGCGACGCTGGCGTGCAACGGCTGCGTGGGCACCGAGCTCTGCATGCCCTGACGCTCCTGATCGAGAAAGCCCGATCGCATCGGTCGCAGCTCCGGGCCCGGCCACGACCAGACCAGGTGCCACATGGAGTGGCCGGGCACCACCCATCACTCCCGAGACACCACGATGAAGAAGATCAAGCTCAGTATCGAACGACTGCGCGTCGAGTCGTTCGCCACGGCGGCCACCGGGCGGGGGCAGGGCACCATCTTCGGCAACGCGGAGACCCTGGAATACCAGTCCTGCCACCCTGTCACCTGCCTCTCCGCGATCGATACCTGCCCCTCCTCTCCCCACGCCGCGACAATGCCGTGCAACGGCTGCGTGGACACCGAGCTCTGCGCGCCCTGAGGCTCCTGATCGACGAGGCGCGGGATGGCCGAGAGGACACCCAACGCGCGAAGCCCCGGCCGGAGTCGGCCGGGGCTTCGCCTCGTCCTGCGCTCTCGGAGCCGCGCTACCGGAGCTGCAGCGAGATGCGGCCGATGGTGGCCTGCACGCCCGGCACCAGCGCGGCCGGGTCGGCGTTCTCCGAGCCGCCGCGCGGGACGAAGGTGATCTGCACCGCCTCGTCCTTCCACTCGCCGCGGCTGCGCTGGTGGGCGTACACCCGCAGCAGGTTGATCCGGCTCGCGGCGCCCCCGTGCATCTCGTGCGCGCCGGGCATCGTCAGGTCGAAGAAGGTCAGGTTCCCCGCGTAGTGCGGACTGGTGTACCGTGCACCCTTCGGGTCGCCCGGGAGGTTCACGTACACCTCGTAGTAGAGCACCGGCTCCCGCGCCAGCACCACGTCCTGCAGCAGGAGCGAGAACCGGTTCCCCGCCATGGCACCGGCGAAGGCGCGCAGCTCGTCCCGCGTCCGGGCCGGGATCGGCACGCTCACCGTGACCGGCGTCCCGCCCAGCACCACGTTCACCTGTTCCTCCGCCAGCGTGAAGGGTGAAGGCCGTGCCGGCCGCGTGCGGATGGGGGCGGCCAACGCCTCGGCGCGCGAGTCCAGCGTGGCGACCTGCGTGGTCTCCGCCTCCGCGCTGTCCACGGCGGGGCACGCCAGGGGGCCGTACTGGTAGCAGAGCTGGTTCGCGGTTTTCACGATCTGGGCGCCGGTCATGTTCACCACCGCGCCGGACTCGTTGTAGAACTGCCAGACGGTGTTCAGCCACGCCGAGTCGGTGGGGTTGGCGCGCCCGCCGCCCTGGGCCAGCCACACCTCCCACAGCCGGTCGATCATGGCGTGGTGCAGGTAGAAGATCGGGTCCAGCGCAGCCGTCGGCACCGAGCCCATGTTCCCCTGCACGCCGGGAGTATGCACCACGTTGTGCGGCGTGTTCTCCAGCTCGCCCTGGAAGTCGTAGAACGCCAGCTCCAGCAGCGCGAACCCCGGGTCCACCAGCGACGCGGGCATCGGGTCGCCGTTGTTGCTGGCGAAGTTGCGCGTCCCGTCGTAGAGCGGGTTGCCGGAGCCGGCCGGGATGCGGAACATCGAGGGGAGGTTGCGGGCGCCGGTGGGCGTGTATCCCCAGTAGGGAAGCGCGAAGTTGGAGTTCCCCGAGGCCGCCCGCACGATCCGCTCGAACCAGTACAGGTACATCCGGTGCCAGGAGAGGAAGAACGCCGTCCCGTGCTGGCACTGGTTGTAGATGAGGGTGAGGGGGACGAGGTTGGTCCAGTGGATGGCCCGCTGCGCCTCCCAGCTCGTGGGATCGCTGGCGGGCCGCGCCTTCATGACGGCCACGGCCGTGCAGTAGGAGACCACGTCCGGGCTGCTCGCGCTCAGGCAGTAGATGTTCTTGCGGGTGCGTACGTTCAGGCAGATCGTCTGGGCCGGGGCCGCCTGGGCCAGCCCCGCCCTTCGACCGGCGGGCCCCACCACCACTGTGTCGTCGGCGCACCCCGCCAGGCCCAGCCCTCCGAGCCCGCTCAGCGCCGCGAGCAGGAAGTCCCTGCGATCGATGTTCGCCATGTGACGTGCCCTCCTTCACAGGGTACGTGCCGCCACGCCGGCCGGGAAGCCGGCCGCGACGGCAGAAGCTCCGTCCGCGCGCTCGCCAGGGGAGAGCAAGGGACGGGCACGATGCAGGCGTTTAAGGAGCGGTAGGGCGCGGGAGAGCGCCCGCCCGCCGAGGAGTCCCCGGCGGAGCAGTAACGGCGGCTATCATACCGCTACGGGCGTTAGCCCAAGTTCTGGAGCAGGAATGACAAAGTCAAGCATCTTGATTGAATACCGTCTGTTTTTGGTTGCAGCCGCAGCAAAAGCGTGTTTTTCCGGATCACACCACCATCGCCCTCGATCACCCCTGGAACCAGTACCCCGCCTTGCGCACGGTGAGGATGTGGCACGGATTCGCGGGGTCCAGCTCCAGCTTGCGCCGCAGCTCGGCCACGTGCGTGTCGACGGTGCGGCTGATGATGGCGGCGCGGTGGCCCCACACCTCGCGCATCAGCTCCACCCGCGTGGCGATGCGGCCGCCGCGGCCGATCAGCGCCAGCAGCAGGTCGAGCTCCTTGGGGGTCAGCGCCACCTCCCCGCCGCGCAGCCGTACGCCCCGCGTCGCCAGGTCGATCTCCACCTCGCCGAAGCGGATCGGCGCCGGCGGGACCTCCGCCCCCTGCGCGGGCGATGGTGCCGCGCGGCGCAGCAGCGCCTCCACGCGCGCCAGCAGCTCCAGCAGGCCGAAGGGCTTGGTGACGTAGTCGTCGGCACCGAGCTTGAGGCCGCGCACCTTGTCGGCCTCGTCGCCGCGGGCGGTGAGGACGAGCACGGGGACGGCGCTCCCCTGCTGCCGCAGCCCCTGCAGCACGCGGTAGCCGTCGAGCCCCGGGAGCATCAGGTCGAGCACCAGCAGGTCGGGCGACGTGCGCAGCGCCAGGTCGAGCCCGGTGAGCCCGTCCGCGGCCACCTCCACCTCGTAGCCCTCGATCTCGAGGTTGTTGCGCAACCCGAACGCCAGGTCCGGGTTGTCCTCCACCACCAGGATGCGCCGGCTCATATCGACCCAGAAGCAGGGTGGGTGCGCATTACAGAATCACGTGCTGACGCGGTTATAGATCCTTCGGCCTGCCAGCTGTTTCGCACCGTTGGCTGCGGCGCGACCGGCCTCAGGATGACATCGGAGGGGCGCGACGCACCGTCGTTGAAGTCCGCGAAGGCGGACTGTGTGATGTTGTAGCGGCGAGTTTACTCGCATAGTCGCGCATAGTCGCGCCATCACGCCACCCCCTGCGCGGGCTCCATCGTCTGCGCGGGCTCGATCGAATCCGCCCGCGCGGGGAGCTCCAGGGTGAAGCGGGCGCCGCCGCCGGGGGCCTCGTCCACGCGCACGCGGCCATCGTGCAGCGCCGCGAGCTGCGCCACCACCGCGAGGCCGATCCCGCTCCCCGCCACCGCGCTCTCCGCGTCGCGCCGCAGCCGGGCGAAGGGACGGAAGATGCGCTCGCGCTCCTTCGGCGGGATCCCCGGCCCCTCGTCCTGCACCCAGACGCGCGCCATGCCGCCCTCGGCCGCGAGCCCGATCTCCACCGTCTGCCCGGCAGGGCCGTACTTCACCGCGTTGTCCAGCAGGTTCAGCAGCATCTGCCGGAAGGCGCCGCGGTCCACCTCGGCGCGGATGCCGGGCTGCAGCCGCTCGCGCAGCACCACCCGGCGCGCCGCCGCCAGCGGCGCGAAGGTCTCCACCGCCTCGTGCGCCAACGCGTCGAGCGCCTCGGCGCGCCGGTCCAGGCGCACCGCGCGCCGCTCCGCGCGTGAGAAGAGGAGGACGTTCTCCACCAGCCCCGAGAGCCGCCGCGCCTCCTGGTCGATGATCTCGATGGAGCGCTGCCGCTCGGCGTCGCCGCGCACGCGGCCCAGCCGGAGCGTCTCGGCGAACATGCGGATCTGCGCCAGCGGCGTGCGCAGCTCGTGGCTCACGCTGCTCACGAAGTCGGCGCGCACGCGCACCAGCTCGCGCTCGCGCCGGAGCTGCGTCAGCGCCACCGCCGTCAGCCCCACCGCGAGCGCCAGCAGCGCGAGCAGGAAGGGGAGCCGTGACTTCGGCAGCCCGCCGATCAGCAGCCGGCTCGCCTCCGCACGGCGGAGGCTCACGCGCACCCGCATCCCCCCCACCAGCGCCCCGACCGTGTCGGTCGCCTCCACGCCTCCGGCGTAGCGGCGGGGCGACGCGTAGAGCTCGCGCCCGGCAGGGTCGAGCACCACCAGCGAGAGGAGCGAATCGGGGGCGAGGCCGCGGGTGAGCGAGGGCGGGAGCACGCCCTGTCCGGCGAAGACGGGCGCGAAGGCGGCCCGGGCGAGCGTGCGCGGGGCGGCGTCGAACCCGTACGCCGCCACGGGGGCGCCGCCCGGCTCGCGGCGCACGATGTAGGTGAGCGCCCGGTCCACGCCGTCAGTGCGCGTCAACAGGATGTAGGCCTCCAGCCCGCCCTCGAGGCGCGCCGGGCTGCGGGCGAGCTTGCGCGCGGTGTCGGCCAGCCAGGCGCGCGCGGGCTCGGGGAGCGCCGTCCCCGTGCGCTCGGCCGACCCGTCGCGCAGGTCCAGGCGGAAGTACCCGCGCAGCGAGTCGATGCGCGGGCACACGAGGCACGCCTCGGCCGGGGGGCGAGCGAGGACCTGGGCGAGCGGCGGCAGCGGCGCGTCGGGGCCGGCGGGGCGGATCGACTCGAAGCCGAAGACGACTCCGCCGCCGGTGCGCATCAGCGCGACGCGGCCGGCCTGGCGGTAGAGGAAGGCGGCGAAGCGGGCGTAGTCGCGCAGCGCGCCCTCGGCCGCCTCGCGGTGGTGGCGCGCGGCGCTCTGGGCCTGCCACGCCATCACGCCGGTGAGTCCCAGCGTGAGGAGCAGGAGGATGACGATCACGGAGGCGGGACGCCGTTCCATCCCTGGAAGATAAGCGCCCGATGGCTCTGCGCCGAGCAGGAAAATGTCAGGAGCAGGTCAGGCTTTTACAGAACGTTTCACGCAGAGACGCAGAGAAAA
>JBJMPM010000369.1:0-7097 GCA_045803205.1 Longimicrobiaceae bacterium
GGGAGCTCGAACACCGCGCCGAAGGCCAGCAGCAGCCGCGTCACGAACCCCAGGTACTCGCCGATCACGATGCTCTGCTCCAGGCTCTCCGTCTGGAAGCTCATGGTGAAGCGCAGCGTCATCGGAAGCACGATCTCGTACGACATGAACACGCCCAGCGCGAAGAGCACCAGCCCCATGTACAGCGAGGGGACGATCACGCGCTTCTCGCTGGGCAGCAGCGCCGGCGCCAGGAACGCCCAGACCTGGTAGATCACGATGGGCGAGGCGAGCACCAGCCCCACCGACACCGCGAGCTTGAGGGTGATGAAGAAGGGCTCGGTGGGGCTCAGGTACTTGAGCTTGGTGCCGTGCAGGAAGGGCTTGATGGGCTCGACCAGGATCCCCAGCACGTCCAGGCGCGTGACCAGGAAGTACCCCGCCACCGCGCACACCAGCACGGCCGCCAGGCTCCAGATCATGCGCCAGCGCAGCTCCTCGAGGTGGTCGAGGAACGGCATCTCGCCGGCCGGGGTGCTCGCGAGCTTCGCCATCGTCACCGGATCGGGGATTCACCAAAGCGTCTCACGCAGAGACGCAGAGAGTCGCAGAGAGAGGGTGGATGGCTCTTTCTCTCTGTGTCTCCGCGTCCCTGCGTGAGACCCTGCCCTACCAATCTCCCCAACTCACTCCTCTTCCGCCAGCGGCAGCTCGCGCTGGAAGCGGCGCACCTCGCGCAGCGCCGCCAGCTCGCGCAGCTCCCTGAGCTCCTCCTCGAACTCCTGCACGTCGGCGAAGTTGCGGTAGACGCTGGCGTAGCGCACGTAGGCGATCTGGTCGCGCTCCTTCAGCCGCTGCATCACCATGTCGCCGATCTCGGCGCTGGTGATCTCGCTGGCCTCGCGCCGGTCCAGCTCGCGCTCGATGTCCTCCACCACCGTCTCGATCTCGGCGGGGGTGATGGGGCGCTTGGCGCTGGCCACCTCGATGCTCCGCAGCAGCTTGCGGTGCTCGAAGGGCTCGGTCTCGCCGTCGCGCTTCACCACCTGGAGGGTGCGCTCCTCGATGTACTCGTAGGTGGTGAAGCGGCGGCCGCAGCGCAGGCACTCGCGGCGGCGGCGCACCGCGCGCCCCTCGCGGCTGGTGCGGCTGTCGACCACGCGGTCGTCCTGATGATGGCAGAACGGGCAGCGCACGGCGCGGGCTCCGGGTGGCGGTCGGTCAGCGCGTTCCCAGCCGGTCGAGCTGGGTGCGGGCCTCTTCGGCCTCGTCGCTGCGCGGGTAGCTGCGCAAAATCTGGTTCAGGTGCGCCCGCGCCTCGGCGCGGTCGCCGCGGGCGATCTCGAGCCTGGCCATGCGCAGCAGCGCCGCGGAGGCCCGCGGCGAGCTGGGCCAGCGCTCCACCACCCGCTGGTACGCGGCGATGGCGGCGTCCGGATCGCGCGAGTAGCTCTCGCCCACGTAGAACTGCGCGTCGGGGGCGCGCGGGTCGCTGGGCGCGATGCGCAGGAACTCCTGGAACCCCGCGCGCGCAGTGGAGAGCGAGCCGCGCCGGTACGCCCCCAGCGCCGCCTCGTACGCCTCGTCCGCGGTGGGCGCGCCGTCGGACGGACGCGGACGCGTGGGGCTCTGCGGGCGCGTCGCCGGCGGACGTGTGGTGGTGCGCGCCGTGTCGGACGGCGGGCGCGCGGCCGGGGGGCGTGTCGCCGGGCGCACGGGCTCGGTCACGACGACGGTCGAGTCCGAGATGGTGACGGGCCGGGTGGTCGGGTCCTCGGCCTCCGCCGCGCGGGCCTCGGCGGCGCGCTGCTCGAGCTGGCGCTGCAGGTCGCGGATCTGCTGCTGGCTCTGCCCGCCCAGCGCCTGGATCTGCACGAGCTGGCGGTCCAGGGCCAGCAGGCGGTTGGCGAAGTCGGCGCGCATCCGCGCGTTCTGGCTGCTCAGCGAGTCGAGCAGCGCCTGGGTGCGGGCGATGAGCTGGTCGATCTGCCGCTGCTGCGCGGCGCGGTCTGCGGCGCGGTCGGCGTCGATCTCCGTGCGCAGCGTCTCCAGGTCCCGCCGCGTGGCCAGGCACCCGGCGAGCGGGAGGAGCGCGGCGACCGTGGCCAGGCGGATCACCTTCATCGGCGCAGCTCCGCGGGGACGGTGGTGAGCGTGCCGCCGGTGACGGCGAACTCCGCGCGGCGGTTGCGGGCGAAGGCGTCCTCGTCCTCCCCTTCGACGAGGGGGCGCTCCTTGCCGTAGCTGAGGGTGGAGAGGCGCGCGCCCTCGATCCCCAGGTTCACCAGGTAGGCGCGCACCGCCTCGGCGCGGCGCTGGCCGAGCGCCAGGTTGTACTCGGTGGAGCCGCGCTGGTCGGCGTGCCCCTCGATGCGGAGCCGCACGCCCGGGTTGGCGCGGAGCACGGCGGCCTTGGCGGTCAGCTTCTGCTCGGCGGCGGAGGTGATCTCGTCGCTGTCATAGTCGAAGAAGACGATGTCGGTGAGGGCGTCGCGCGCCACGGCCGTGGCCGCCTCGCGCGCCCGCCGCTCGCGCTCCGCCGCCTCTTCGACGAGGGTGACCGAGTCGTTGCGCATCCGCTCGCGCTCCGCGTCGGTCAGCCCGCCGTTGCTCGCGGGCGGGCGGAGCGTCGCGGTGGTGTCGACCCCGGGACCCGGGACGGCCGGCTTCTTCTTCCGGCACCCCACCAGCATCAGCGGGATCAGCAGCAGGGTGGCCGCGTGGCGAAGCTTCATCGATCTCCCTCGTGGTGGGTCGTTGGCGTGATCATGCCCGGTTGCGCGTCCGCCGCCCCCCATGGGGGCCCTCTCCCTGGCGCTTCGCGCCGGTCCCTCCCCCAGACTGCGGGGGAGGGACTGAGGCTCGCTTCGCTCGCGGCTCAACCCGTGCGCGCCAGCCCTGGTCGCGTGCCCCACGCTCCCGGCCGCACCACCGCCGGTAGTCCGCGCAGGCGGACTTCGTGTAGTCGTTGCAGCGAATTCATTCGCCCTGCCGACTACTCCCCCGTCGCCCGCGCCAGCAGCGGGCTCCACGCGGGGAGGCCGAAGCCGCGCCCGGCGACGAGCGTGCGCACCTTGCCGGTGACGGTGTCGAGCACGAACAGGCCGCCGCTCCCGTCGCGGTTGGGCGAGGCGAACACCAGGTGGCGGCCGTCCGGCGCCCAACTCGGGTCCTCGTTGCGGCCGCGGTCGGTGAGCAGCCGCGCGCCGCGTCCGTCCGCGCCCACCACCGCGATCTGCGCCGTTCCCACCACGCGGGTAGAATACGCGATCCAGGGCCCCGTCGGCGACCAGTCGGGCGAGGTGGAGTAGCCGCGGCGGCCGTACTCGTAGCCGGAGACCACCCGCGGCTCGCCGCCGTCGGCGTCCATCACGTACACCGCGGGCTCGCCCAGCCGGTCCGAGACGAAGGCGATCCGCCCGCCGTCGGGCGAGAAGGTGGGAGACAGGTTCTCGTACCGGCGCGACTGCGTCAACGTCCGGAAGCCTCCGCCGCCGGAGACCAGCGCCAGCTCGGTGTTCCCGCCCACCGTCGCGCCGAAGGCGATGGTGCGGCCGTCGGGCGCGTAGGCGGGGGTGATGTTGATCCCGTCGCGCGCCGAGAGGGTGCGCTCGCTCCCGGTGGCCAGGTCGCGCTCGAAGAGGTGGGGCCCGCCCGCCTTGAAGCTGGTGTACGCCAGCCGCCGTCCGTCCGGCGCCCACGCCGGCGAGAGCGCGATCGACCCGTCCGAGGTCACCCGCGTCGTGACCTCGCCGTCGGAGTCGACCAGGTAGATCTCCTTGGAGCCGCGCCCGGCGGTCACGAAGGCGATGCGGCTGGCGGCGTACCCCGGCTGCCCCGTGGCCCAGCGCACCACCGCGTCCGAGGCCGCGTGCACGGCCATGCGGAAGGCGCGCTCGCCGCGTCCGGGGAGGGTGAAGGTGCCCGACCCCTTCACCTGGCCATAGACGGCGTCGTGCAGGGTGAGGCGCAGCGTGGAGCCCTCGACGGCGCCCTGCAGCACCCAGTCCGCCCCGCGCTCGCGCCAGGCGGCGATGTCGGGGCGCTCGGCGGGGGTGCCGCCGGGCGGGTCCTTCATCTCGAAGCGGTCGCTGTACTCCAGGTCGCGCCGCACGATCTGCCGCGCGGCGCCCCCCACGTCGCCCGCGAAGGGGAGGACGACGAAGCCGGGTGCGTACTGCGTCTCGTACGTCATCCGCAGCCGCACGCCCGACGGCGTGGTGTCGTTCTGCGCCGCCGCGGGTGCGGCGACGGCGAAGAGGGCGGCGAGGGCCGCGATGATGCCAAGGATCGCGGGGTTTGCTCGTGAGCCCGGAATGTGTCGCGTCTCCGCAGCCGCGGCGCCCTCTCCCCTGCGCCTTAGAGCGCAATCCCCTCTCCCGTACCGGGAGAGGGAGGCGGACGTAGCGGCAGCGAAGCCTGCGCGCGGTTGTGCACCACTTGCCTCCCGAGCGGCCGGTGAGGGAGACGCGCAGGGGGAGAGGCATTCAACCTCTCCCGGAACGGGAGAGGTGGCGAGCCTTAGCGAGCCGGAGAGGGCGCTGAGCCGCGGACTCCGAGTGAATCGGCGGACCGCGGTAGATAGAGAACCCCACAACCATGTCATCCTGAGCGCCGCCGCGGCGCGGAGACGTCCGTCGCGAGGAGGCATGGCGGCGGCCGAAGGATCTATGACCGCGGACGCAAAACGAGTGGCGAAGCGCACGATCATCCAGGGAGCGATGGTCACGTTTCGGGTGAGATGTCCACGCACACCGGGAGCTCGGGTGCGCCGAAGGCCGCCGGCAGGCCGCCGAACGCCTTGCGCAGCCCGGCCTGCTCCACCGCCTCCTGCACCGCCAGGCGGAAGGCGAACCCCCCGCGCACCCGCCGCACCTCGATGTCGTCGACCGAGCCGTCGCGGCGGATGGTGAAGCAGGCCTCGGCGGTGCCGGCGGAGCCCTCGGGGCGGCGGAAGTAGCGCCGCACCTGCCGCACGATGTTCTCGCAGTACCCCGGGCTCGGGCACTCCGCGCCGCGCTGCGATACGTTCAGCCCCTCGCCCCCCGCCGAATTCGGGTCCGGCTCGCGCCCCGTCGGCTGGCCGCGCGTCCCCGTCCCCGCGCTCGGCGCGCCGGAGCCGGTGGACGTACCCGGGCGCGTCGCGGGCGGGGCGGGCGGCTTCGGCGGGATGGCGGGACGGGTGGACGGCGGCGCGGGGCGCGCCGGCGGCGGCCGCGGTGTTCCAGGCTCGGGAGCCCGCGCAGGTTCCTTCGGCGCGAGCGGAGCGGCGGGCGCGGGTGCCGGCGCCGGTGCGGGGGCCGGAGGAGGCGGCGGGACCGGGGCGGGCGGCGCGGGCTGCGGCGCCTGGCTCCCACCGACGTTCGGCGCGGGCGCCTCGACCGGCGGCGCGCCGCGCAGGGTGGGCGGAGGGGAGACGATGTTGACGGCGTACACGTTCATCCGCGGGGCGGGGCGCGGCGCGTGGCCGAAGGCGCCCTCCGCCAGCAGCAGCCCGGCGATCACGACCGCGTGCACGGCGAGCGACCCGGCGGCGGCGCGCCACGCGCCGCCGTCGCCCTCGCCCCGCTCCCGCCGGCCGTGCCCGCCGATGTCCATCTACTTCCCTCCGCCGGGGTTCTCCTCCTCGGCGATCAGCCCGACGGTGGCCACGTCGGCGCCCTTCATCGCCCCCAGCACCCGCACCACGCTCCCGTACGGCACCCCCTGGTCGGCGCGCAGGTAGACGTTCTTCGCCCCCTTCGCGCGCACGTAGGCGGGGAAGCGCCGCTCGAACTCCTCCCAGCGCACCGCCTCGCTCCCCAGGTAGATCGCCCCCTGCCGGTCGACGGTCACGATCACCCCCTCGTTGGCGGGGACGGACTGCGTGCGGGCGCGCGGGACGCTCACCTCCACCCCGCCCTGCAGCATCGGCGCGGTGATCATGAAGATCACCAGCAGCGTGAGCACCACGTCGACCAGCGAGGTGACGTTGATCTCGGCGCTCGGCCGCAGCTCGCCCTCGCCCCGGCGGCGCGGCATCCCTAGATCCGCCCTTCGCGGGCCAGCGCGCCGATGAACTCGCTGGAGAAGCCCTCCAGCTCGCCCATGAACAGGTTCAGCCGGCCGGTGAGGTAGTTGTAGCCGATGGCGGCGGGGATGGCGACCACCAGCCCGCCCGCGGTGGCGATCAGCGCCTCGGCGATCCCCGGCGCCACGGCGGTGATGCTGCTGGAGCCCGCGTTGGCCACACCGATGAAGGAGTTCATCACCCCGATCACCGTGCCCAGCAGCCCCAGCAGCGGCGAGGCGGTGGCGAAGATCGCCAGCCAGAGGAGGCCGCGGGTGAGCCCGTCGCGCTCGTCGCCCTCCTCCTTCTCCAGCACCAGCCGCAGCACCTCGAGCTGCGTGGGGAGGAGCCCCTTCACCTCGCCGCCGCCGCGCGACGGGGGGCGCAGCTCCGAGTAGAAGGTCATCCCCCGTTTGAACACGCGGGTGAAGGGCGATTCGGGGAGGGCGAGGATCTGGTGGAAGGCGTCTTCCAGCCGGTCGGCCTTCTCCAGCCGGTCCACGAACAGGTCGCTCTCGCGCCGCAGGCGGCGGAACTGCCGCATCTTGAGCACGATGATGGCCCACGAGGCGAACGAGAACACGGCGAGGACGACCAGGATCACCTTGGTGGAGGCGGTTCCCCCGGCGACCATCCGCCAGAGGTTGCCGAACTCCCCGGACTGCGCGGCCGACTGGATCATGCGGTGGGGCTGACGGGCTGCGAGAGAGTGCGGAAGTGCGTGAGTGCGGAAGTGCGCTTCAGGGGATGTACCCCGTGTCGTTCCCTCGGCTCCTTCGCCGTTGACCTGCTATAGATCCTTCGGCCTGCAAATTCGTTCGAATGCGTCGATCGCGTCGTGGCCGGCCTCAGGATGACGTCATTAGAGGTACCGACAGAACCTGCCCCCACGCGCCGACCCTCAAAGACGTCATCCTGAGGCCGGTGACGCAGGGACCGCGTCCGCGCGGGAACGTGCAGGCCGAAGGATCCATAGCCGGAGAAGCGACAGGGCCGGTGCGCGCCCGGGATCACTCGTCACCCCGCTCGGTCGGCGCCGTGTCCAGCTCGAAGAGGTAGCGCACGGTGT
>JBJMPM010000375.1:0-35097 GCA_045803205.1 Longimicrobiaceae bacterium
GCGGGTGCCAGCAGCCTGAGCATGCGAGTCATGTCGTCCTGGTTCCTGAAGGGTGGGCTTGCATCTGTCCTGCGGGATTCGGCCAACGTCCTGCGCGACTCTCGTGCCGGGCACCGCCCCGTCGCTTCCGGTCCGGGTAAACGATTCGAACGCAGCGTGTTAGCGGCACAGTGGCAGGCCGGCTCGCATGGCTGCACTGTGGCCAGTTTGGAACAATGGGACAGCGCGGTCGCACTTCGGCATCATCGGGATCGATGTCAAGGGTTTCCTCGCCGCGACCGCGGTTCCGCGATGGCACGCAGCCGCGGTGACGGCGTCCTTCCGAATCTCTCGCCCGGCCGCCATCGTAGGGAGGCGCGCGCCTCCGCCTCCTCGTCGCGGCCAAGCGGCGCCTGCGCGAGAGCCATCCCCACGACGTGACGATCACCCGCGAGGCGCCGAACTACCACGCGTGAACAGAAGTACCCAGTGCCCAGTACCTGGTGAACCGGGCTCCCTCCGCAAAGCGAAGGCGGCCCGTTCGGCCCCGCGGCTCGCACCAGCGAGTGCCGGGTGTCGCGAGGTCGGAAGCTGTTCCCAAGCACTGGGCACCAGGGACTGATCAGGTACTTTTTTTCAGCAGCCGGCGTGCGGTTACGAAGCGGATCAGGGAGACCAGCGAGAGGAACAAGACCACGATGCCGAGGTCGAAGGCCGTCACGGCGATCTGGTAGGAGATTACGTACATCTCCACCTGAGACGACTGGAGGAGCTCGATGGCCGCCCCGGTGCCGGTTGGAAGGAGCATGCTGGGCTACTGGGAGTAGGTTCCGAAGATGGTGCCGCCGCCGTCGATGGCCCGAACGGTGAAATGGCGTTCCGGGATGCGGCTGCCGCGCGCGGAGACCGGTGCCTGCGCCGCGTTCCGCGCTGCCTCGGCGACCACGGCGGCGGTCTCCTCGCGCTGCGGGGAAGGCATGGCGGCGATGAACTTCCCTACCGTGGTTTGCGAGTGCATCATCGGCTGGTTGGGACGAGCGACGGCAACGGCGACCCGCTGCGCGGCGACCACCGGCGGCAGCACGGCCGGTGGGGAGAGAGGCGACGGCCCGGCGCGTTGCAGCGTGACCGGAGGGGCTACGACTGACCGGGGTTCCACGACGGCTGGAGGCGTGAGCAGGTTCGCCATGCGGTCGAACTCGGCACCCGCGACCTGGATGTCGGCCAGCGCTTCGGCGACCTCCCGCTCCCGCGCCCGGAACTCCTGCGCCTGCCGCGCCGCGTCCGCATCGACCCGCAGGTCTTCCGCGAACCCGGCGGCGCTCCCTCCGCGCTGCACGCCGGTGAAGACGGCGAACGACAACAGCCCGGCCGCACCCGCCGCCAGGGCGGTGACCTTCACCCAGGCGAAGCGCGCGGCCGGCTCGACGTATCCGGACTGTACCGTGGTGCGGACCGACTCCACGTAGCTCAGCAGGTCGTTGACCCTGGGCCTGACCAGCCTGGACGCTTTCTCGGCCACCTCGGCGGGACTCATCCCCTGCTCGATCAGGCGTTCCGTCCACCAGGACGTCAGCCTCTCCTCGATCACTTCCACCCACTCCTCCGCGGCAGCCTGGGCCACATCCGCCCCGATCTGCTCCTGCAGCCCCTGGAGCCGGTCCAGGATGGCCTGGTGCTCCGCCCCGGTCGGCACCGGGTTGGCAAGGGTGCTGACGGCGTCGGTGATGGCCTGCTGCACCTCCGGCAGGTACTCCGCCGGGATCCGGGCCATGAACTGCGTGAACGCGGACGGCATCAGACCCTCGCTCCCGGTCGGATCGGGCGCCAGATCACGCGGTACGCCCAGTACACCAGGGTGATGGAGATGAGCACCATGCCTACGGGATAGAGCCACTGCCCCGTCATGGTGGCCACCATGGCCATGCGCTGGATGAAGGCCATGCAGAAGAGGACGACGATCACCATCCCGACCAGCTTCAGGGCGATCCAGGCGGCCCTCGTCACGGGAACGTGCGGACGGGGGTCCCGCGGCGCCGCCCGGCGGGTGCCGGCAGTCTGAGGATGCGTGGCCATGCTGCCCTCGTTCCTGAGGGGTGGAGCAGCCGCCGTCCTGCGGGCTTCGCCGAGGCACCGGGGGGTAGCCGCGCCGGCGGACGCCCGTCCTCCTGCGCCACTCCCATGCCGTCGGCACCGGCCGGGTGACGGATTCGGATAAACGATTCGGACCCTGTGCGTTAAGAGGACACGCGCGGGCGGGCGGGCAGCGTTGCGCTGCGGACCGGCTGGGACAATGGGACAGCGCGGTCCCACATCGGCGCAACCGGATCGATGCCATGTTTTCCTCGCCGCAGCCGCGGTGCGGTGGCGCGCGGCCGCCGGGAGCGGCGTCCTTCCGAATCTCTCCTTCCGCCGCCATCGTAGGGGGCGTGCGCATCGCCTCCTCGCGCGCCTCCCCGATTCCTCATCCCCTCCACTCCCGCGATGGCTTCGCCGCGCACCGAAACCGCGCCCGCCCCCGCCGCCCCGCCGCCGGCCGACGCGCTCCCGCCACGCCCGCCGCTCGCGACCGTCGTCGTGCTCCTCGCCGCGCTCAAGCTGGGGCTGCACCTGGCGACGAACGCCCTCACTCCGTACGGCATCCACCGCGACGAGCTGCTCTACCTGGCGATGGGGCGCCACCTCCAGCTCTGGCGGATGGACTTCCCGCCGCTCATCGCCATCCTGGCCGAGGCGCAGCGGGCGGCGCTGGGCGACTCGCTGGTCTCCATCCGCCTGGCCGCGGCGCTCGCGGGCGCCGCGGTGCTGGTGCTCGCCGCGCTGGTCGCGCGCGAGCTGGGCGGCGGCGTCTTCGCGCAGGCGGCCGCGGCGCTCGGGGTGCTCACCGGCGTCCTCTTCCTCCGCTCCGCCAGCCTCTTCCAGCCCGTCGTCTTCGACCAGCTCTGGTGGACGCTGGCGCTCTACGCGCTGGTCCGCCTCTGCCGCACGGAGAACCGCCGCTGGTGGCTCGCGGTGGGGCTGGCCTGCGGGCTGGGGCTGCTGACCAAGTTCAGCATCGTCTTCCTCGGCGCGGCGGTGTTCCTGGCCGTCCTCCTCACCCGCCGCCGCCGCGACCTGGCGACGCCCTGGCCCTGGGCGGCGCTGGCGCTCGCGCTCGTCCTCGGCAGCCCCAGCCTGGTGGGGCAGGTGCGGCTCGGGTTCCCGGTGACGGCGTCGATGGAGGACCTGCAGCACTCGCAGCTCGCGCACGTCGGCTACGCGGACTTCCTGCTGGGGCAGGTGATGATGATCGGCCCCGCCATCCTCCTCGCGGTGGCGGGCGCGGTCTCGATGCTTCTGGGGCGCGCGCGGGCCTTCCGGGCGGCCGGCCTGGCGTGCGTGCTGGCGGTGGCGATCCTGATGCTGCTGCACGGGAAGCCGTACTACGCGGGGCCCGTCTATCCCACGCTCATCGGCGCGGGGGCGGCGGCGCTGGCCCGGGTGCGGCAGCGCCACGCCGCGCCCGTGCTGCGCTGGGGTGCGGCGGCGGCGATGCTGGCGGGCGGCCTCTACCTCCTCCCGCTCGGCGTCCCCATCCTCCCGCCGCCGCAGATGGCGGCGTACACGCGCGCGGCGGGGCTCCAGGAGGCCAACCGCAACAACCGCGGGGAGCTGGAGCGGCTGCCGCAGGACTACGCCGACATGCTGGCGTGGCGCGACCAGGTGGCCGTGCTCGCGCGCGTCTACCGTTCGCTCCCCCCGGAGAAGCGGGCGAAGGCGGTGATCTGGGGCGGCAACTACGGCGAGGCGGGCGCGATCGACTTCTACGGTCCCGCGTACGGGCTCCCGCCCGCGGTGAGCGACGCCGGCACCTACTGGTTCTTCGGCCCCGGGCGGCTCCCCGGCGAGGTGCTGGTCGCCATCGGAGAGGACCCGGACGACCTCCGCGCCGTCTACGCCTCGGTGAGGCCGGTGCTGCACATCGACAACCCGTGGTGGGTGGGCGAGGAGCGCCGCAACACCATCTACGTGGCCGAGGGCCCGAAGACGACGCTGCAGGCGCTCTGGCCGCGGCTCGCGGGGAACAACTGATACCATTTCTTCCAAATGACTGTGCATTCGTAAAGACCAGCACAGATGGGTCTCACACGGAGTCAACGGAGTCAACGGAGGAGCTGCCTGGCTTTCTCCGTTGACTCCGTTGACTCCGTGTGAGTCCATTCCGTTGGCAGAATGCACAATCAATCAACAGAAATGGTATGAGAACGGCATTTCACGCAGAGACACGGAGACGCGGAGAGACCGCCGAGCCTCTCCGTGGTCTCCGTGTCTCCGTGTGAGGAATTGCTTCCGTCCGGACGAGCGCCCGATTACCATGGAACCGGGAGGCGGCGTGTCGCACCGCCTCCGGGAGAGATGGCGATGCGCGATCCCCACATCCGGTTCCGCTGGGTCCTGCTGACGGCGCTCCTCTCGCTGGTGGTCGGCATCATCCTCACCATGGGGTACGGGCTGATCGGCCTCGTGTTCATCTGCGTGGCCGTCTCGCTCGTCGGTGGGGCGATGATGTCGTACCTCCGCACCGCCTGACCCCTCGCGCAGCAGCGAGTGACGGGCGAAGGGTCCGCCGCTCGTGGCCGCGGGCCCGGGACGGCTGCGTCTTCCGACCGGGAAAACGGCGCGGAGCCGCGGAGATCTCTCTCCGCGGCTCCGCGTTCTCTGTGTGAGACGCTGGGTGTTACAGGCGGATGTGCACGCCCAGGTCGATGGTGAAGTAGTTCACGTCCACCTCGGCCGGACCCTCGCCGGTGTCGCCGAAGCCGGCCACGATCGCCGGAACGTCTGGGCCGCTCGACCCTGCCGCCACCGCGACCATGGCCTTGCGGGTGCGCCGTCGCAGAGGCGCGCTTGGTTCAGGGGCTCCGGTGCAGGTGCTGCCGATACGCGGCTTGCATCGGGAAGATGGCCTGACTGTTGAGCATGCAATGCAGCGGAAAGCGGCCCTGCCCCGGATAGCGTCCGGGGGGAAGGTTCGCCCGGATCCAGGCGGCCACGGCCGGCCATGAATCCGCGATCGCGGAGATCCGCCGGTCGTTCTCGATCGCCAGGGCGAACCGGCTCCCGCCCTGGCCGAAGGTGACGGCGCCGGGGTGCTGGCGCAGCCACTGCGTCCAGGCCGCCGCCGCCGTGGTAGGCGTCCCCGGGTTCACGGTTCCGAAGAAGTCCCACAGGTCCGGTCCGCAGATGGTGCGCGCTCCGAAGAACCCGCGCAACGCGTCCAGGAGCTGCGCATTGCTGCCGACCCTGCACGCTCGCAGCACCACGGTGCCGAACTGCCTGGTGCGGACCGCGCGGGTGAGCTGGACCAGCGCCGCCACCTCCGAGGGTCTCATTCCCCCGAAGATCACCGGGACGTCGGCGTCGCGGATCTCGCCCCGCTCGTACCGGCCAAGGGCGGCAATGCTGTCCATGCCCAGGCCTCCCAGGTGCGAAGAGAGCGGGATCGACAGGCCCCCCGACGCGCCGTGTGACACGATCATGAGGTTGGTCCCGTTGGCGGCGCGGGTGATCGCCGTCAGGAGCGTCGCCAAGTTCCACGGGGTGACGGGCACGATCGAGACGACCTGGGCCATCTCGCTTCCCACGAGCGGCTCCTGCTGGAACGTCTGGAAGTACGGCGCGGCGTGGGGATGGCCGTGGGTGTCGATGAATGCGGTAACGTTCATTCCCCCGTCTCCTGCCCGAACCGTCGCATGGAAAAGCCTGCCCCTTTGTCGATCTCGGCCTCGAATCGAACCAGCCGGCGTGGCCTCGTCGGTAATGTTGCGGCTGCTGCGCGCGGCTGTCGGAACGATGCGCGCGCGCGCGCGTTGGCGCATGGGTACATCTGCCCATTCGCAGTGGGATGGCTGCATCCAGCCGACCGGGAAAACGACGCGGAGCCGCGGAGATCTCTCTCCGCGGCTCCGCGTTCTCTGCGTGAACGCCGGTGTTACAGGCGGATGTGCACGCCCAGGTCGATGGTGAAGTAGTTCACGTCAAGCTCGACCTCGTCCCCCTCGATGTCGGAGAACTCGGCCTTGTGCGAACGGTAGCGCACGCCCGGGGTGATCGAGACCCGCGGCGCCACGTTGAACGCGAGCCCGGCGCCCACCTCGAAGCCCACGCCGCGATTGCTGTCGACGCTCAGCGAGTTCTCGCCGTCCGACAGGTTGATCGAGGTGCGGTTGAAGGTGGCGCCGCCCTCCACCCAGGGGCTCACGCCGGTGAGCCCGCTGAAGGGCACGTCGAAGCGGGCGCCCAGGCGGAAGCCGCTGTCGGTGATGTCCGAGTCGATCCCCTCGAGGTCCTCGTCCTCGTCGGTGGTGAACATGGCGTGCTCGAAGCCGCCGTAAATGCTCACCATCGGCGCGGCGCGGAAGAACACGGTGCCGCCGACGCTCCAGCCCAGGCCGGCGCCCTCGTCGAAGTCTTCGCCGGACGGGATGGCCACGCCGCCGCGAGCCTCGAACGAGACGGGGATGGCGGTCTGGGCGCGCGCCGGGTGCGCCAGGGCGGCCCCGAGCAGGAGCGCGGGAGCCAGCAGCTTGCGGATGTGCATGGTATTGCCTGGAACGGGTGGGTTGTCCGATCGATGTGTGCCGCGGCGCGTCCGCAGCGGCATCAATTCTGTCGGGCAGCCCGCAAATCCGCAAGCCGCGGGACAAAATGCGACTCGCTCCGCCGCCCTCGCTCCGCGGGCCCCCGGGGGGCGCGGCAGTGGCCCCGGCCCTTGCGGCGCCCGTTCCCGCGCCGATATTCCGCCGCTCGACCGCGCATTCCGGATTCCACCGCAGAGCCCCATGGCCCGCATCCAGCTCCTGCACCTGGCCCACGCCCGCTCGGGCGACAAGGGCGACACCGCCAACGTGGGGGTGATCGCGCTTCGCCCCGAGTACTACCCGATCCTGGTGGAGCAGCTCACCCCCGAGCGGGTGAAGGCGCACTTCGCGGGGATCGCCCTGGGCCCGGTGGAGCGCTTCGAGCTCCCCAACCTGGAGGCGCTCAACTTCCTGCTGCACAACGCGCTGGGCGGCGGCGGCACCGTCTCGTTGAAGACCGACGCGCAGGGGAAGGTGCTCTCCACCGCCATGCTGCGGATGGAGGTCGACGTCCCCGACGACGTCGCGCGTTCCGCCCTCGCCGCGGCCGGGGCGGGGCAGTGAGCGAGGGCGCGCCCCTCCTGGTCCGCCGCGAGGGCGCCGTGACCCGGCTGGTGCTGAACCGGCCGGAGAAGCGCAACGCCCTGAACGCGGAGCTGGTCGCCGCGCTGAAGGAGGCGCTGCGCGCCGCGGACGCCGACGCGGAGGTGCGGGTGGTGGCGGTCGAGGGCGCCGGCGCGGACTTCTGCTCCGGCGCCGACCTCTCCGCGCTGCGCCGCATCGCCGGCGCGTCGGCGATGGAGAACCTGGAGGACGTGGACGAGCTGGCCGAGCTCTTCGCCCTTCCGCGGCGGATGGGCAAGCCGGTGGTGGCGCTGGTGCGGGGGCGCGCGCTGGCGGGCGGGTGCGGGCTGGCGACCGCGTGCGACCTGGTGCTGGCGGCCGAGTCGGCGCAGCTCGGCTATCCCGAGGTGCGCATCGGCTTCGTGCCGGCGATGGTGATGGCCATCCTGCGCCGCAACGTGCCGGAGAAGCGCGCCTTCGAGCTGATCGTGCGCGGCGCCCCCGTCTCCGCGGCCGAGGCGGAGCGCATCGGCCTGGTCAACCACGTCTGGGCGGACGACGCCTTCGAGGCGGAGGCCGCGGCCCTCCTCGCCGAGCTGGCGGAGCGGAGCGCCTCGGCGGTGCGGCTCTCCAAGCGCCTCCTCTACAACTCCGACGGGATGACCTTCGACGCCGCCCTCCGCGCCGGCGCCGACGTGAACGTGGTGGCCCGCATGACCGAGGACATGCGGGCCGGCGTCGCCCGCTTCCTGGAGCGGGACAGGGGCGGGGGCGGCTGATGGTGTTCCTCTCGCGCCGCGGGGGAGGGACGGGGCGCTTCCTGGAGTGGAAGATCCGCCTCTTCTGCGTGGCCGCCGTCCTCCTGCTGGTGGGGATGGCGCGGGGGATCGACCTGCTGGTGCTCCTGGCGACCGTCGTGCTCGCCGTGGCCTTCTCCCTCCGCTTCTTCGAGCGCGAGCCCCCGCCGGCCGAAGAGGAGGAGCCCGACGCCGATCCGGAGTGAAAATGAAACCGCATCGTTCGGGATCAAATCCTTGAACTGAAGCCTCACACGGAGTCAACGGAGTTAACGGAGAACGACTCCGCTGACCCCGTTGACTCCGTGTGAGGCCTTCAGTCAGAGACTGGAATCCAGTACTGCCCTCGGCAATTGGAGATGTTCCGTGTCTCCGTGAGAGATCTTCCTTGGATTGATCAACACGCAGGATCAGCCGGCGGCAGCTCGGCGAACGCGCGGTAGTAGTCGAACTCCGCCGCGGTGACGGCGATCGCCTCGTCGGGGCGGCGGCAGTAGCCGGCGAGCGTCCGCGGCGACACGGTGAGCGCCCCCCCGTGGTACGCCACCCACTTCAATCCTCCCGCCGGCCCCCGGATGAGCGTTCCCGCCGGGCGCAGCGGAAAGGCGCCGGCCTCGCTCGTGCGCGGGCTCGCGCGCAGCACGCGGTCGCTCTCCAGGCGGCTCCGGCTCCACTCCGTGTGCCCGAAGACCGCGCGGAAGACCGCCGTGTCCGGGATCGGCGCGAGCACGCACCCCACCGCCACGTACTGCGTCGGCGTCTGCGGGTGGTCGGTGAGCACCGGGTCGGTCCCGCCCTGCCAGGGGTGCGCGGCCACCGAGGGGAGGGTGCGCCGCGGCCAGCCGGGGAGCGCGCGCACCCGGCGGACGCGCTGCCGCCATCCCCCCAGGCAGCGGTCCAGCGTGGCCGGGTCGGGGTAGCGCCAGAGCGTCTCCGCGTACGCCAGGTACACCGGGCCGCGCTCCCCCGCGCGGATGCTCTCGCCGTGGCCGGGGAGCGCGGGGTGCGGCCCCTCCCCGCCGAGGAGCCACGCCAGCGCCGCCCGCACCAGCACCACGGTGAGCGCGCCCGCGGCCAGCGACCACCCCGCGCAGTGCGACCGCGACCCGGCGTCGTCGCGGGGCGCGGGCCGCTCCGCCGGCGGGGTGGGAGGCGGTGGCTCGGCGCGCTCTTCCGCCGGGCCGGCCGTCGCCGCCGGTCCGGACGGGGAAGGATCGGGAAGGGGCGGCGGCGGGGGCGGGCAGGGCGGGGGTGAGGGCGGAGCGGGCGGGGGCGCCGGCGCGGGAGCCGAGGCGCCGGCCCGGTCCGCCAGGGCCACGGTCTCCGGGTCCGGCTCGGCGCCCACCTCCTCCGCCAGCCAGCGCGCGAACTGCTGGTAGTACCGCAGCGCCCGGTTGCGCTCGCCGCTCTCGACCAGCGCGCGCAGCACCCGGCGGTGCGCCTCCTCGTGCACCGGGTCGATCTTCGCCGCGCGCTCGCCGATCCGCAGCGCGAGCGCCCAGTCCTCCGCACCCTCCGCCGCCTCGCCCGCCCCGTCCAGCCAGCGCAGCGCCGCGTTGCGCAGCTTCGCCCGCTGCCCGTCGGCCCACTCGCTGAACTCCTCCGAGCCGTAGGGGAGCTCGAACCCCTCCAGGAACGGCCCCTCGTAGAGGGTGAGCAGGGGGTCGAGCCGCTCGTCTTCCTCCAGCAGCCACACCGCGTCGCACTGGAAGGCGCCGGTGGCGCGCACCTGCTCGCGCTCCACCTCCAGCGCCTCCTTCCCCGCCGCCTTCCGGATCCGCACCAGCGCCTGCGTGAGCGAGTGCCGCGCGCGCGCCTCGGGGCTCTCGCCCCAGAGGAGCGCCGCCAGCCGCGCGCGCGAATGCGGACGCTGCCCCTCCACGCACAGGTACGCCAGCAGCGCCAGGTCCTTGCGCCGGAGCCCGTCCACCCGGCACCCCCGGGGCCCCGTCAGCACCGGGTGGCCCAGGGTGCGGAGCAGGAACCCGCGGTTACCGCACGTCATCGCGCCCTTCACGAAACATCCGGAAACCATCGCATCGGCGGCCCGCCGTGGCGGCCGCCCGTGAACGATGCCCGGTACGACACCCGCCGTTTCCATCCCGTTCCCGCTCGTCTGGAGGGGAAGGAGGGGGAGGGGGAGACGCCGTGCGGGTGCCGTGCGTTCCGCGTGCGGGGGGCGCCGCACCCTGTACGCGCCGGACAACGCCCGCCGAGCCCTCGGCGGGGTTCATCTCCCATCTCCGCAGGAGCAACACGATGCGCAGAGCCACCACCCTCGTCCTCGCCGCCGCGGCGGCCGCCCTGGCCGCCGCGTGCGCCGGCCCCACCGAGCCCGGGCGCGCGGCGCCCCCCGCCGCGCGCCACGACGACCCGCCGCTCCCGCCCCCCGACACCACCTGCAGGGGGGGCGGGCTGATCGGTTCCGGCACCCGCTGCTAGGCACGAACGGGGGCGGCCCGGCGCGGGCCGCCCCCGTTCGTATTAGACGGGCGCCCCGGCGCTACTTCTCCATCGCCGCCTGGCGGTCCGGCTCGGCCGTGCGGTGCGTCTCCCCCTCGGCGGGCGCGGGCGCACCCCCGTCGCGCACCACCCGCGGCGGCCCCAGCAGCGCCAGCTCGAAGATCTGGTCCATCCGCTCCACGTAGTGGAAGCTCATCCCCTCGCGCACGTCGGCGGGCACGTCGCGCAGGTCGCGGCGGTTCCCCGCGGGGAGGATCACGTTCCCGATCCCGGCGCGGTAGGTGGCCAGCACCTTCTCCTTGACTCCCCCGATCTCCAGGATCTTCCCGCGCAGCGTCACCTCGCCGGTCATGGCCACGTCGTGGCGCACCGGCCGCTCCGAGAGCGACGAGGCGATCGCCAGCGTGACCGCCGCCCCGGCCGAGGGGCCGTCCTTGGGCGTGGCGCCCACGGGGAAGTGCACGTGCACGTCGAAGTCCTGGAAGGTCTCGCGCGCGATCCCCAGCTCGTCGGCGCGCGAGCGCACGTAGCTGAAGGCGGCGTTCACCGACTCGCGCATCACTTCGCCCAGCAGCCCGGTGATGATCAGCCGGCCGGTGCCGCTGATCTTCAGCGCCTCGATGAACATCAGCTCGCCCCCCGACGACGTCCACGCGAGCCCCGTGACCACCCCCACCTCGGGGGCCGACTCGGCCGGGGTGGCGGTGTAGCGCGGGTAGCCCAGCACCTCCTCGATCACCTCGCGGGTGAGCGTGTGCTCGTCGCCCTTCCCGGCCGCCTTCTCGGCCGCCAGGAAGCGCATCACCGCGGCCAGCGAGCGCCGCAGGTTCCCCACGCCGGCGTCGCGCGCGTAGCCGCGGGTGAGGAAGAGGAGGGTCTCGTCGTCGATCCTGACCTTCCCGGGGTCCAGCCCGTGCTCGGCCACGATGCGGGGGAAGAGCCACTCGCGGGCGATGGCGATCTTCTCCTCGGGGGTGTAGCCGGCGATGCGGATCTCGATGAAGTAGTCGCGCAGGTCCCGGGGGATGCGGTAGAAGTCGGCCGCCGAGCCCACGAAGAAGACCTCGGAGAGGTCGAAGGGGACGTCGAGCCAGCGGTCGGTGAAGCTCTCGCGCAGCTCCGGGTCGAGCGACTCCTCCAGCGCCTCGACGGGGTCGCCGTCCACGTTCCCCAGCCCCACCTCGTCGAGCTCCTCCAGCAGGAAGACGGGGTCGCGCGCCCCGGCGTCGCGGATGAGCTGGGCCAGCTTGCCGAGCTGCGCGCCGCTCCTCCCCCGCTTGCTCCCCACCAGCTGCGCCTCGCTGCGCCCGCCCAGCTCCAGCCGCACCATGGGGCGGTTGAGCCCCCGGGCGATGGCCTGCGCGAGGGTCTTCTTCCCCACCCCCGGCGGGCCCACCAGGCAGGGGATGGGGCCGCGCAGGTCGCCGCGCAGCTCGGCCACGGCGATCACCTCCAGCAGCCGGCGCTTGGGTTCGTCGAGCCCCAGGTGCTCGTCCTCGATGGCCTGGCGCACCTTCTCCAGGTCGAAGGCGCCGCCGTCGGCCCGGCGCGTCCAGGGCATGGCGATCAGCGCGTCGAGGTAGGCGCGGATCTCCTGCGCCTCGGTGGAGGTCACCGAGGAGGAGCGCAGCCGCTCCGCCTCGCGCCGCGCCGCCGCGGCCACGCGCGGGGGGAGCTGGGCGCGCTCCACCAGGCGCAGCGCCTCGTTGGCCTCGCGCTCCACCGGGTCCACCTCGCCCAGCTCCGTCTGCAGCGCCTGGATGCGGCGGCGGATCTCGTCGCGGCGCTCGCGCCCGCCGGCGGGGAGGGGGGCGGGCTCCTCGCCGCCGGTGGCCTGCTCCACCTCGCGGACGTGCTCCCACTCCTCCTCCAGCGCGCCCACCACCAGCCGGAGCCGCGCCAGCACGTCGCGCTCCTGCAGCACCGCGTCGCGGGTGGGGAGCTTCAGGTTGCAGAGCGCGGCGGTCAGGTCGGCGAAGCGCCCGGGGTGGCCCAGGTTCATGCGCAGGATGCGCGGCACCTCGTCGGGGATGCGCTCCACCGCGCTGGCCACCGCGGTCACCGTGGCCAGGATCTTCTCCACCAGCGGGTCGGCCTCGGCGGCCGGGGCGGGGACCTCCTCCACCGGGGCCGCGGCGGCCGTGTAGTAGCCGTCCTCCAGCCGCACGTCACTGAGGCGGATGCGCCGGAGGCCCTGCAGGGTGGTCTGGATGGTCCCGCCGGGAAGGTTCAGCCGGTCGAGCACGCGCACCGCGGTGGCCACCTTCTCCAGCGCGCGCGCGTCCAGCGGAAAGCCGTCGTCGTCGGTCGAGACCATCGCCACCACCAGGTCGTGCTCGGGGTGGTGGGTGAGGGCCTCCACGTTGGGCGCGAACCCGATCTGGAGCGCGGTGGCCCCGCCGGGGAACACGATGGTGCTCCGGATGGGGAGCACCGGGATCCGCTCGGGGAGTGGCTGGGATGGAGCCATCTATCGGCTGTCGCTGGCTTTAGCGGTTTCTCTCCGCCCCGCGCGGGGGAGGAGCCGGCGGTCGAGCGCGTGCAAGAAGCGGGCGATGCGGCGGGCGTTGGTTCCCAGGTCGGCGCTGCCCACGCGCGACTGCGAGATGAGGTCCACCCGGGTCGACCCGTCGTCGTCGAGCCAGACGCGGACCTCCACGTCGTCCACGAAGCGCCAGAGGGCGGTGCGCGCCTCGGCCTCGATCACGCCGTTGCGCGTGTCGATCCCGGTGACGGTCCAGCGCGGCCGCTCGCGCGCCGTCTCCAGCGCCGCCCGCCACACCCGGGCGAAGGGGACGGCGTAGGCCCGCCCGCGCAGCCGCCGGTCGGGCGACCCGGGGTCGGTCCAGGCGCGGTTGCGGGTGAGGGCGTGGATCAGCCGGCGCATTCAGCGGTCCGTCGCGGGCGGAAGGGCGCCAATCTATCCCTCCTCCCCGGCAGACACAAAGGTCGCGACCTCTCCGTGTCTCCGCGCCTCTACCGTGAGACGAATCCGGGAAAGCCTGCGTCACGGAACGATCTTTCAGCCCCCGGAACCCTGCGGTATCTTCCCGCGCCGCTCCGGTACGGAACCTGCCCCCGGGCCCGCGGCGACGTTCGTTCGACAACCCAGGAATCCGGGAGCTTCCATCGTGATCGTCGTGATGCCGGTGGCGGGGAAGGGCACGCGTCTGCGCCCCCACACCCACGTGACCCCCAAGCCGCTGCTCAAGGTCGGCGACCGCCCGGTGCTCTCCTACATCCTCGACGACATCCGCGCCCTGGGGGTGCACGAGGCGGTGCTGGTGACCGGGCACCTGAAGGAGAAGGTGCAGGCCTTCATGGAGGCCGAGAACCCGGACTTCCACGCCGAGTACGTGGAGCAGGTGGAGCAGAAGGGCACCGCCGACGCCATCCGCCTGGCCGAGCCCTTCGTGCGCGAGGACCTGCTCATCATCTTCGTCGACACCCTCTTCGACGCCGACCTCACGGTGGTGAACCGGCTTCCGGACGACGTGGCGGGGGTGATCTGGGCCAAGGAGGTGGAGGACTACCAGCGCTTCGGGGTGATCCTCACCGACGAGAACGGCTTCATGCAGAAGATCATCGAGAAGCCGAAGGAGCCGGTGAGCCGGCTGGCCAACATCGGCCTCTACTACGTCCGCGACTGGAAGCTGCTCTTCGAGGGGATCCACTGGGTGATGGAGCAGCCCACCGGCCCCGGCGGCGAGTACTTCCTGACCGACGTCTTCCAGTACATGGTGGACCACGGGGCGAAGCTGAAGGTGGAGGAGGTGCAGGGGTGGTACGACGCCGGCAAGCCCGAGACGCTGCTGGAGACCAACCTGCACCTGCTGTCGACCTCGCGCGCGAAGGCGCCCGCGGCGAAGGAGGGGGTGACGGTGCGCGAGCCGGTGCACGTGGCCGACGGGGTGGAGCTGGAAGACTGCGAGATCGGCCCCAACGTCACCCTCGCCGCGGGCGCGAAGGTGCGCCGTTCGAAGCTGCGCGACAGCATCGTGGGGGAGGGGAGCGAGGTGGAGGGCTGCGACCTGCACGACTCGCTGATCGGCGGCAGCGTGAAGGTGCGCGGCGTCACCGGCCAGGTGGACCTGGGCGACCACTCGGTGGTGATCATCGGCGGTGCGTGAGTGCGGGAGCGCGCGAGTACGCCGGCGGGTACGAAGGCGTCGAGTGAATCGTGTTTTGAAGTGACAGGCCCCGCACCAGCAGGATGCGGGGCCTGTTCTGCTCATGGGCCGTGCTTTACGCCGCCGCTGGAGCCTGTCTGACGACCGTTCCCCCGCGGATGAGGTCGAGCAGGAGTGAGTTCAACGCGTCCGAGGCGTCTATCATGCGCTGGCGTTGCGGACCCCTGTCGTTCCGGAGGAGATCCTCCAGCCACATGGCGACGACACGTTCCTGCTCGTGGGGCGTCCCGTCGTCTTCAACCGAGTCGCGGTACGATTGCAGGACGGAAGGAGCGAAATAGACGTAATCCGGAGACCGCGCGTACTCGGATACCGTCGAGCCGACCCAGACGAAGAATGCGTCGGGGTAGCCAACGAGAAGGAAGTTCGGGGCAGCCGGGATTCCGGCGTGGGCTACGAGATTCCGGTGGATCGCCGTCGCCCATTCCGTTGCTCCGCGGGTGTCCGCTGGACGGCTGGCCTTCACTTCCACCACGAGCTGCGTACGCGCCGCATCATCGTACACGGCGACGTCGAAGCGCCGCTGGATCCTCGCGCCGGGGATTTCCCATTCGCCGTCCCTGACGCATTCCTCCAGGCATGCACGACAGACGTTGATCTGGTTGCGGCCCGGAAGCGTCCACACCGCGGTGATCGGCGCGGGCTCCTTCGCCTGGCACACCGGCGTCTGTACCTCGCACACGCCGGTCATGATCACACCGCTCGGCTCTACCTTCATGCGCCCACCTGTTCGTGCGAGGCGAGCCAGTCCGAGAGCCGCTCCCTGGCGTCTTCCACCAGATCCTCACGGTCTCGCGGGCTCAACACAGGTATGAACGAAGCATGGAGGCTGGTTTCGGCTTCGTCAGGCAGCATGTCTGGAAGCTCCACAGGGCGACGGTACCCGAGGTCGTAACGTTCGGCGTGTGCCAGCTCGTGTGCGAGGCAGGCGAGCATCGACATGCGTGCGTTGGGGGTCTGGCCCGTCCCCGGCACAACGTCGGCGCCGAGGATCACCGCCGCACGCTCCTTCGCTGAATCGGGTGCGGGAGCCATGACGGTGTGCCTCGGCTACGTCGAGCACACGCGAGGATTCGCCGCAAAGCACCAGCCAGATCGTCTGGCACCGCTCGATCTGGGCTGCCGTCAGGCCAACCTTGTTGCGGGCTCCCAGCATGGTGACTCGCTTCCGAACCGTCTCAGTCGTTGCGGTACGTTACGTCGCGATCGGGGTTGTCGCAAAGTTGTGTTGTGCTCCTTCGCCTGCCTGTTCACCCCACAGCGTCAGCTTTCCACCCCCGCGGCGGCGAGGACGATGAGCAGGGCGCGCTCGACCCCGAGGGCGCCGTTCTCGTTGCTGTACCACTCGTCGGTGGTGTGGATGCCCCCCGAGTCGCCGCCCACGCCGAGGGCGATGGAGGGGATGCCGAGCGCCATCGGCACGTTGGCGTCGGTGGAGGAGCCCACCAGCTCCGGCTTCTGCCCCAGCGCGAAGGTGACGGCGTGCGCGGCCTGCACCAGCGGGTCGCGCGGGGGCGTCTCGCCGCTCGGCCGGTCGCCGATCACCGTCACCTTCGCGGCCAGCGCCTCCGTTCCCTGCCGGCGCCGCGCGTCCTCCTCGTCCACGGCGCGCGCGAGCACGGCGCGCACGCTCTCCTCCAGCCGCGGGAGCACCCCCGGCGCCTCGCTGCGCAGGTCCAGCTCCATCCAGGCGCCGTCGGGGATGGCGTTGATGCTGGTGCCGCCGCCCACGCGCGCCACCGTGAGCGCCGTGCGCGCCGGCTCCGGGAGCGCGAGCGCGGTGATGCGCGCGACCGCCGCCCCCAGCGCGGCGATGGGGTTCGGCGCGCCGCGGTCCGCCCAGGAGTGCCCCCCGGGGCCCGAGAGCTCGACCCGCAGCCGCCGCGAGCCGATGGCGCGGTGCACGATCCGGCGCAGCCCCGAGCCGTCCAGCGCGACGAAGGCGTCCGCCCCGCGCAGCTCGCCGCCCTCGCGGAACAGGTGCTTCACCCCGCGCAGGTCCCCCGCGCCCTCCTCGCCCACCGTCGCCGCGAAGACGATTCTACGCCGCGGCCGCACCCCCGCGCCCGCCAGCAGCCGCGCCACCGCCAGCATCCCCGCCAGCCCGCGGGCGTTGTCGGTGATCCCCGGCGCGTAGATGCGCCCGTTCTCGTGCCGCGGCGCGAGCGCCGTCCCCGCGGCGAACACGGTGTCGAGGTGCGCCGCCACCACCACCGGCCCGGCCGCCGCGTCGCCGCCGGGGACGGCGCCGAGCACGTTCCCCTCCGCGTCGCGGCGCGCGTCCGCCAGCCCCAGCTCGCGGAAGCGCTCCAGCACCCGCGCCCCCCGCGCCTCCTCGCCGAAGGGCGGGGCGGGGATGACCACCAGCTCGAGCTGCTCCGCCAGCGTCCGCGCGTCGCTCTCCCGGGCGAGCGCGCGGAGTGGCCTCAGGCGGGCGTCGCCGAGGACGGCGGGAGGGGCGGAACTGGAGATCATTCTGCTGTGAGCGGGGGTGGCTTGGAGCGCGGAACATGCTGCGGGGGCGAGAAGGTGTCAACGCGTATTCGATCCGACCGTCGGTATTGGTCGCTCGTCGTGGGGAGTCCTCCCTGTCAAGGATTTGTTCTCGCTCGCTACAAGAAGGACATCCTCTTCTTCACCAACGAGCTACACAAATCCGAGAATCACGAATGCGCTTCATCGGTGAATGCCCCACTGTGCTATGTGACACGAACACAACCACTTGCGCAATGCTGTGCGCAATTGTTCGACGATCCAGAGGAGTCACAGCTTCGGAACCCACGCTTCCGCGCAAATCGTTGATTTGTCTTGATTTAAGTGATTATTCGAGGATCATATCGGTACCTGAGTCACGGATCGCCAATCGACAAATGGAGACTACCGCTCCGAAACTTCCCACAGGCTTCCTGACCCGGCGCCGACCAACGCAACCCCTGAAGCCACGATGCATGGCGCAACTCGTATAGCTGGTTGTCGGATATCTTCGCGGCTCTCGACGGTTCGATCGATGTCCAGTACTTCAACGCGAAGCAGCTCGAACCCGTCTTCGGGCCTGGCCCGTCTCAGATTCACCGACCTCGAGTTCAAGAAATCATTCGAGATTTCCGAAGCTCCCCGGCTTCTCGGCATATCACCCCGCGATGCGAGCCTCTACTTCCTTCAACCCGACGACGATACGGAGCGTGTGACATGGTCCGTCGGCCGCTACTTCCCCTGGTTGCAACCGCCGCGTTGGTACTGCCGTCGACGCTGCTGGCCGGCTTCCGACCCGTAGCCGAAGGGGAATAGGTGCCTGTCGCTGTGTCTGCGCTTCCTCTCGTGCGGAAGACCTGTCGATGGTGAGCATCCAGTGGGTTCTGCGGACGGAAGACCTCATCTCCTGCGAAACCGCGGCGCCGGCGATGCGCCGTGCAGCGCGCCACTACCGCGAACGGCTGCGGATCATCACTTACCTGATCGATAAGGGATACGGCGCTGGCCAGATCGTTCCTGCGCAGGGAGCGGCAGACCTCATTTTGTGCAAACGGGGTCGACTTCGCCTGATAACTTCTGTCTTACGCTTATGCCGACGCTCACGTCGCGGCGGCGCAGTCTGCCACGCGTTCTCCAGGGCTTCAACCGCGGATCCGAGATGACAAGAAATCCTACCGGCCGGAGCCGGGCTCGCGTGAAGGCGCCGTTCTGGAACGTCGTGCTTCCGGACGACCCGGCGGCAGCGGTGTTCATCGTGATTTGTCTTTGCCTCTTCGGGTCTCTTTGCGTGATTGTCGGAGGTGCCTCGCAGACGCCGTGGGTGATGGTAGTTCTCGTGCTCGCGATTCTTCTTCTGTTCTTCGCCGTAATCATTGCTCACAACAGGTATCCTGTTCGTGGGCGGGGACCACGGCGGACGCGAAAATGATTTGCCCGCCGTTTTGTGCGCACCGTCGTTCTGCAAGACTCCTCTATTGTCGGCCGTGCCGTGCTCCGCCCGGCGGTCACAGACCGTGTCAACGCGCGGCCGACTCAAGTTGTTCCCCTCCGCTCCTCCGCAACTCCGTGGGAGACCCGCGGGCCGTCTCCGCGCAGCTCCAGGCCGACGACGATCAGCCACGTGGCCTGCGCGAGCACCACGGCGCCGAACCCGTGCACGTCCAGCCGCAGGTGGCCGGAGAAGAGGGCGAGCAGCGCGAGCGCCGCGACGGCGCACCCCAGGATGCCGGCACTGCGCCGCAGTTGCCCTGTGCGCACGATCTCCATCGACCAGAGGCCGATGGCGGCGGACGAGGCCGCCACCAGCACCTTCGCGAACGCCTGGTTCAGCGCGTGGTTGTAGTGCGTCAGCGCCTGCGCCGCGACACCCGCCTCGCCCTGCAGCTCCGTCGCCCGGGCACCTGGCCCAGGTGATCGAGCGGCGGGTCGCCGAGCTCTGCCCCGGCGCCGCGACGCCCTCGCTGCCCCCCGCCGCCGCCGCCCGCCTGTTCGCCGCCGCCCTGGTGGAGATGATGCGCTGGTGGCTCAACCGCGGCTGCCGCCCGTCGGCGGAGGAGATGGACGCGCACTTCCACGACATCGTGTGGGGCGGCCTCACCCGCATGGCGCCACCCGGCGCACAGGTTCCCCTGACCTGGTAAAATGCGTCTCGCGCAGAGACGCGGAGTCGCAGAGGGGCTCGGGGTTCTCTCCGCGTCTCCACGTCTCCGCGTTAGGCGACCTTTTTCCGGGCTCGGTATGGGACGAGCCGTTCGAATGATGCCGCCGCCGCCGTTTCGGAGGGGTGGGAATCCCGCTAGCTTTCACCCGTTCGCGGCCCCCATCCACCGTACGCGCCACGACGAGGGGAACGATGCAGTACAGGGAGCTGATCCACGATTGGAACTGCGCCGAAGGCACTTTCGACTACTCCACCCGCCGCGGCGTGCAGCTCAACGACGAGACGCTGCGCGACGGGCTGCAGTCCCCCTCCGTCACCGATCCGCCGATCGGGGACAAGGTGCGGCTGCTGCACCTGATGGCCGAGCTCGGCATCGCCTCGGCCGACATCGGGCTTCCCGGCGCCGGCCCGCGCGCGGTGCGCGACGTGGAGGCGCTCGCCCGCGAGATCGCCGACAACCGGCTCGGCATCGAGCCCAACTGTGCCGCGCGCACCGTCCGCGCCGACGTGCAGCCCATCGTCGACGTGTCGCAGCGCGTGGGGATCGCCATCGAGGTCGCCGCCTTCATCGGCAGCTCACCCATCCGCCAGTACGCCGAGGACTGGACCCTGGACCGGATGCTGCGCGCCACCGAGGAGGCGGTGTCGTTCGCCGTGTCCGAGGGGCTCCCGGTGATGTACGTGACGGAAGACACCACCCGCGCCGCGCCCGAGGAGGTGAAGGCGCTCTACACCACCGCCATCGAGTGCGGCGCGCGGCGCATCTGCGTGTGCGACACGGTGGGGCATGCCACGCCCGAGGGCGTGCGCCAGCTCCTGCGGTTCGTAAGGCGCGAGGTGGTGGAGCCGAGCGGCGAGGCGGTGAAGGTCGACTGGCACGGGCACCGCGACCGCGGGCTCGCCATCGCCAACTGCCTGGCCGCGGTGGAGGCGGGCGCCGACCGCATCCACGGCACCGCGCTGGGGATCGGCGAGCGCTGCGGGAACGCGGAGATGGACCTGCTGCTGGTGAACTTCAAGCTGCTGGGGATGCACAACCGCGATCTCTCGCGCATGGCCGACTACGTGCGCCTGGCGGCCGAGGCCTGCCGCGTTCCCGTCGCCTACAACTGGCCGGTGTTCGGGGAAGATGCCTTCCGCACCGGCACGGGCGTGCACGCCGCGGCCATCGTGAAGGCCGAGGCGAAGGGCGACGCCTGGCTGGCGGACCGGGTGTACTCGGGGGTGCCGGCGGGGTGGTTCGGGCTCCACCAGAAGATCGAGATCAGCCCGATGAGCGGGATCAGCAACGTGCGCTACTGGCTGCGCGCCCACGGCTTCGACGAGGACGAGGCGCTGGCCGCCCACATCTTCGAGTGCGCCAAGAGCTGCGACCACACCTACACCGACGCCGAGGTGCACGCGATCTGCGCCGAGCACCGCGCGTCGCAGGCATCCCGGACCGCGGGTGCGGCGGCGTGACGGAGCGTCCCGCCGCCGTGCCTGTCACCGTCCGTGGCGACCGGGCGACCGCAGGGTTCTCGGCAAAGCGAATGGACGAGCTGATCCACGAATGACGCTCCACTGATGTACATCCTCCACGTGTCCAGGAGCTCGTAGCGCAGCATCGCGACCTTCAGGAAGGCGTGGGATGACTACTTTGGTGCTTGAGATCGAACCTGTCGCCACACAGGTCGACGTCAGCGATGAGCGGTTGACCGTCCATCTGGCGGATGGACGCGCGGTCAGCGTACCCATCGAGTGGTTTCCCCGCCTGCTTCACGGATCGCCGCAGCAGCGCTCCAATTGGCGTCTTCTTGGCGAGGGGGATGCTATCGAGTGGGAGGACCTGGACGAGCACATTGGAGTCGAAGCGCTGCTCGCTGGTCGGAAGAGTGGCGAAAGCCAGGCGAGCCTTGAGAGGTGGCTCCGGAGAATGAGCTCGTGAGGCAGCAGTAGAGAAATGGGAAAGTTTGCGGTTGAATGCGCATGCCGCGCCCTTCGGCACGCGGTGCACGCGATCTGCGCCGCCTACCGCGCGTCGCAGGCATCCCGGACCGCGGGTGCGGCGGCGTGACGGAGCGTCCCGGCGCCGCTCCGGTGGTCGATGCCTGCTGGCTTCCGTACGGCTCCGTATGATCGCGCAGCCACGCTTCAAGCAGGCGTGGACGCCGCCTGGATGCTTCCGATAGCGGTTCGTCCCGGGATTTCTGGGGCGGGGAACAGGGTGCGTTATATTCACGGCGCGGGCCGCCCGTTCGGCCCGTCCAGCCGCCGGAACTCCCTTCCTCGACGCTTTCCCCTGGTGACGCGATGATCCCGACCCTCTGCGCGGTGCTGCTCGCGGCCTGCCCGCCGCCCGATCCCTGTCCCGCGGGCGCCGACACGCTCCGTCTCCACGTCGGCTCCGCGGAGGTGAGGGGCGCGGTCTACCCGCCCCACTTCGCCCGCAACCGCGTCTACCGCGGCGCGGAGGGTTCACCGGCCGTCACCTCCTGGACGAACGAGCTGACGCTCGGGGATTCGGCGGGCCGCCGGGTCATGCGCTGGGCCACCCGCGGCACCCGGCTCACCCCCGCGGGCGACTCGGTCCACTGGGTGCTGCTGCAGACCTACGACGCCAGCACGCTGGCTCCGTATGCGTACGCGCGCACCTCGAGCGACGGGGCGTTCACGGCGTTGACGATCGACGGGACCCGGGTCCGCGGCACGCGGCGGGTGTCGCCCGATGCCGCCGTCGAGCAGGTGGAGCTGACGCTCGACCAGCCGCGTTCATCGCCTCCGCCTCGGACCTCGTTCCGCTCGCGGTGGGATTGTGCCCGGGGCTGGTGATGACCGCCCCGGTGTGGTCGCCCGGGATGAGCAGCGCCGAGGTGCGGGTCTTTTCCGTGCTGGGACGCGAGCGCGTGCAGGTGGAAGGAGCGTGGGTGGAGAGCTGGAAGGTGGAGGAGCGGAGCAGGGGCGAGGGAAGGCTCGTCGCCACCTGGTACCTGACCGACCAGTCCCCCTACATGGTGTATGCGGAAGTACCGCTCCCGAACGGGCAGGTGCAGCGAATGACGGGCGTTTCGCTCGGTCGGGAGTGAGGAGGCGACGCGCACGGAATTGATACCAATTTGCCGAGGATAGTTCTGGATTCCAGTCTCTGACGGAAGGGGCCTCACACGGAGTTAACGTAGTCAGCAGAGTCGTTTTCCGTTGACTCCGTTGACTCCGTGTGAGGAATTCAGTTCAAGAACCTGATTCAGAACTAAAGTCTGTACTGTGGTATGACGCGCATCGAGCCATCTCGCGGAAAGCGAAAAAGGCCCACGCTCCGCAGCCGGAGCGTGGGCCTGCGTTCATCGGGCGGCGGGCGGGGAACCCCGCGCCGCCGGGCGCGTCACGGCCCGACCAGCGTGGTCACGCCGCTGACGGTCGCGGGTGCGTCCGCGGTGGCCGCGGGCCGGCGCGCCTCGGCGGGAATGGCCCACGCCTTCATCCGCAGCTCGCTTTCCATCGCCCCGGCGAGGTGGAGATAGGCCAGGCGCGCGTCGCACCAGGCGCGCGTGAGGCCGTCGGCGCCGGACGCATCCAGGCGCGCCAGGCACCGCTCCAGCGAATGGAGGCCGCGGCCCAGGGCGTACCCCGCGTCGGCGGCGTAGCGCAGGGTGCGCGGCATCCCGCCCTGCTCGCCGAGCAACCTCAGGACCTCCCGCTGCGCGCGGAGCGCGGCATCGGCGAAGGCGCGCGCCTTCTGCGCGCGCGAGCGGGCCTGGCGGAGGGCCGACGTGGCGTAGCCCCGTCCCACGGCGCCGCCGTCGGCGGCGAGCGCCACCGCGGCGATGCGCAGGTGCTGCGCGGCCGCCGCCGCCAGGTCGCGCCCGCGCAGCGTGTGGACCTCCATCTCCTCCTCGTCCGGGCAGAGCTTCGTCACGTTGCAGATGGACGTGATGTCGTCGGGCACGGGCTCGCAGAACTCCGGCGTGATCTCGCAGGGGTCCGTCGGCAGCGGCGGCAGATTGCCGAACGGCTCCACGACCTCGATCTCGTGCTCGAGGGGCCCCAGGCTTTCGTCCAGGAACTCCACGTCGCTCGGCGACAGCACGCGCACCACCAGCCGGTCGGCCACGTCGTACGGGGGGAAGGGGTTGTAGTTGCCGGCCAGCGGGAAGATGAACGCCGGCTTCTCGTCGGGCCCCACCAGCAGCCCTTTCGAGTACGCGTACACCGGCTCGGGCGAGATCTGCGATCCCTCTCCCTCGCTCCAGTATTCCTTGATGAACTTCGAGTCGTAGTTCCAGAGGTCGAGGTCGTCGATCAGCTCGCCACCCAGGAACCATCCCCAGTCCAGCGAGTCCTTCCAGCGGATCGCCTTCGTCCCCTTTGGAAAGACGACGTTGCAGACGGGCGGGTCCACGCCGTCGCCCTGCGCCTCGGGAAGGTCCAGCCCCGTGACGTGCATCGTCCCCGCCTTTCCGGCGAAGCTGTCGGCCGTGCAGATCATGAACTCGATGGGCTCGGGCATGTGCTTCTCCTGCGGATGGTGGATGGAGAGATCATGAAACCAAGAATGTGGCATCCCCATTAAGACATAAATATTCGTCCACCTGCAAGTAAAATCTTGTTTACGCGGCCACCCGCTACGCTCGCCTGGTGCCCTCGCGGGCCTTGTGCCCGTGCGCGCGGGACGTACCTTGGGCGGCCGGTGAATCCCGGTGGACCGACTCGATGGAGATGAGCTGCCGATGATGGACGGCGTAGACATCTACTGGCTGCCGTACTGCTCTGCATGTTCGCGTAACCACGCCTCGCCGCTCGTCTGCAGGAAGGCGCGGGTGGGGAGCTCCACCCCCACGACTGCGTACTTGCGGACGTAGATGCGAGGCGTGAGCGCCTCCAGCATCACCCGCTTGGCCTCCCGCTCCAGGAAGGCGTACTCGGCCAGCACCAGCGCGAAGGCGGCAACGTCTTCCCTGGTGAGGGCCGGAGCGGGCGGGGCGGGCTCCTGCTTCAGGAGCGCCGCGGCGGCCGCCGACTTCTCCGCGATCTCCGCCAGCTCCTGGTCTCGGCGGGTCCGCGAGATGATGCCGTCCAGGTAGCTCTCCACGATCCGCTCCCTCCGCTGTTCCAGCTCCGCGAGCTGCCGACGCACTGCGGCCTCATCCACGCTCGGCGTCCTCCACGCCGCGTCCAGCGACTCCTCGTACGCCCGCACGGCGTTCCACAGTAGCTCCTCGTCCGCGAGCGAGCCGGAGAGCGCCGCGTCGACGTGCTCCTCCATCACCTCCCGGCGCAGGTAGCCGAGTTGGCAGCGTTCCACGCCGGGCGCCGGCTTGCGATGGTTCTCACAGAGGTAGTAGCTGCGGCCCTTCGATTTCGAGGCGTTGACGTAGAGCTGCCGTCCGTCCGCCGCGCAGACGAGGTAGCCCCGGGAGAGGAATGGATCGATCCCCCTGACCCGGTAAACGCTTGGGCCGCCCCGCGTCGAGAGGATCGCCTGGACGGTCGCGAAGTCCTCCTCCGAGATCAACGGCTCCAGCGGCAGGCGGACGCGGATGACGTCCTCCAGCCGGCGCGGCACGAGCCGGGTGCGACCGTTCGGGTACTTCCCTCCTACGCGCTTCTCGTAGACTCGCCACCCGGTGTACTCGGGGCGGTGGAGGATCAGGCGCAGCAGCGTCCGCGAAACCTTCATCTCGTCCGCGAGCCGGCCGAAGTTGCGCTCGCCCGCCAGCACGCGCCGGAAGATTTCGCGCACCCGCTCCGCATCCGCCGTGTACGACCAGCCCTCCTCCTTGCTGAAGGCGAGACCCAGCGGAACCTGGTGCGCTCCGTTCGGGTGCCCGCCGCGCCGGCGGTGCTCCTCTTTGCCGCGCGCAAACCGCTCCTTGATCCGCCGCCGCTCCAGCGACACCAGCATGTTGTTCACGGTCGCCATCACGAACCCGCCCTCGGTCTGCAGATCGATCGGGCCGGAGGGGAGGTAGATGAGCGCCCCGTGGTCCACGAACGTCTGGAGGATGCGGTAGTCGTCCCAGCGGTCCGGGCGGAAGAGCCGGCTGTATTCCGCGATGACGACGCCGGCGGCCTGTCCGTGGGCGATCGCGTCGAGGAGCTGATCCATCGCCTCCGAGCCCACGATCTCCGCTCCGCTGACCACGACGCGGATCGGCTCTCCGACGATGGACAGGCCGAAGCGGGCGCAGGTGGCGAGATTGACGCTGTGTTGAGCATCAAGTCCCAGGCGCTCGTCTGAGTCCTGGGACTCGATGCTGACACGGAGAAGCTCTACGACGGGGATGCCGGGTGAGGTCATGGCGGCAGGATGGGTCAAAGGAGCCCCGCCACCTCCCGAGCGAGGGCAAGGGCGGTCTGGTCGTCGCCCGATTCGAGGGCGGCGCGCATCCGGCAGATCAATTGTGCTCGTTCGCGGGCAATCGGCAAGGCCGCTTCGACCCACGTGCGGAGGGACGCGCGAGCCGCAGCGGCAGGCGGGCTCGCGGTGTCCCCTTTAGACGTGGGAGGAGGCAGAAGCGGGGTGTAAATCATGCTGCGCCAGCGACAACAGGGGTGCGAGGTTTCGGGTCATGCCCGCTCCGCATGGTACCCCGGGTTGTCAACACCGGCCGCCGAAATGCCTGGAATCGATGGCTTGAGGGGACTGAGATGTCGAAACCGACGAGCACCAGATTGGCGCGGTAGAGCTCCGCACCGTCGATCCGCACGTCTTTCCGGACGCCGTTCGGGCATGGGTGACGATCCGATGATCCGATGCTTGACGCGGACCGCTTCCGCCAATTTCATGCTGCGTGGGCCACCAGGGATTCCACCTGCTTCGCGCCGGAGGACACAATGGAACTGGACGACACCGTTCATGAGATCAGTCGGGACATCGGCATCGACGTCTGGTATGTCTACGAAGATGGTGAGCGGCACATGGTCCCGGACCCGGTGATCATCGGGTTCGCCTCCGCCATCCTGACCACCTATCTGACCAAGTTCCTTGGCGTCGAGGAGATCGCGCTGAAGCACCGCGCGCGGTTCCTCGACTTCGTCGAGCAGGTCAGGTCGGGCGAGTTCACCGGCAACCAGTCGCACCTGGCGGCGATTGCGGAGATCGCGCCTGCGGTCACCAACCACGCGGCGTCGCCCGAGGCATTCGAGCGCGCGAGGGCCGGGGTCCGCGACCAGCTCCAGGCGGCCGGCATCCCTCGGTCCCGGAGCGAGCGCCACGCGGAGGTGGTGGAGAAGGCCGCGATCCGCCACTTCCGGCTCACCCCCTGACCCGGGGCACGACGCCGCGGAGCGTGCCGCGACCGCGCGTCTCCTCGCTCGAGGCCCGCCACCCTTCATCGCGGAGGTTTTCATGACGGAAGAACGTCGCCAGCCGCGGCGCGACGAGTTGATGCTCGAGCGTATCCTCTACATCCTGCTGTGCCGTGATCCCACGGTGGCGGACCTGGGGCACGCGAACGTCCTGAGCACCGGCGCGCAGGAGAACGTGGTGCCGCCGTGGCGCATCTGGTGGCGCATGGCCCACGGCGACCACGTCGTGTACGTCAGCCTCTCTCCCGGCGAGACGCGGACGACCCGGCCGGACGGCGAGTTCGACATCGTGCGGGAGATCCCGCCGCACGAAGACCCGCATCCGCTCACCCGCCGCTGCCGCGCGATCCTCGAAGCGGCGGGAGCCAGCCCGGCGCCGGGGACCGAGCGGCTCCTGGGGTGGGCGCGCGAGGTGCTGGAGTGCACGGACCCGGAGAAGGCGGATGCGTTCGAAGCGGCCTTCCAGAGGCGCGCGAATGAGCTGATCACCTCCCCCGACGGAACGATCGAGTCACTGGCGGAGGAGATGTACGGCGACTGGTTCTATCGGATGGGCGCCGGCGTCTTCGCGGAGACGGTGCTGAGCATGAACCTTTCGCGCCTCGTCCGCGTCGCGGAGCCGCGGCCGATCCGGGCTACCAGGGGTGAGCTGGTGGAGGCATGCATCCGGACGCATCCCGAGCACCGCGCAGCAATCGCCGCCGCCGCCGTGCAGATCGGGAACGCGCACTTCCAGGGCGGTGAGCAGGCGCTCCGCGAAGCTCTGGACAGCACGGGGCCGCGCCGCTTCTTTCGCCTTCTCCACCGCGCCAACCATGACTTCATCACCGCCCTGCTGGTGGCGGCGAGCGAGACGGTTGCGGCGACGGGCGGACTGGAGTACCGGGCGAGCATCGCCGAGGAGGGTTCGGTCGTGTGCGTGACGGGGATCGCATCGGGGATGGACGGGTTCCTGGACGGCGGGAACCTCTTCGATGACGAAGAGCGCGTGGACCTGCTGCTGGCCCGCGGCCGCGAGGGCTTCCGTGCCTATATGCGGTCGCTGAGCATGCCGCAGAGCCCGATCATGCCGCGGCTCTGGAGCGAAATCGAGATGGGCCGGGCGATGGTGAAAAGCGGGACGTGGGCGCGAGAGGGGCTCGACGTGCTCGAGAAGGCGTTCGAGCTGCTCAATCCGTTCAAGGCCGTGGATAGCGCGGACGCGTTCGAGGCAAAGGACCGCATCTACGTTGGCATGATCCGCGGCCATCAGGCGCTCGGTGACGAGGACGGTGCCCGCCGGTGGGCCGCGCGCAGGATGGGCGAAATGCTCGCCCACTCGGTCCTGTCGCGAATGCCCGATCCGACGTGACGGTCTCTCGAGGAAACGCGCGTCGCGACCCGTCAACGCGCCCGTCATCGTCGCAGAAGGGAGGGGCGGCCACGCAGGTCCGCCCCTCCTTTCTCCTGTCGCAAGCGCCTTACCCCACCAACTCCGGGAGCGGAGCCGGAAGAGCGGTTCGACGACCTCACCTGCAGTGCGAGCAGCTGGACGGCGCGGCCGCCTTCCGAGACCGCCGACTGGCTGGAGCACACGGCGACGCGGCTGGACCGGCCTTGGCTGTTGGTGTGCAGCCCATCAATCCGCATGACGTCATGTTCCTACAGACGGAACCAGTTTAACTCTCACCAGACGGCTCCGGCCACGTGTCGACCTGCTCAGACGCCATCTCCTCCTCGCAAAGGGGATAGAACGGGCAGAACGAGCAGCCGTGACGCCGCTCTGCGGAGGCGAGCGGAAATTCCGCCATCGGCCGCGGCGCGTTCCTGTCCGGGTCGGCCAGCAGCGACTGCATCACCTGGATGCTCTCCCGCACCCGCCCCGCGGCCTGCACCACGTCTAAGCGGGAAATCTCGAACGTGGTGTCGGCGCCGGTGGAGAGGTTGACCACCCGCCCGAACCATTCATCTTCGCGGAACGGAAGCCCGAGCACGGTCCGGCAGTAGAGCGCGTAGAGCGGGATCTGCAACTCGGCATCGCTGTCGTCGCCCGTTTTCCAGTCGAGGATGACGACGCGCCGCTCCGGGCGGTAGATCAGGTCAGGGCCCGCGTAGACCGGCCAGCCTTCGTGGACGAATGCCTCAGGGCCATCCGGGACCGCCACCCATTCGGGCCGGCAGCCTTCCAGATCCTGCCAGACGGCGGACGATTCAAGAGTCCGCAGGCACACGCGTGCCTTCGCTACTGCGGCGGGGAGGGCGGAGGAATCCGCGCGGCCGGAGTGCCACGCGTCCCGCAGCATTACGAACCGTTTCGGGTCCCGGACGAAGGCCGCGCGGTGATGTGCGCCAAGCACGGCGCGGTTCAGCGCGTGCGAGACGCGGGCGAGCATGACCTCGAACGAGGGGCGAGCCGCGCCCTGCCGCACCGCCAGGGCGCAGTCGCGGGCGCACTCGTGGACTGCCGACCCGACGATCAGCGGAAACGTCGTGAGCTGTTTGAGGGCGTATGCCTGTCGCGACTGCTGCGGGGCGTCCGGCAGCCACCCTCCGTGGCTGCCGTAGTACCGCCAGAAGTAGGCGCGGGCGCACTCCGCCAAAGCGCGGTCCCGCGAGTGTGACCAGCTGAACTCGGGGTAGGGAGCGTCGTAGCCCATCGCTACAGCGCCAGTTGGAGCTCGGCCCCGGCCTCCACGGCCGCCCTGCCGCGCATGCTCCGGCCGCCGCGCCGCTCATCGCCACCGGCGAGCTCGCCCGCGCCCAGGATCTCCGACGCTTTGATCTCCGTGGTCCAGCGGGTGTCTCCGCTGTCCGTCTCGTAGGAGCGATAGTCGATCTCGCCCTCGACGTAGACACGGTCGCCCTTCCGCAGGTACTTCTCCGCAAAGCCGAACGTCGCCGGCAGGCTGTCCCACACCAGCACGCGGTGCCACTGCGTCTTCTCTTGCGGGCGGCCGTTGCGGTCGTTCCACCGGCGCGTTGTGCCCAGCGAGAACTGAGCGACGCGTGCGCCGCTGGGGATGGTGCGGATCTCGGGATCGGCACCCAGGTAGCCGATCAACGTGGCCTTGTTGAGGCAGCGCGACATCGTGGAAACTCTCGGTGACAGGATGAACGAGGAAAGGCACCGGCCGGATCGGCTTCGGCGCTGAACTCGTCCATCACTTTTCTCTAGGGGGTAATCGAGTTTTAGGCTCTGCTCTCATCCGCGTTTATCATAACCGTCACTCCGGGCGACTACATCCTGCTGCACTATATTGCATCTCTGCGCTCTCGTGTGCTTCTAGAACCCGCCATTTGATTGGATTGACAACGGGCATTCTGCGGATTAAGGTGCTACGGAGGCGTTGCAATAGGGTAGCACGTTCCAAAGTCATCAATCTCTCACCAGTAGCCCACGCCAATTCGACCCCTTCCTGCGGTAAGTTTGTACTCTTGGAGCCCAAGGGCCCCAAGTCTGGATCCCTTAATTCGGTGTGGAGGTCGCGAGCATGCGCATTGTGAAAGAAAAAGTCATCCCTGCGGGAGTGGGACGCTTTCGCAGTGGAGAAGGAAAGGCAGCCGATGTCAAGGAATACTTTGACCGAGTTGCCAAGTACGTTCCAGCCGAGGTGATTGCCGCTTACATAAGCGCGAGCGGAGTAGCAACTGCCGCTAGCAATCCGAGAACCCTCGCTTACCTCACCTTCTTTGTTTGCCTCATCTGCACTCCTTTGTATATCACTCGCTTCACAGAAACGCGCAAAGAAGCATGGACAAATGGCGGGATGGCTACCATTGCTTTTGTTGTGTGGGCATATGCGACTGGTGGAGGCCTCTTTCAGTATCTGGACTGGTATGACCCACCGACCGCATCGGTGATACTCGTCCTCTTCACACTAGTAAGTGGCTTGGCTGCACCTATTACAAAACAGCCGCCACCAATGCCGGAACTCGTTAGGGAGCCGCCTCCGCCGGCTGAACGACACGAGGTGTGATATGGACTATCTTCGATCATTCGCTGAAGAGTACGGTCTCTCAGAAATCGTTCGCCCCTTGGCCGAGCGGCCTGAAGTTCAAGGGGTGATTTTGACTTTAGATGATTGGTGGCTCAATGCTTGGCGGTTAAACGAAAGTGGCCAAACCAATGAGTGGTATCGATGGTTTCGGGAGTGGCGCCGTTGGGGTCCGGGAGCATTCCCGTTCATGATTGGTAGCGAAATTGGCATGAATGACCAGTCATGGATTCCATTGCGTCCGCCGGACCTTAACTGGCGTCCACCATTCTGGGATGATCTTTGTCGCATGTTGGGCCGAGTTGAAGAGACACCTCCAGTCCGGCTCATCGTTTGTCTGCGACCGCCCGCAAACGGTGAAAATGTCGTTATCCCTGAGTTGCCGCGTTCGCGCTTGCCTGTGATTTTTGAGGGACGGCCCCTCGCTCGCCTTTCTGCGAATCCTCGCGCAGCTACTCGACCCATTGTCGGTGGCTTGAGTATCGGGGCAGGCGCACGCGCGTACGGTACGCTTGGTGGCATCGTTGAGGATATCTCCGGTGTCCGTTATGGTATGACATGCGCACACGTGCTTCCGCCGCAGACGCCAGTTGAGCAGCCGGCACAGCACGACGATGCGCACGCGAGTGCAATCGGAACAAGTGCGAAGTCGATCGATTTACAGCCCTGTCCGGGACCGGGTCCATGCAATGCCTACACGAGCAGTCCTCATATCTCGCTTGTCGACACTAGACTTGTTGAACTGGAATCCGGAGTTGCCGCCGACCTTGAAATCCTCTCGATCGGACCCCTAGCAGGTGTAGTGGCCAAGAATACGATGACGCCTGGCCAAGAAATCACCTTTGTAGGCCGAACCTCAAGCCATCGAATCGCTGAGGTCGGTGGGCTGGCGCTTTTCTATCGGCTGCGAATGAACGGTCAAACCTATTGCTTCAATGATCTATTTGAGGTCCGTTGGCGCTCGTTTATACGGGCGTGCCTTGGACCAGTAGTGCAGGCCGGTGATTCTGGAGCTTGGGTGTGCGCAGAAACATCGCAGGGCCCGGGCTGGTGCGGACAGGTAATTGGCGAGGATCGCCGCGTCGGATATGCGGCATTCGCGGAGAATACGATTACCGCGTGGGCGAAAGCCGGAAAGCATGTTCATGTGATTTAAGCAGCTTGTCCACGCAAGAGATTGATCGTTGACATGGCCCTTTTAGGTTGATCCTCACCAAAGCTCTCCACCAAAGGCTCAAGCAGTGTTCAAACGCTCCAGCCGCCACCTTTACGACGCGGCCCTTCCGCAAGCTCCTGCGCGATGCCTGCGGCCTTCTGAAGCAGCCCTACCGCCGCAGGCAGTTGCCTTACTACGCACTGTCGGTCCTCCGGATGGAGACCGCTGTACGTACGCAGCAGTTCATCGGCGGTGGGGGGCCGGCCCAGCGCACTGCGCTGAGCGAGGGCGCTCGCCTTCCGCGCCGACACCGATTCGATGTGTGCGCCGAGCGCCTCCCTCACTTCGGCCGGCTGAGCGGTTTCGGGTAAGCCGAGCGATCGGGCCGCGTGCGCGTAGGCCCGGTTGTGGTCGCGCACGGCCGCCACGTACCGCTCGCCCGCGCCAGCGGTGAGCCGGCCGGCGCCCTCGATGCCGATGTTTGGCCGGAAGACGCGCTGGGTCGGGTTTCTTCCTGGGAGTTGCTCGGCAACCTTCGTGAACCAACCAGGCGAACGCCTGCCACCGCTTGCACCGTCCGGCGCGTGCGCAGCCGCGAGCTCATCTGCGAATGCTGCCGGCGTATCGCGCAAACGTTGAAGCAGCGCGAATTTGCGCTGATCGTCCAGTGGTTTGAAGGCGCTCCAGAATACCTCCGGATCCACAAACGTAACCTGTACCTCTCGATCAAAACTGATGCGCGCGCCGCGAAGGTGCGTGTCCTCCCGATCCAGACCGAGCTTCAGCTGCTCAGCTTTGTTGCGAGCAGCGAGGGCCTCGTCGATTTCTTTCTGGAGCGCCGCGTGCACCAGCGAATGATTCGCCATCCGAAGGAACGCCTCAGCCTCAGGGCTCCCCTCGGAGCTCACGAAGCTTCCGTGATCGCCCACCACATCCTCCCTGACCAGCTTGTCGGAGTGCGGCAGAGTTCCGGCGTTGGCTGCGTCCGCGGCTGGCGAGCCAGGTAGCGTCTCGTCCGCGGCTGACCTCGCAGCTCTCCGTTCGTGCTCAGGTCTGCGTGACGACCTCCTCCGCAGCCTCTCGATGCGGGCCCTTATATCGTCCAGTTCAGCGAAACGCGGCTGGGTTTCGGCCGGTGCAGGCGCAGCCACGTCCTCCCTGACCGCCTCTGCTTGCGGGGGTGGTTCGGGTGCACTGAGCGATTCCAGCGAGCGTGGTGATTCCGGAGCTGGCGCTGTCAGCGGGGGCGTGGCCGCTCCGGCTTGCGGGTAATCGCCCAGGCGCTCCTCGAGGTAGGAGCGCGAGAACTCGCGTCCGACCTTGGACGCCTTCACCTCCCGCTGCCCGTCCGTCACAACGAAGCCGCCGCCTTTGACGCGGAGCGAGAGCCCGAGCTCGCCAAGGCCGTGCTCCAGTTCCGCCCAGGAGTCCGCCAGCCGCAGCACGGGCCAAGCTTTTTCCTGCACCTCGGACAAGAAGCTGGCCCGTTGAGTCGGCGTGGCGTCCTGCTGCTTCGCCGGAGCCTGCGCCGGTGGAGGCGTCACGTGCGACGGTGGCTCCACTGCCCAGGCGCGATCCACGGTCATCCGCGGTGAGCTGGGTTCTGATCGCGCGGGAAGAGCACGCCGGCGAAGCGGCCGGCCCTTCTCCTCCGGAAGGCGCGGCAACCCGCGGGCGTCGCGCCACTCGCCGTCCATGTCGCGGAGGCAGCGCACGACGCCGATGTTGGGGTAGCGGGCGACGAGCCGATTGGCCCGCTGCATCTCGGCTTCGGCCCGCTCTCGCGTTTCCGCGAAGAACATGTTCGGGCCGACGCTGTCCCACACGCCGAAGGTGCCGTCTTCCTCGTAAAGCCTGAGGCGCTCCCGTGGGTCGGCCGCCGGCTGGCGCGCCGGAGGAGCTGCGGCAGCGCGTACCCGGCCGGGGTCGCCGAGTGCATCGGTCCTGGCCTGCCCCATGATTTCGCTGGCGACTGCCCGACGCACGCGATAATCGGAGTACCGCCCAAACCGCTTCTCCAGCTGGAAGCGGGAGACCTGCCCGTCGATCTCGGACGCCTTCACCTCCTGCTGGCCGTCGGTGACGGACATCCCGCGCCCGTTTACGCGCACTCGCAGTCCGAGCTCCGCGAGTCCGGCCTCCACTTCGGACCAGGACTGTGCCTTCTTCAGCACAGGTCCCGCGCGTTCGTTGACGTCCCGAAGGAACTCCTGGTCCGCGCGCGCCAGCCGCGGGCGCGGCCTCAGCTCGGGGGCGCCGGGCACGGGCGCGAGCCAGCCCGGGACCACTCGCAGTCCCTCCTCCTGCTCCTGCCGTCGGAGGCTCGCCTCGATGCGCGTCTTGCTGAAACTCCCCTTCCAAGCTCGCCCGGTTTCGGGGTGTACCCGGTTCACGATCGCGTGCCCGTGGGGAACCGCCGTATCGTGATGCTCCAGGAAGATCGCCTGGTGTTCGCCGAGGCCCACGTCCCGCAACGTGCGTTGCAGCACGCGCTTGATCATTGCGCTGTCCACCGGGTCGCCGGGAGCGAAGCTGACGGACAGCTGAAGTACCGGCAGCTGCGTTCGCCTGGAGCGCCGCGAGGTGGCGGCCATCAGGCGGACGGCCACTTCCATCCGCTCCGTGGGAAGGTTGTGGCACTCCATCCAGCTGACGCGCTGGTCGGGATGAACGCGGTCTCTTCCCGTGAGCATGTATGCTCCGCAGAACTTGAAGCTCCTGCCCAGGGTCACCTTGCCGATCACTGCACCACCGCTCGCACGGCGGTTTCCAACTCAAGCAGAGTGCTGAACACCTCGAGATTAGACGGAAGCTCCCCGGCTCCGTTGGCGCGGTGCGCCAGAGCGTTCAACGCGATGCCGGCCTCGACCAGTCTGTCGAGTGCAGAAGCCGTCTCGCGCCGCAGCGCGCTGGGCAGTCGCAGAATCGCGTCTTCTACCTGGCTGGCGGCGTTGGTGAGCACCGCGGCTCCGCCGCGGTCGCCGTCCAGCTCGGCCACGCGCACGAGTTGGCGAAGGTTGTTGAGGACGCGCCCGAGCTGGTTCGCTGCCTCGTCCGCACGGTCGGTGGCCTCCGTGGGGCGGGGCGGACGGACAGTCGCTTCCGGAAGCGGGCAGCGGAGCGCCGCCTCCCGGACGTAGCGCAGGGGCGGTACGCCGCAGGCGTGCGCGGTTTCTTCGATGCGGTCCCACTCCTCGGGGGACCAGTTGGTCGGCTTGCGGATGGTACGACGCGGCAACGTGGGGCTCCCTTTGAGCGCAGCGAAAAGGCGACGCAGACCAGGCACCTGCGAGCGAAGCGAGCGTTTAGGTGCCTGGTCACTGCCGTCGCTACAGGTGTTCCCCTCCTGTTACCGCGACCTTCGCCGGAACGCCGACGAGGCTGCAGGAGGGCCCGCTCGGGACTGTCCGCGCGCACGCGCACGCGCGTGCAGT
>JBJMPM010000380.1:0-4456 GCA_045803205.1 Longimicrobiaceae bacterium
GCGGGCATCGACGGGCCCAGGTAGCGCGCCTCGGAGGGCACGTACTTGTTCTGCGCCGGGTCGAACACCGGGTCGTGCACCCAGTAGCCCGCCAGCGGGAACCCTTCCGCGTGCCGCTGGTTTAGCGTGGTCACCCCCAGCAGGATGGGCCCGGTGTCGAAGCCGAAGTCCACCAGCTGGTTGCGGTTGGTGGCCAGGTTCAGGCGGCTCTCCCAGGTGAGCACGCGCGTCTCGACCGGGGTGCCGGTGATGCTCAGCTCCACCCCGCGGTTGTTGATCTCGCCCAGGTTGCGGAACTGCGACCCGCCGGCGATCCCCGCCTCGCTGGGCGGCAGCGGCACGCTCACCAGCGCGTCGTGGGTGGTCTTGTCGTAGAAGGTGAGCTCCACCCCCAGCCGGTTGTGCAGCAGCGCCGCGTCGAACCCCGCCTCCAGCTCGCTCCCGCGCTCCGGCTTCACGTCGGGGTTCCCCATCGTGAGCAGCCGCACGCCCGAGACGACGCTCCCCGTGGCCGGGTCGACGTGCTGCACCAGCGCGTAGGTGGTGACCTTGGCGAAGGGGTCGGGGGCGTTCCCCGCCTCCCCCCAGGCCGCGCGCACCTTCAGGTTGTCGAGCCAGTGGAAGCGGTGGAAGAAGGGCTCCTCCGAGACCGTCCAGGCCAGCGACAGCTTGGGGTAGTAGAGCTGGTCGATGTTGTCGCCGAAGATGGAGGAGTTGTCCACCCGCAGCGCGCCGGTCAGGTAGAGCCGCTCGCGCCACCCCACCTGCTCCTGCGCGAAGAAGCCGAGCGACTTCACCGCCAGGTACTCGTCCCACGAGAAGCGGTCGGTGGCCGAGCCGATGTTGTTCACCAGGTCGGTGCTGAAGCCGGTCCCCTGCGCCACCGTGTTGCGGAACTCGCGCGAGGTGTACTGCACCCCCACGGAGAGGTCGGAGGAGAGGGAGGTGAAGGGGAGCCCGCTCTCGGCCGTGCCCACCCAGTCGAAGGTGTAGAGGTTGTTGCGCGGCGCGCCCTGCGTCATCTGCCCGGTGGTGGGGGAGAAGACCCCGCCCGGGGCGATGTAGCGGTTGGCCTGCTGCGAGTTGATGTCGGCGCCCACCGTGAGCCGGTTCCGGAACCAGGCCCAGGGGCGCACGTTGAAGGTGCTGCCGATGGTCACCCGGTCGGCGCGGAGCTGGTTGTCGTAGCGCGCGAACTGCTCGGGGGTGCCGCCGGCGAAGCCGTAGGTCTGCCCGCGCTGCGGCGCGCGCCCCGGCTGGTAGGTCCAGGCGGCCTCCAGCACGTTGGGCCCGTTGTCGGTGGAGGGGAACGCGGTGCGGATGCGGCTGTAGCCCACGTTCACGTTGAAGTCGACCGCCTGCGACGGGTAGAAGGCGAAGTTGGCGCGCGTCCCGGTGCGCTGGTCGAGCGAGTTGGGGAAGACGCCCTCCTCGCGGTTGTGGTCCACCGCGCCGTAGAAGGAGTACCCCTGCCCGCCCCCGCTCACCGAGGTGGAGAGGTTGCGCAGCCCCCCGCGCTGCACGGCGTCGTCCAGGAAGGTCTCGCGCAGCACCGTCCCCTGCGGCTTGCCGGCGCACCCGGGCCACTCCGCCGCGTCGCCGATGCGCGCGGCGTCGCAGGTGGTGAGGCTCGCGCGGCGGTCCAGCCCCCAGGTGGTGGAGCCGAGCTGCACCTTGGCGTCCCAGCGCAGCGGCTGGCTCCCCGGGCGCCCCTTGCGGGTGATGATCTGGATCACCCCGTTCGCCGCGTCGGCGCCGTAGAGGGTGGCCGCGGCGGGGCCCTTGATCACCTCGATCGACTCGATGTCCTGCGGGTTGATGGCGTCGAGCGCCGAGGCCGTCTGCCCGCCGCCGGCGAGCTGCCCCTGCGCCGGCGACTGCCAGTTGTTGCGGAAGGCGCCCCCCGCGCTGGACTGGTAGCGCACCCCGTCCACGTAGACCACCGGCTCCGACGAGCCGGAGAGCGAGCCCACCCCGCGGATGCGGATGTTCCCCGCGGCCCCGGGCGAGCCGCTGCTCTGCAGCACGCTCACCCCCGGCGCCTTGGCCTGCAGCAGCTCCGAGACGTTCTGGTTCACCACCCGGTCGGTGATCTCGGCCGCGTCGATGGTGGAGACGGCGTTGCCCACGGTGCGGCGCGAGGTGGCGCCCGCGGTCCCCGTCACCACCAGCCGGTCGAGCTGCACCGCCGCGGTGGAGAGGGAGAAGTTCGCCTCCGCCACCTGCCCGTCCACCACCTCCACCGCCCGCTCCCCCGGCTGGTGGCCGAGGACGCTCACGCGCAGCAGGTGGCGCCCCGCCGGCACCGCGCCCAGGGTGTAGTCGCCCCCCGCGCTCGTCACCGCGCTGCGCTGGCTCCCGGCGATGGCCACCTGCGCGCCGCCGAGCCCCCGGCCGGAGCCCGCCTCGGTCACCCGCCCGTGGATGGTCCCCGCCAGCACCTCGGCCGGGGCGTAGCGCGGCGCCTGCACGGAGAGGTGCACGTCGGCCCGCGCGGCGAGGGCGGCCGGCACCGGCGCCTCGACGGCGGCGGGACGCGGCGCCCGGGCCGCGTCCACGGCGGCGGGGGCGGCCGGGCCGCGACGGACGATGGTCACGCGGCCGCTGGCCATGGGCACGGCCTGGAGCCCGGTGCCGTCCAGCACCAGCGCGAAGGCCTCGCTGGCGCGGATCTGCTCGGCGTGCGCCGAGACGCGGCGTTCCGGCAGGCTCTCGCGGCTGTAGGTGAGGCGGAGCTGTGCCTGGCGCGCGATCTCCTGCAGCGCGGCCTCCAGCGGCACACCGTCCATCTTCAGCGTGACGGTGCCGCCGCCGTTCCACCGCGCGGCGGGCGCGGTCCACGCCACCGGCGCCGCCTGCAGCCGCGCGGCGATGCGCGCGGGGCCGTTCTGCCCGCCCGCGGGTGCCGCGGCGGCCAGCGTCAGCAGTGCGAACGCGAGGCTTCTGACTCCCCTGGTGCTCATGGCGAGGTCCTCCGGGTTCGGCGGGATCAGAGTGAGTAGGCGGGGGTGTCCGGCCGGGGCTCGCTCGCGCGGGCCGGGGCGGGCGTGAGGATCACGGTCAGGCCACGGCGCTCCACGCGCGCGCCCAGCGCGGCGGCCATGTCCTGCAGCACGGTCTCGAGCGGCTCGTGGTCGAAGGTGATGGTCAGGTGCCGGCCGGCCAGCGCGGGGTCGGGCACCTGCAGGTCCACGTCGTACCAGCGGCTCACCTCGGCGGCCACGTCGCTCACCGGGGCGTTCTGGAAGGTGATGGTGCCGCGGGTCCAGGCCAGGTCGCGCCGCTCGTCGGCCGCGCGGCGCACCACCGCGGGGGCGCCGGTCGCCGCGACCTCGGCCGCGTCGCCGCGGGCCAGGATGGCCGCGGCCGCCGCGTCCCCGGCGCCGTGCGCGGAGCGGACGGCCACGCGCCCGTCGGTCACGGCGATGCGCGCGGGCTCGGCGCCGGGGTAGTCGCGCACGGTGAAGCGGGTGCCGAGCACCTGCGTCACCGCGTCGTCGGTGTAGACGGTGAAGGGCCGCGCGGCGTCGTGCGCCACGTCGAAGTAGGCGGCGCCGCGGAGCCGCACGTCGCGCTTCCCGGCGCCGAACCAGCGCGGCCAGCTCAGGCGGCTCTCCACCCCCAGCCGCACGCGGGTGCCGTCGGGGAGGCGCACGGCGACCTGCTCGCCCTTGCCCGTGACGACGGTGCGCCGCAGCACGTGGTCGCGGCCGAAGGGGGTGAGGAGCGCGGCCGCGAAGCCCACCACCAGCACGGCGGCGATCCGCAGGACCGCCGTCCGCCAGCCGGACCGGCGGGCCCGGTGCGCGTGGATGGGGGTGACGAAGCCGTGCGGCGCCTCGGCCAGCCCCGTGCGCCCGGCCACGCGTGCCCACGCCGCGTCGGCGTCGCCGCGGGCGGGGAGGGTGCCGGCCGCCTCCCACAGCGTGCGCAGCGACTCCATCTCCGCGGCGCGGGCGGGGTCCGCGTCGGCCCAGGCCCGCAGCTCGTCGCGCTCGGCGGGCGTGGCCTCGCCGGAGAAATGCCGCACCAACAGCCTCCAGTGGTGTTCGTCCACGGAACCGGCTCCTGTAGCTCTGTAGCAGCGATCGGTGACGCGCGTCATCCAGTAGGATGCACGAGCGGCGCGATACCCTTACTCGTCCCGGAATTCGTTTCACCCGGGGTCAGCCTGAGGAACGGGGAAACAAACATTCACATTGTATTGCGTATGAAAGCGCCGCAGTGTAGGAGCATCCGTCTGCCGGCATGCGGAGGGCGGAGCGGGAACCCGGGCACAATGGAGGGCCCCCATGATCCACACCGTCAAATCGGGCGAGACGCTGTCGAAGATCGCCAAGATCCACAGCATCACGCTGGCCAGGCTGCTCGACGCCAACCCGGCCTTCAAGGCCGACCCGAACCTGGTCACGGTCGGCGCGAAGCTGAACATCCCGGAGCTCCAGATCTCCCCGGT
>JBJMPM010000027.1:0-19271 GCA_045803205.1 Longimicrobiaceae bacterium
GGGGGCCGGCCGCCAGAGCCCGCATCGTCCATGGATCCGGCTGAAGCGGATTTGCTGTACCGAAACTGATTACCGAGCGCGTTCGATCCTACTAACGAAGGCGCTTACCAAGCCAGGGGCTGTTTATCGAATTGTTTGGAGGTCTCTCCCCTCCTGAAAATCCTGTAAGTCACGACAGAGCAAATCGTTATCTAACTGAAGCCGCTCCAGACGCGTTGTACACGCGCCTGGAGCGGCGTTGCTGTATCTTCTGGTGTTGCAATGATTTACAGTGGTCGTGTAAAGTGCGGCTGTCGAACGCCTACTGCGTGAAACGCGTTTTAGCGGGGCTCGCGCGCGCCCAGGCGCCCGCCGAACGCCGCCGCCACGATCTGCAGCAGGATGAGCCCCGCGACGTAGGCGGCGCCCACGTCCCAGCTCTCCGCGTCGAGCATCTCGCCGGGCAGCAGGTTCACCAGGAACCAGACCAGGATCGAGAAGAGCCCGATCGCCACGGCGTGCAGGACCGGCGCGCGGCCGGTGCGCATCGCCATGAACCAGCCGCCGGCGAAGAAGCCCGCGGCCGTCGCGACGAGTCCCCAGACGGTGCCCCCGTGGCCGTCGCGGCTCAGCACGCCCACCGCGATCATCGCGAACACCGCCAGCGAGGTGACCGCCGCCGCGATGAACCACCCCAGCGCCACCGTCCCGAGACGGACGTTCTGCAGGTGCTCAGTATGCATCGGCGGCCAGCTCGGCGATGGAGAGCATCTCGTCGAAGGTGTACTGCACCGGCTGGAAGCTCTGGCGGTGGTGCCGTGTGGGCCCCACCCGGTCCAGCGCCTCCAGGTGCTCGGGGGTGCCGTACCCCTTGTTGCGCTCCCAGCCGTAGGCGGGGTGGCGCACGGCCAGGCGCTCCATCAGCCGGTCACGCGTGACCTTGGCCAAGATCGACGCCGCGGCGATGGAGTGCACCTTCGCGTCGCCGTCCACGATCGCCGTCTGCGCCTCCAGCCCCAGCTCGGCCACGGGGAGCCCGTCCACCAGCAGGTGCCCCGGGGGGCAGGAGAGATGGCGGATGGCGCGCTGCATGGCCAGCGCCGTGGCCCGGCGGATGTTGATGCGGTCGATCTCCGCCGCCGAGGCCGCGCCGATCCCCCAGCAGACGCAGGAATCGACGATCTGCTCGTAGAGCGCCACCCGCTTCTCGTGCGTGAGCTTCTTGCTGTCGTCCACCCCGCGCACCCAGCACCCCTCTGGCAGGATCACCGCCGCGGCCACCACGGGCCCGGCGAGCGGCCCGCGGCCGACCTCGTCGATGCCGGCCACGTGCAGCACGCCCCGCTCCCAGAAGCCGAGCTCGGTCGCCAGCAGCTTGCGCAGCCGCTGGGGCGATGGCTTCCGGACGCGCTTCGGCTTCTTCTTCGCGGCGGGCACTTCGGAAGACGGCGGAGGGAACGCTCGGTGGACGGGGAATGGATACATCAATTCCGAAATCGGCACAACCGCATCTCACACAGAGGAACCAGAGGGACCAGAGAACACCTCCTCCGGTCCCTCTGGTCCCTCTGTGTGAAACCCGTCGTTTACCGGGCCAGTTCCACGTCCAGCCCCGCCTCGAGCGCGTGGTCGATGCGCGCGCGGCTCTCGGTGAGGTGGGCGCGGGTGATCGCGTCCACGCCGCCGCCGGCCAGCGCGGTGCCGATGCGGCCGCGCAGCTCCACCAGCGCGGCGCGCGCCGCCGCGCGGGCGTCACCCGGCAGCCCTTCGGGGCGGCGGGCCACCATCTCGGTGAGGCGGTCGATGTACGCCCGCTGCAGCTCGCGGCGCATCACGCTCGTGCTGCGGCCCGCGTACGCCTCGCTCCACACCGAGCGCGTCAGGCTCCCCATCAGCTCGGTGGTGCCGAGCGTGTTGGCCGCCCCGAACTTCATCTCCGCGTCGCGGATCTTCGCGAAGGTGGAGGGCGCGGTGAGCTGGTTGAGCAGCCCGCGCTGGGCCCCCAGCACCAGGGTGGTGAAGGGGTAGTCGATGCGCCCGTCGGGGCCGTAGGTGTTGTTGTTCCCCCAGTGGTTCCAGCGGTTGCTCCCCAGCATGGCCAGCACGTTCGCCGGGATGGAGAAGGCGCCCTCGCCGAAGCCGAACTCGTTGAGGAACGCCAGCGCCTCGCGCTGCTTGGCCGGCGGCACCGGCACGAAGGGCATGCGCCCGCTGGGGTCGCCCATCCGGTCGCGGTTCACGTACTGCCCGCCGATGTACTTCACGCCCACGGCCAGCGAACGGGCGTACTGGTTCATCAGCAGGTTGAACGCGTCGGTCACGTCGCCGTAGCGGGCGTTGTCCGCCTGCACGTAGCGCGGGAGCTCCGGGAGGATCCCCCGGATCAGGGTGGCGCGGCCGCGCGCCCAGGCCAGCGGGTCCTGCCCCAGGTCGTAGGTGTTCACCGTGGGGTCGAGCGCGCCGGGGCCGCCCGCGTCCTCGTCGGTGCCGAAGGCGTGGCCGGGGAGCGCCGCCTCGCGCGCCAGCCGCGCGGCGCGGCCCGCGTCGGCCGTGTAGCCGTAGTTGATGGCCCAGCGGTCGTACGAGCCCACGTTGGGGTTGTACGGGTACCCCGAGGGCCGCCCGCGCTCGCCCAGGTTCACCGACGGGTAGTCCATCACCGAGCTGAACACCCCGTTCTGCTCCGTCCAGACGCGGTCGGAGAGCCGGTCCAGCGGCGTGTCGGTCGACGAGCGGAAGTTGTGGCGCAGCCCCAGGGTGTGCCCCACCTCGTGCATGGTCACCCACTTGAGCGCGTTCCCCACGTACTCCATGGGCACCGCGTCGCGCGGGCCGATCTCGCCCGCGGCGACCAGCAGGGTGCGCAGCAGCGCCCCCTGCGCGCCCAGCTCGGCCGCGAGCATGGCGTACTCGCCCTGGCCGGCGGCCTGGCCGCTGCCGAGCGCGTCTTCGATGGTGGCTTGCGGGGTGACCATGGTGCGGAACTCGCGCCGCCACCCGCTGACCATGTTGGCCTCCAGCAGGATGTCGGCGTCGAGGATCTCGCCGCTGCGCGGGTCGACGATGGAGGGCCCGATGGCGCCGTAGCCGGGCTGGTCGCTCGCGCTCCAGCGGATGGTGTGGTAGCGCAGGTCCTCGGGGTCGGCGCCCTCGGGGAGCATCTCGGCGCGGATGGCGTTCTTCCACCCCGCGGCCTCGTAGGCCTGGTTCCACGCCTCGACCCCGGCCTTGATGAAGGGCCGGTACTCCACCGGGATGTTGTTGTCCAGGTAGTAGACGATCGGCTGCTTCGGCTCCCAGAGCCCGCCCTCCACCTGGCGGCCCGGCTCCAGGCGCCAGCGGTTGACGTAGCGCCGGAAGAAGTTGTCCTCGTAGGTGGAGAAGTCCTTCCGCACGGTCAGGAAGTAGCCCACGCGGTCGTCCGCGTCACGCGGCGTCATGGGCGTCTCGGGGAGCGGCGCCAGCGTGTAGGCCACCCCCACCGGGATCGTCCGCGTGTCGGGGAGCGAGTTGATCCCCTGCGGCGACGACGGGCGGAAGGTGAGCCGGGCGCGCACGTTCACGTTGCCGGGGAAGGCCTTCACCCCCTCCAGGTAGCTGCGCGCGGGGTCGAGCGGCACCGGCGGCGGGTTCTGCTGCCCCGGCTGCGCGGCCACGAAGCGCACCCGCTCGCCCACCCCCGAGAGGTCGGAGACGAACCAGTCGTAGGCGTTCACCAGCAGGGTGCTGTCGGCGTTGATCGACTCGATCTTGGCCGAGGCCAGCACCGACGAGCTGAAGGTGACGTTCACCGCCTGCTCGGTGGGCGACCCCGTGGGCGCGGTGAAGCGGGTGGGGCGGCGCACCAGGAACACCCGGTCGCCGTGCCGCTCCAGCGCCACCACGCTCCCCTCGAAGATGTTGAGCATGGTGCCGCCGAAGAGGCTGGCCGCGCCGATGCCCTGCGAGATCTGGTAGCTGATCAGGAAGTCCTTCCCCAGCCGGTCCTTCGGCACCGCGAGGTAGAGCGCGTCGCCCTTCTCGTAGGTGTCGAGCCACCCCTGGCGCCGGGTGGCGTCCTTGGTGACGTCGGCCCAGGGCTTGAACGGGCCGGGGGCGGGGCGGGCGGCGGCTTCCTGCGCGGGCGCGCCGGGGGGGCGCGCGGCGGTGGTGGCGGCGGCCGTGCGCTGCTGCGCGGCTGCCGGCGGCGCCGCGGCGGGACGGGCCTGCGCCTGCGCGCAGCCCGCGACGCCCACGGCGAGCGCGACGGTGAGTGTGCGGTTCACGGGGAACTCCTCAGAGGGTTGAAACGGGAGAAGGGAGAAGCGGAACGCGACGGTTTTGATGCCGCCACGCGGGGAAAGGTTGGACGGATGCTAAAAATATCGCACACACGTCCAATGATCAACGTTCACGTGACGTACGGAGGTGCGGCCCGGAAGTTTCGTGTGAAATCAGGTGCAGAAGAAGAACGTTCACGCAGAGACGCGGAGAAACCGAGAGCACGCAGAAAACCCTCTGCGCTCTCTCAGTTCCTCTGCGTCTCTGCGTGAAACGTGTAGTTGCAGTTAGCGGGGACGGCGCTCGCGGATGCGGGCGGCCTTCCCGCGCAGCGCACGCAGGTAGTACAGCTTGGCGCGGCGCACGCGCCCCTCGCGCACCAGCTCGATGCTGGCGAGCATGGGCGAGTGCAGCGGGAAGGTGCGCTCCACGCCCACGCCGCCGCTGATCTTGCGGACCTTGAAGGTCTCGCTGACGCCGCCGTGCTTGCGGCCGATGCAGACCCCCTCGAAGGCCTGGATGCGCTCCTTGTCGCCCTCGCGCACGCGCACGTTCACGCGCACGGTGTCGCCGGGGCGGAAGGAGGGGATGTTGTCCCGCAGGTATTCCTTCTGGGTCTCGATGAACGGATGCATGGCGCGTCCTTCCCTTCGGTTCGTGTGATGAGAGGTTGGGCGCGCCGCCACCGGCGGCGCCGTTCCGGTTCCCCCAACGTCAGTCCTTCACTCCTCCGGATGCTCCTCCAGGAGCTCCGGGCGCCGCTCGCGCGTCAGGCGCTCGGCCTGCTCGCGCCGCCAGGCGGCGATCCGTGCGTGGTCGCCCGACAGGAGAACGTCGGGCACCCGCATCCCCCTGTACTCCGCGGGGCGCGTGTACGACGGGGGAGAGAGCGCCCCGTCGTAGAAGCTGTCGGTCGATGCGCTCTCGTGGTCGGAGATGGCCCCGGGAAGGAGCCGCACCACCGCGTCGAGCACCGCCAGCGCCGCCACCTCGCCGCCGGAGAGCACGAAGTCTCCCAGCGACACCTCCTCGTCGGCCAGCGCCTCGGCCACGCGGTGGTCCACGTCCTTGTAGTGCCCGCAGAGAAGCGTGAGCTCCGGCTGCAGGCTGAGCCGCACCGCGTCGGCGTGCGTGAAGCGCTTCCCCCGCGCCGACATCAGCAGGATCCGTCCGCCGGGGCGGCTCGCGCCCGCCGGCGCGAGCGACTCGACCGCCTCGAAGAACGGCTCCGGCTTCATCACCATCCCGCTCCCCCCGCCGTAGGGGAGGTCGTCCACCGTCTGGTGGCGGTCGCGGGTGAAGTCCCTGAGCTGCACCAGCTCGTAGGAGACCAGCCCCGCCGCCGCCGCCCGCGCGGGGATCGAGAGCGAGAGCGGCCCGCGGAAGAAGTCGGGGAAGAGGGTGACGACCCGGATCTTCATCACAGGTCCAGGAGCCCCTCGGGGAGCTCCACCTCCACCACCCCCGCCGCCGGGTCGATCCGGCGCACCATCTCGCCCACGAAGGGCACCAGCAGCTCCTTCCGCCCCGGGCGGCTCACCCCCAGGTACCACACGGCGGGCCCCTCGTACACGTCGGCCACCGTCCCCACCACCTCTCCGTCCGCCTGCACGCGCATGCCGACGAGCTGGTGGATGAAGGCCTCGTTCTCCTCCAGCGGCGCCGCCTCCTCCGCCGGGATCAGCAGGGTGGCGCCCCGCAGCTCCTCGACCGCGGCGTCGCGGCCGGCGTGCTCCACGGCCTTGAGCAGGAGCCCGCCCTTGAAGGGGCGCGCGCGCTCCACCGTGAGCCGCCCGCCAATGGGCGTGCCGCGGGCGTCGCCCAGCAGGAGCGCGCGCCCGGGCTTGAACACCGCCCCCGGGTGGTCGGTCTCCACCCGCACGGACAGCTCCCCCCTGATCCCGTGCGGCTTGTGCACGGTGCCGACGATCAGGAAGCCGCCCTCGGCCCCGGCCGCCATGGCGCGGCTCAGCCCTGCGCGGGCTCCTCGCCCTCGGCGGGAGCCGCGGCGTCGTCCGCACCGGGGGTGGCGGCGAGCGGCGCGTCGGTGGTCGACGCCTCGGCGCCGGCCTCGTCCGCCACCGGCGCCTCGGCCACCGCGTCGGTGATCTGGTCGTTCACCGCCGTCGGGAAGGCGTCCTCGATCGGCTGCACGGTGGGCATGACCCGGTCGTCGACCTGCGCGTTCACCGCGGCCTCCTCGGCGGCGGGCGCAGGCGCCTCCGCGGCCGCCTCGTCACCGCCGGCGACCCTGTCCACCACCGCCTCGGCGGCGTCCTTCACCCTGTCGATCACGCTCCCCGCCGCGTCCGCCACCGCCGAGGCCGCGTCGGCCACCACCGCGGCGGCGTCCTGGGCCACGTCGGCGGCCTTGCCGGCCACGTCCTTCGCGGCGCCGGCGGCCTTGCCGGCGGCGCCCTTCACCGCGCGGCCGGCGGCCTTCACCGTTTCCACCACCACGGTGGGCTCGGGCTGGGCCGCGGCGCGGCGCAGGAGGGAGCGGACGGTGTCGGTGGGCACGGCGCCCTTGGCCATCCAGGCGGCGGCCTTGTCGCGGTCGACCTTGAGGGTCTCGGGCTGGGTGGTGGGGTTGTAGTGGCCGATGGTGGCCACGAACCGGCCGTCGCGGGGCATGGAGCTTTCCGCGATCACGATGCGGTAGTGCGGGGCCTTCTTCCGGCCCATGCGGCGCAGACGGATCTTCAGTGCCATCTCGAGCTTCTCCAGGTCGTACAGCGGTGGCGTCCAGCCCGGCGGTCCGCGAAAGCTCTTCCGCGGCGGACGGACGATCGAAACGGAAAGTGCCTAGTGCCTAGTCCCTAGTGCCTAGTAGCAAGGGCGCTCACCTCAACGGGAGGGGCGCACCAGAATACTGGGCACTAGGCACTCGGCACTTGGCACTGCCGTTCACATCCGGGGCATCCCCCCGAACGGCAGCTTGGGCATTCCGCCGCCCTTCGGCATCATGCCCATCATTCCCTTCATCTGCTTCATGAACTTCTGCATCTCCTTGAACTGCTGCAGAAGCTGGTTGATCTCCGACACGGGGCGGCCGCAGCCGCGGGCGATGCGTGCCCGCCGCTGGCCGTTCAGCATCTCCGGACGCCTGCGCTCCTGCGGCGTCATGGAGAGGATGATCGCCTCGATGTGCTTGAAGCGCTGCGGGTCGACCTTGACGTTCTTCAGCATCTTGCTGTTCACGCCGGGCAGCAGCTTCAGCAGGTTCTCCAGCGGACCCAGGTTCTGCATCTGGCGGAGCGCGACCAGGAAGTCGCCCAGGTCGAAGCGGCCGGCACCCATCACCTTCCGCTCCAGCTTCATCGCCTCTTCGGCGTCGAAGGCGCTCTGCGCCTTCTCCACCAGCGCGACCACGTCGCCCTGCTGCAGGATGCGGCCGGCCATCCGCTCGGGGTGGAACTCCTCCAGCCCGTCGAGCTTCTCGCCCACGCCCAGGAACTTGATGGGCTTGTGCGTCACGCCGTAGATGGAGAGCGCCGCGCCGCCGCGGGCGTCGCCGTCCATCTTGGTGAGCACCACGCCGCTGATGTCGAGCGCGTCGTCGAACCCCTTGGCGACGTTCACCGACTCCTGCCCGATCATCGCGTCGGCCACCAGGAGGATCTCGTGCGGCGAGAGCGCCTCCTTCAGGCGCCGCAGCTCGTCCATCAGCTCCTCGTCGATCTGCAGCCGCCCGGCGGTGTCGACGATCACCACGCGGTCGCGCTCGGTCTTCGCCAGCTCGAGCGCGCGCTTCGCGATCCCCACCACGTCCTTGCTGCCGGGCTCGGCGTAGACGGGGACGCCCACCTGCTGGCCGAGGGTCTGGAGCTGCTCGACGGCGGCGGGGCGGTAGACGTCGCAGGCCACCATGCGCGTCTGGCGCATCTCGCGCTTCATCTTGCGCGCGAGCTTGCCGGCGGTGGTGGTCTTACCGGAGCCCTGCAGCCCCACCATCATGATCACGGTGGGGGGGATGGGAGCCAGGACCAGGGGCGCGCGCTTCTCGCCCAGCATCCCCGTGAGCTCCTCGTGCACCACCTTCACCAGCTGCTGCCCCGGGGAGACGGACTTGAGCACGCGCTCCCCCAGCGCCTTCTCCTCCACGCGCTTCATGAAGTCGCGCGCGACCTGGAAGTTGACGTCGGCCTCGAGCAGCACCCGCCGGACCTCGCGCAGCCCCTCGCGGATCATCGGCTCGGTGAGCACGCCGCGCTGGCGCAGCCCCGAGAGCACGCCTTCCAGTTTCTCGCTGAGCTGGTCGAACAAGGTCCTGGTGCCCCGGAAATGACGAAAACGCCGCCCGGCCGCGGATTGCGGTGAGGCGGGAGCAGCAAAGCCTTAGATTATAGCCGCGGAAGCGGCATTTTGCAACCCGGGCTCGCACCTCCGGCGTGAGACGAGGCACGAAGGTGAGGGATGCGACGATGCGAGTAAACTCGCCGCTACAAAGGCACGAAGTCCGCCTGCGCGGACTCCGGATCGCCGTCATCTTCGCCGGTCCCGGGAAGTCCGCGCAGGCGGACTGCGTGAGGTTGTAGCGGCGAGTTTACTCGCATAGTCCCATCACCACCACCCGCAGAGAGAGCCCATCTGTTGCGGCGCCACGGCGCGCATGTAAGCTTCGGGCGCGAAGCGAATCCATCCCCCGAAGCCGCGCGAGAATGACCGGCAACCCTCCGGTGATCACGACCGAGCGCCTGGTGCTGCGGATGGCCGAGGTGCGCGACGCGCCGGAGATCGTGCGCTACTTCTCCGAGAACCGCGCCCACCTGGCCGGGTCGCGGCCGCGCATGGAGCCGGCCTTCTTCACCGAGGACTTCTGGCGCTCGCAGGCGCACGCGGCGCTCGCCGAGTTCCGCTCCGACCGCAGCCTGCGGCTCTTCATGTTCGAGAAGCCGGACGGGGAGCGGGTGGTGGGCAACATCAACTTCGTGCAGTTCCAGCGCGGCGCGGCGCAGTACTGCACGCTGGGCTACGGCATCGCCGCCGACCGCGAGGGGCGCGGGCTGATGCGCGAGGCGCTCGCCGCCGGCATCGCGCACGTGTTCCGCGAGTTGAACATGCACCGCATCCAGGCGAACTACGTCCCCTGGAACCGGCGCAGCGGCGGCCTGCTGCGCCGCCTGGGGTTCACCGTGGAGGGGTACGCGCGCGACTACCTCTTCCTGGACGGCGTCTGGCAGGACCACGTGCTCACCAGCCTCACGAATCCCGACTGGCGCGAGCAGGGATAGGGGGACGGAAAGGGGACAGGGGACAGCCTGCAACTGCCGGCTGTCCCCTGTTCCCTGTACCCTGTCCCCTGCCGTTTCCGTTCACGGCGGCGGGAAGCGGATGGTATCCCGCGGCATCGGCGGCACGGGGGGCGCGGGCGGCGGCACCTGCGCGGTGTCGCGGCCGCGGCGGCCCCGGCGCCGCGGCTGCTCGGGCGGCCGCTGCGGCGCCACGGGCGCGGTGTCGAACGGCACCGGCGGGATCACCAGCGTGTCTACCGGCGGCGGCGGTGGAGGCGGTGGCGGCGGAGGAGGAGGCGCCGGCTGCGGGCGCACCTCCACCGGGGGTGGCGGCGGAGGAGGCGGCGGCGCGGCGGCACCCTCTTCCCCGCCCTTCGTGCTGTCCACCGGCGGCGGGGGCGGCGGCACGTAGCCGCGCAGCCGCACGAACGGCGGGCCCTTGGGGTTGCGCACCAGCGCGGCGCGCGCGCCCCGTGGCCACTCCGCGGCCGAAGGGAAGCCGGTGAGCTCGATCCAGAGCGTGTCGCGGATCACGTGGCCCGCCACGAACTGCCCCAGCCCGCCGGGCTCCGAGGCCACGAAGGTGAAGATCCCGTCGCGCCGCACCTCGCCGGTGAAGGGGAAGGCGGTGCCCTCGCGCACGTACTGCCCGGAGACGGAGTCCAGCCGCTGCAGCGCGACCTGGAACTCGCCCGGTGGCACCAGCCGGTACACCTGCTCGCGCACCCGCTGCGTGTCGCGCACCGGGTACTCGAAGCCGGTGAAGAGCCAGCGCCCGGCCAGCCGCGGCAGCCCGGCGCGCTCCTCCAGCGTGGGACGCCGCAGCGGCGGCAGCGGCTCCACGTCCGCCTTCGCCTGGCCGCACGCCGCCGCGCCCAGCACCGCCGCCATCGCCAGCCCCGCCCTGAACCGTCTCATGCCGTGTGTTCCGCGGTCAATCGTTCGCTCCCGGAGTCTCTGTGGCCGGGCTCAGAGATAGGCTTGGAACGCGTCTCCCCCGAAGACGTCATCCTGAGGCCGGCCATGCTGGAACCTGCTGCCACTCCGCACCTTGCAGGCCGAAGGATCGATAGCCAGTCGACACGACACGCTTCCGGATGCGCCGTGCAGCCGTCCCCGACGACACGCCGGTGCGCCACGCCCGCCAGGTCGTTGCCCCAGCGATGGATCCTTCGGCCTGCCGGCCGCGCTCGCACGCGGATCCACGCGCGGCCGGCCTCAGTGATGACGTCGGCGGGGCGCGCGTGGAGTGGAACAGGCTCTCGCAACTCGTCTGCCGTTGGGCGCCCGCACCCGCACGGGGCGTGCCCCGAGCTCCCACGCGCGCGCACGGGCGGGAGTTGACACGATATGACTACATCCGTAGCTTCGACAGTGAGGCGGCCCTTTTCCGCCACGTTACCGACTCTTGAATCGTAGATGCCGATCACCGCGAGCCCCGAGGCAGGCGAGGCGCTGCTGCGCAGAACGCTCGAGGCGCACGGCCAGCGCTGCACCGACCAGCGTTTGGCGGTGTACCGCTTCCTGGCGTGCACCGACCAGCACCCCACCGCCGACGAGGTGTTCACGGTGGTGCGGCGCGAGATCCCCGACATCTCCCTGGCCACCGTCTACAAGGCGCTGGAGACACTGGTGAGCTGCGGGCTGGCGGTGAAGCTCACCTACGGCGACGACTCGGCCCGCTACGACGCGCGCACCGACGACCACTACCACTCGCGCTGCCTGCGCTGCGGCGTGGTGCGCGACGTGGCCGGCTCCGCCGAGTCGCTCCCGCAGGTGCAGGTGGGCGAGGGCTTCCGCATCGAGGGGTTCCGCGTGGAGGTGGTCGGCTACTGCTCCGCCTGCGCGGGCGAGATGGAGTAGCCGGCCCCGATCCGGTAGATCGAGCGCTCCCCGGCGGCCGTGCCGGGGAGCGTTCTTCGTTTTTCGGCCGCCGCCTGGCCGATCCGCGGCCGGATCAGGACCGCGCGCGCCGCGCCTCCCAGGTGCCGCCGACGTCCAGCGGGGAGCCGCCGGGGAGGGGGATCCGGCAGACGATGCGCCCCGTGATGTAGTTCGAGTTGTGAATGGTGCCCGTCGAGGTGCAGTCGCCCACCCGCACGTCGAACCCGGTCGGGCTCACCCGCCCCGTCCCGCTCCCCTCTCCGTCGCTGCGGGTGGTGGCGCCGTCCACCGTGCACTCGCCGGTCTGGCGGTAGCGCATGGTGATCACCTCGCCGTCGCGGTCCAGCCGCATCGTCCCCTGCTGCCGGCAGAAGTAGCGGCTTCCCCGCTCCCCCACCGTCTCGGTGAACTCCCAGTCGCCGACCAGCGCGGCGACGAGCGGCGGCGGCGCGAAGCTCACCCGGCGTACCTCGCGGATGCGGCCCGCCTCTTCCCGTCCCTCCACCAGCTCGTAGCCCAGCAGCGCCAGGACGCGCCCGCGGAGGAAGAGCGGACGCGCGTTCCCGTACCAGTCCACGCAGCTCGCCACGCACCGGTCGTCGCCGCCGGGGTTGCCGGCGTCCAGCGTCCCCAGCTCGCTGAGGAGGAAGTCCCGGTTGCGCAGGAAGAGGATCCCCGCCGAGCCCACCCCCAGCTGATCCGAGCCCGGGCGGCCCGGCCCGAGCACCGGAAGCCCCAGCACCCCCACGTCCTCTCCGTCGGGGCGGTAGAAGAAGCCGTGGCTCCGCGTCTCGCCCTGCGAGGCGCCGGGGCGGGTGTAGCGGTGCGCGGGGACGGCGGCCCCCCGCCCCAGCCGCACCCCGCTGAAGTGCAGGTCGCGCCCGTCGGTGCCGATCAGCACCGCCCCCGACCCCATCGCCTCGATGCGGTCCACCCCGTGCGGGAGCGGCAGCTCGGAGACCGCATCGCCGGCCCAGCGCACCGCGTACGCCGTGGTCCCGCTCCCGCTCGCCTGCCCCCACCCGGCGCCGGTGCCGTAGAGGAGCCAGTCGCCCACGTAGCGGTTCTGGAACGCGCCCCCGCCCACGTCGGGGAGCGGGCGGTAGCGCGAGCGCTCGGCGGCCTGGCGCCCGCTCCCCAGCGCCGTGAGGGGGACGCGCAGCAGCGCCAGCCGCCCCCCCGCGAACTCCGCCCCCCACATCCCCTCGCCGTAGGCGTCCGCGCGGGTCAGCACGTTCAGGTGCCCGTCGCCACTCTCCAGGAAGGAGAACTGGTCCACCGGCGACCCCGCCACCCGGAGCGCCCGGGGGGCGGTGCCGTCCAGCGGCATGCGGTAGAGCACCGAGGAGAGCCGGTTATCCCTCTCGCCCCACCACCGTATGACCCACACGTACACCGAGGTGGGGGAGACGTAGAAGACGCGCCCCGGCGGCCCGTACAGCCCGGTGGAGCGGCAGCGCAGGTCGCCCTCGGCCAGCCCGCACTCGGTGACCGTGTGCAGCATCCGCAGGTCGGCCAGGGCCAGGCGCCCGGCCGGGCGGTACACGCGGGTGGGGTCGGCGGTCACGTGGAACGCCGTGTCCGCCCCGCCCCAGCGACGCACCGCGGGGAGGCCGGCGAGCGGGCTCCGGGGGTCCATGGAGAGCGGCGCGTAGAACACCAGCTTGTCGCCGATCAGCCGACTGGCGTAGTTGCGCGACGAGTAGTAGTCGCCCGAGCGCAGGTGGTAGGTGGCGCGGTGGGTGAGGGCGCCGTCCGGCGAGATGCGAAAGACCCCCAGCTCGGTGCCGCCGCGCCGGTAGCTGTAGCCGATCACCACCACGTGGGGGCCGGAGACCAGGATCTCGTCGTACCAGGCGTTCCGCGGGTCCACGTCGGGCCCGAAGGCGTCCACCGCCGCCACCGGCCGCAGGTCGCCCCCGCCGATGCGCACGGTGAAGAGCCGCCCCCGGCGCAGCACCACCAGGTAGTCGCCGTGCACCTTCACGATCCCACCCTCGTCCACCCCCGCGTGCTGCACGTTGGTCACGTTCTCGCCCGAGGGCGCCGCGGCGGCCTCGGGCGGCGGCGGCGGCGGGGGAGGCGGAGGCGGGGGGGGTGGGGGTGGAGGAGGCGGCGGGTTCCGCCGGCGCTCGCGCCGCCGCTCCCTCTCCGCCTCCCGCTCCTGGCGCTGCCGCTCCTCCTCCAGCCTGCGGTCTTCCTCCTGGACCAGGAGGCGGTTGAACTCCAGGAGCTCGGCCATGCTCCGGAAGGCGCGGATGGTGTCGCCGTCCTGCGCGGGCGCCTCCTGCGCGGCCGCGCGATGCGGAAGCGACAGGGTGAGCGCGGCGGCGGCGAAGATCAGCAGCAGACGATACATCGGGAGCACCACGGGAGGGAGGACCGCGGAGGCGGCGCCGTGAGAAGCGGCGCGGCCGAGGCGACCCGGCATTATGTGGCGGGGCGGCTCGGGTGGAAAGTGTCCGGGTGAACGCGCCGGCCGCCCGCGCTCCCCCGCGATCCGCCGGCGGCGTCCCCGCCTCCGCCCACCGCGCGGCGCCCGCCGTGCACCGATGCTCCCTTGGAGTAGCCGGCTCCGATCCGGTAGATTGAGCGCTCCCCGGCGGCCGTGCCGGGGAGCGTTCTTCGTTTCCGGGAGATGGAGATGCCGCAGCACCGTGCCCCCGAAGTCCTCGCAGACGCCGCCGGCTGGCCGATCCGCGGCCGTCCCGCGCCGCCACAGCCGGCGTTGGGCCCGATCCCCGGCTTCCGCGGCGAGCTGGTGCTGGAGGAGGCGGGGCGCCGCCCCTTCGGCGAGGCGTCGGGGATCCTGTGGGCGCTGCCGCGCGCCGTAGCCGTGCCGCGCGACGCGGCGGACGTGGCGGCGCTGCTGCGCTGGGCCGCGGCGGAGCGCATCGCGCTGATCCCGCGCGGCGCGGGGACGGGGATGCCGGGCGGGAACGTCGGCGCGGGCGTCTCCGTCGACCTCGTCGCCCACTTTTACGGCGCGCCGGTCGTCGACCCGGAGCGGCGGACGGCGCGGGTGGAGCCGGGGACCACGCTGGCGGAGCTGAACGCCGCCGCCGCGCCGCACGGGCTGCACTTCCCCGTCGACCCCTCCAGCGGCGAGGTGTGCACGCTGGGGGGAATGATCGCCAACAACTCGGGGGGCGCGCACACCGTCCTCCACGGCTCCACGCGGCGCTGGGTCGAGTCGATCGAGGTGGTGCTGGCGGATGGGACGGCGCTGACCGCCGCTCGCGGTGAGCGCGCGCGGCACCCGCGGCTGGCGGAGATCCTGGCGCAGGTGGACACGGCGCTCGCTTCCGTGCGCGACGCGGTGCTGGCGGGCTGGCCGGCGGTGCGGAAGAACTCGTCGGGGTACGCGCTGAAGGAGTACCTGGAGAGCGGCGACGCGGTGGACCTGCTGGTGGGGAGCGAGGGGACGCTGGCGCTCACCACCACGGCGACGGTGCGGCTGGCGCCCATCCCCGCGCGGCGCGGGCTGGCGCTGCTGGAGTTCACCGACCTCGCGGCCGCGGGCGCCGCGGTGGAGCGCATCCTCACGCTTCGCCCCTCCACCTGCGAGATGATCGACCGCACCTTCATCGACCTGGTCCGCTCCGGCGGCGAGGATCCCGGCTACCCGCTGCGCGAGGGGCTGGAGGCGATCCTCTTCGTGGAGATGGATGGGGATTCGGACGACGAGGTCGCGGCGCGTCTGGCGGAGGTGGAGCGGGAGATGGAGAGCGTCGCGGACCGCGTGTCGCTCGCGACGGACGAGGCGCAGCAGGAGCGCTTCTGGCACGCGCGGCACGCGGCCAGCCCGGTGATCGCGAAGCTGGTCGGCGGGCGCGTGTCGATGCAGTTCATCGAGGACGGCGTGGTGCCGGTCGCGCGGCTGGCCGACTATATCCGGCTGCTGCGGCGCATCCTGGCGAAGCACGGGCTGCAGGCGGTCATCTTCGGCCACGCGGGGGACGGCAACCTGCACGTGAACCCGCTGGTCGACGTCGCGAAGCCGGGGTGGCGCGAGGAAGTGGAGTCGATCGTCTACGAGGTGGCGGAAGGCGTGGCCGCGCTGGGCGGGACGATGGCCGGCGAGCACGGCGACGGCCGCCTCCGCCCACCGCTGATCGACATCATCTGGAGCCCAGAGGCGGTCGCCGGCTTCCGCGCCGTGAAGGAGGCCTTCGACCCCGCCGGCATCCTCAACCCCGGCGTGATCCTGCCTCTCCCCGGCCAGCGGCCGCTGGACGCGATCCGCTACTGATTGTTTGCAGGAGTCCCTTGTCGTGGTCATGCTCGCTCCCAATTACTTTAGAGCCGACGCCAGTTTAGGTCCGTTCACCTTCTTTGAAAGCTGCTGATGCGTCTGATTGATACGTCAGAGGCAACTTCGTGGTTGAATCAGTTCGAAGATGCTGATCGAGGAACCGCGGAGTTCCTCTTAGATACCCTGCAACTCGTCCCGGCAATCGAGTTGGAGAACCGTACTCGTGAGCTGATCGAATGGGTGGCAGGGACAGAAAAGTCGGCGACCGCCCTCTATGCGGCGCGAGAGGTGACACCCGACGAAAAAATGTATTCCCTCTGGAGAGATCAAACGATGCGACCGAGTGTAGCGCGCGGAGCCGTCGCACTAGGGAGTGAAGGATCTGCGGCCCATCGTATCTCTGATCTCTGTCGCGGATCGAATGGACGTCTACTCAACCATCCATCGCTTGACACAATTCGGCAAAGTCGCTGTCGGAATCTCGTCATTGTAGATGACATGATCGGATCCGGTAAGCGGATCACCGAATATGTGCAGGCGATGTACCAGAACTCGACGGTGAAGAGCTGGCACTCGTTCGGCTGGATTAAATTTAACGTTGTCGCGTATGCGGTTGCCGAACAAGGACACTCTGAATTAGAACGATTCAAGCCGTCGCTCCGGCTTCACTATGATCGCGAAATCCCTCGAGGCCGTGCTTTCTGGTCCGCCCGAGAGCGGGCAGCCGTGGAAACGCTATGCCGCAAGTATGCAGCGCGCACGTCAAAACCAACTATTCCACTCGGCTACAGAAAAACCTTTGCCTGTATTGTGTTTCACTATTCCTGCCCTAATGGGGCGCCAGTCATCCTTTGGCAGGGAGGAAGGAAGCGATGGAAACCTCTCTTTCCAAACCGCACTGTACCGACCGGCCTGGTACCGCTGTTCCTCCCTGGGAATGCTAGTGTCTCGACCGTCGAAGCACTACACGCCATCCGGCAAACACGCCTTGCAGAGGGACGGTGGCCAGCCTACGTTTCAGCGCCTTACCATGACCTCATCGTTATCCTCGCGGCGATCGCGATGGGTCACCGAACCCTTAGACGACTCGGGGATATTACCGGATTTTCGAAGCATAGGTGCACGTTCCTCGTCGAACAGGCGAAAACTGCAGGATGGGTATCGTTGCAGGACCGGATCACTTCACAAGGTCGGGCAGAGTTAGAGTATGCTCGTACAATCGGGGCTATCGAGGCGGAGTGCCCGCCTCTGAAGAACGACTTTTACTTTCCATCGTCGCTCAGGGGGGCCAGAGATTCACTCTAGTGCACGTCGGTGTGAGTCACATCGACGCCCGTCGGTGGGAGTTCGGAGTACTGAGCTCCCGGGAAAAGCAGGCGCTAGCACCCGTGGTGCAGGTGCGCACAATTTGCCTCGTGTGCCTCAGCGCTTGTCCGCACCTACTCCTCGCTAGCGCGAGCCAAAGTAGAATGGATCTCTGGCCACCTTTTGAGTACAACCGGCAGGGCGTTGCGGCGGGTATTCCCCCCAAGACTTTAAGCGACGCTTTAAAGCAGGCACGGCGTGTCCAACGCGAAGGACTGCCACCTATTCTAACACTTAATCACCTTGCTCATCACACAGGGGCTCCGTACGCGTATCTGCGGGAGGTAGTGGAACGAAAGAAGAACCCTTACAGAACCTTCCTTATCCACAAGCGAGGAGGTGGGCTTAGACAGATTTGTGTCGCTGACCCAATCCTGCTCTCTGTTCACCGCTGGTTGGCCTGTCATGTTCTGAATAAGCGAAATCCACACTCCAGTAGCTACGCGTACGCTCCGCAAAGTTCTGTTGTACACTGTGCCAAAATGCATGCAGGGGCTGCATGGCTGATCAAAGTTGACGTCCACAAATTCTTTGAGTCCATCTCGGAAATTCAAGTATACCGAGTTTTTCGCGCTTGTGGTTATGAACCTCTAATTTCGTATGAGCTCTCGCGCCTTTGTACACGAGTCTACCAACTATCTCCAACAAGGTATTATTCCGAGGTTTGGAGTCGCTTCACACTTGGAGAATACGAAGCCATTCCGTCGTATCGCTATCCCAACAAGATCGGCCATCTTCCGCAGGGTGCCGCCACAAGCCCGATGCTATCAAACCTGGCGATGTTTACCATCGACGAGACACTTGCTGAACTGGCGGATAGAGTGGGTTTAGTTTACACCCGGTACTCCGACGATTTGATTTTTTCGGGTGGTAGCAGTTGTTCCCGTGAGAAAGCCCGGAAGTTCGTCCACGATGTATATGCCATTCTTCTTCGTCATGGGCTATTTCCGAAGCGCAAGAAAACCAAGATTGTGCCTCCAGGTGCCCGAAAAATTGTGCTTGGACTACTTGTTAATGGCCCACAACCACGGCTCACGCGAGAGTTCCGGAATCGAATATCTGTTCATCTGCATTACCTTCAGAAGTTCGGACCTGTAGAACATGCTCAGCGGCGTGGCTTCCGTTCCGTCCTATCGCTCCAACGACACATTGATGGACTCCTCGCGTTTGCCCGACAGGTGGACGACCCTCGTGTGACAGAGTGGTGCGCCCAGGCGAAAAAAATCAATTGGGACCTCGCAATTGAACCCGATTAGTGCGAACGCAGTTGAATGCGTGTACGGCGGCGGGACGATGGCCGGCGAGGATGGCGACGGCGCTTCCGCGCCCCGCTCATCGACACCATCTGGAGCGCCGAGGCGGTCGCCGGCTTCCGTGCTGTGAAGGAGGCGTTCGATCCCGCCGCCATCCTCAACCTCGGCGTGATCCTGCCTCTACCGGGTCAGCGGCCGCTGGACGCGATTCACTACTGACCAATCTCACGCAGAGACGCGGAGAGAGGGACGAGAGATCATCGGGTGACGATCTTGACCGTCGTCACTAGTTGGCCGACGTGGCGCTGGGTGTGCTCGGCGGCGTGGAAGAGGAGGCCGAGGACGTTGCTGGGGAGCTTCATCCGGCCGACCTCGCGCGGCTCCAGCAGGGTGGCCTCGTCGGTGGAGCGGAGCTGCGCGAGGGCGCGGTCAATGGTGGCATGGACGTCGCGGACCAGCGCCTCTGCCGGGAGCGGCGGGGGCGCTTTCTCGCGCTCCAGCGCGGCGCGCTGCTCGTCGGAGAGCTGCTCGCCGCGCGCGTAGGTGAAGAGGCGGTCGAGCGAGCCGGCCAAGTGCATCGCATGGAAGCCGGCGGAGGCGGCGCCGTTGGGGCGCGCCCACAGCTCGTCCGTGCCGAGGCCGGCGAGGGCGCGCTCGACGTCCTCGCGCGCCATCACCAGCGCGTGCGCGACGGGCATCAGCAGCGGCGGGATGCCGGGGATGGGACCGCGAAGCCAGGGCTCGGGTTGGGTCATGCGTCTCCTGCTCGTTGTGGATCGCGGGCTAGGTCGTTGCGTAGATTATAGATCCTTCGGGCTGCGGAACCATGGTGCATGCCACGGAACGCTGCGGCCGCCCTCAGGATGACGTCCTTGGGGGAAGGGTCCCGAGTGTCCTCGCAGTTCCAAGCGAAGCGCCCACCCTTCCCCCTCGTGGGGAGGGTCGGAAGGCGGACAGCAGTACCGTCCGCCCTTCCGGGGAGGGGGGTGCCGCGGACGCGCGCCACAACTGGCCTACGAACCCAGCCGCTCGCGCACGATC
>JBJMPM010000049.1:0-26423 GCA_045803205.1 Longimicrobiaceae bacterium
CGCCCGCCAGCGGCGAGAGCGCGGCGAGCAGTACCGCCGGCAGCAGCGCCAGCGCCGCCAGCTCCGCCACGCACACGGCGGTGCGGACGAGCAGCACGCGCCCGCGGCCCACGGGGAGCGAGAGGGTGAGGTGCGCCGTCCCCGCCGCGCGCTCGCGGCGCAGCCCGCCGTGGGCCAGCAGGAGCGCGGTGAAGATCCACACCGCCTGCGCGAAGCCGGCGTGGAGCTGCAGCCAGACGTACTCGCCGTAGGTGAAGGTGTCCTCCGGGTGCGCCGCCGCGAACGCCGCCACCGTCTCCGGCCCGCCGGCGACGGTGTGGATCGTCAGCGCCGCCAGCAGCGCCGCGCCCACCGCGAAGCGCGCCCGCGTCTCCAGCCATGCCTTCCAGGCGAGCATCCGGTTCATCGTCCGTGATGCGGCCGAGGGTTTGGCGCGCGCCGCTGGGCTGACGTGCCACCGCGGTTATAGATCCTTCGGCCTGCTCGGTCTTCTGCGGGCGACAAATGAGGCGGGACCGGCCTCAGGATGACGTCTAATTAGAGGGTTCCGTCCAGTTCCTCGACAGTCTCTTGAGGCTCAGGATCACGCAGTCTTACACGGATTCGCCATGCGACTGTCCCGCCAGCGCCCGCGACCAGTCCAGCGCGACCAGGCGCGGGTTCTCGCGGTAGCTGCGCCCCACCTTCCCCTCCGGCGCCCCGTCGATCTTCACCAGGTCGGCGGTGAAGTCGAAGTCGTTCAGGAGCCCGCTGGAGGGGTCGCTGTGCCCCAGCAGGCTGCTGCCGACGCCGTACGCCGTCACCGGCACCCCCTCTGCCTCGAAGCGCGCGATCTTGCTCGGGGTGAAGCCGCCGCTGGCCACGATCCCCACGTAGCCGAACCCCTCGGCGTCGAGCGCGGCGCGCAGCTTCCGCACGAGGTGCGCGTTGACGCCGGTGAGCCGGGCGCGCCCCCACACCGCCGGGTCGCCGATCAGCGAGGCGTCCACCAGCCGCTCGCTGGTGTCCACCCGCACCGCCCCGAGCGCGCGGTCGCCGAACTCGGCCCGCATGGCCCGCGCGACCGCGAGCGAGGTGGCAACCACGTCGTTGTCGTAGTCCACCAGGGAGGTGACGGCCACCCCCGGCTCCTCCGCGCGCAGGTAGCGGGTGAAGGCGAGCGTGGCCTCCACCGTGTCGCCCCCGAAGGCGGCGATCATGGCGTGCGGCATGGTCCCCACCCCGCGCGCCCCCCACCACGCGCCGCCCGCGTCGCTGGAGACGCTCTCGGCGCCGCCCACCTGCGCCGCATAGCCGTCGGGGGTCTGCACCCGCCAGTCGTCGTGCCGCGGCGCCATGAAGATCACCGGCTTGCCGCGCGCCGCCTCGGCCACGATGCGGGTGTTCGAGGCGATCAGGGAGCGCCGCGCCAGCACCCCCAGCACCGGCGTCTCCAGGTGCGCGAAGCCGCGGTAGCAGCCGGTCACGTGTATCACCGGCTCCCACTCGTCGGCGCCCGCGCGGTTGATGGCGTCGCCCTCGAGCAGCGTGCGGATCTCCAGGTCGCGCGGGTCGTACCCCGGCGCGAGCTGCGTCTGGAAGAGGCGGACGGCCTCGTGGACCCCCGCCAGCACCCCACGCTGCTTGGCGAACACCTGCATGGTGGCCACGGGGTCGCGCCCCGCGTGCCGCAGCGTGGCCGCGGTGCGCAGGAAGTAGCGGTCGGAGAGCCACCCCGTGCGGATGCGCGGATCGAACTGGAAGAGCTCGGCCGGGAACCGCGCCAGCCCCGCGTGCAGCGCCTCGGCGCGCTCCGCCCCGCCGTCCGCCGTCTGCTCCGTCGTCATCCCCGCCCCCGGGTAGTATTCTCAAAATGAGAACAATAATCTTGAACACAGGATAATCCGTCCCTGCCCGCCCGTCAAGCGTCCTCTCCGCCGCGCGCGTCGACCGCGAGGAAGGGGAGGCGGAGCGAGGGATCGAGGCGCGCGTGCAGCATCTCCGCGCGGAAGCGGAAGAGCTCGGGCGCCACCCCGGGCTCGCCGGAGGTGCGGGGGCGGCGGCGCCCGGTGCCCTCCACCAGCCGCGGCGAGCGCGTCTGCCGGTCGCCGCCGCGCGGCGGCGCCACCGCGCGGCGGAAGTTGGCCCGGTGCAGCGGCCGTCCCGCCACCGCCTCGAACACGGCCTGCAGCTCGTCGAGGGTGAACTCGTCGCCGGCCAGGGCGTGGAGGGCGGCGGGGACGTACTTCACCTTCCCGCGCAGCCGCGCCAGCGCGTCGGCCAGGATGCGGCGGTGGTCGAAGGCCATCTCGCGCCCGAGCCGCGTCCCCCCGCCGCCGGTCGGACGCCCCCAGCGGTCCCGCGCCGCCTCGGCCACCAGCCCGGCGTCGGAGAGGAGGCGCCAGCGCTCGGCCACCCGCTCCTCGTTCCACTCCTTCATCCCGAAGCCGAAGGCGTAGTCGATCCGCTCGCGCGCGTCGCCGCCCGCGCGCTCCGCCCAGCGGGCGAGCGCGTCGAGCGCGCCCCGCGCGGCGGCGCGGCCGGCGGGGGAGCGCAGGTCCTCCCAGGGCAGATAGGCGTAGAGGTCGGCCCAGCGCGCGTCGGACACCTCCTCCGCCTGCGCGGCGAGCGGCACCGGGCGCGGCATCAGCATCAGGTAGGCGTTGGTGGCCACGCGCGCGCCGGTGCGCACCCACGCGCCGGTGGCGGGGTCCGGGTGCCCGGCGAACTGGCGCGGGTCGCGCCCGTCCTGGGTGTAGCTCCCCAGCGGCTCCAGGTACTCCGGCTCCGCCACCCCCGTCTCCTCCTGCAGCTCGCGCAGCGCCGTCTCGCGGGTGGTGGGGTCCTCGTCCCACTCCAGGAAGCCGCCGGGCCAGGCGTCGAGCCCCCGGAAGGGCTCGCCCCCGCGCACCACCACCAGCGCCCGCGGCGAGGCCCGGCCGCCGGCCCGGTCGAGCGCCAGCGCCACGGGGTCGCCCGTCACCGCGTAGTGCGGGTACTCGGCCGCGTCGTAGCGCAGCGCCCATTCGGGCACGCCGCCGTCCCCTCGCGCCTGGTCGTCGCTCCTCACTCGCTCGCCTCCCGCCGTTGGGCCCGCAGAATGGCGCCCCCGCCGCCGCCGCGTCAACCGCCGCCCGCACGTCCGGCCCCTGCGCGCATCTGCTCCGGCGAGCCCGCCCGTGGCCGCCGCGGACGGCTCTCGAACCGCGTCTGCTCCCCGATTCGGGTGCAGTCAAGCGTAAGTCGAGTAATAACATATGTTTCCTTGCGGTAGCCATGACATTCTGCAAAGTTACGGCAGCTCGCTGCACGCCCGCGAGCCCGGCGCCGCCCCCTGGCGCCCCCGCCGCCGGGCCCCGCTACGCCCGCGGCACTCGTTTTCACGGCGTCTCCCTCCGCATCCGGGAGCGCGCGCGCGCGACCGCGACACCGCAGCATCAGGACGCAGCCAGGCGTCACCCGAGGGTGTGTCGCCCAAGCCGTTCCGCTCCGCTTCCGTCCGCACCCCGCGGGCGGCCCGTCTCCTCGCTTCCGAGAGCTCCCCGCGATGCACAGTAACCGGCCCCGCCGCCGCCGCGCGTCGTCCCTGCTGGCCGCCGCGGTGGCGCTCGCGGCGGCGGCATGCACCGACAGGGTCAACCCCCTCGCTCCCGCCCCCGGCCCGGGCGGCGGCCCCGGCATCCCCGGCGTGCCGGTCACCATCCAGACGCTCGAATGCGCCGGGAACCGCGCCGAGCTCAGCGTGCGCTGCTCGCCCGTGAAGCCGGGGGAGACCGACGCGCGGGGCATCATCGTGGGGAACCAGGGCGTGTACGTGCAGGTGACCACCAGCGGCGTGGCCTACGACGGCGGCACCGGCCAGTTCACCTTCAACGCGACCGTCCAGAACCTCATCGAGCAGAAGATGGGGACCACCGACGGAACCACGCTCGACCCCAACGGGATCCGCGTCTTCTTCCACTCGGGGCCCGTGGTCACGGGCGGAACCGGCGTGGTGACGGTGGTGCCCGACGGCTTCGCCGCCTTCACCGCCGCCGCACAGCCGTACTACCAGTACAACCAGGTCCTCGCCAACGGCATCACCTCGGGGGCGCGCGGCTGGAAGCTGGTCATGCCGCCCACGGTGACGACCTTCAGCTTCCTGCTCTACGTCTCCACCCCGGTGCAGTACCCCACCGGGTACATCACGCTGGACGGGCACCTCCCCGGCGAATCGTACGGCTACCTGCACCCGGGCGATCCCACTCCGCTGGTCGCGCTGGTCAAGACCGCGGTGGGCAACGTGGTCCCGGGCGCGGTGGTCACCTTCGGCACCACCGACGCGAACTGCGCCACGGTGGACGCCGGCGGCACGGTCACCGGCATTCGCTACTCCAGCTGCACGATCACCGCGACCAGCGACGCGCTGATGGGAAGCCTGGACTTCGACATCAGCGGCACCACGTACACCTGGACCGGCGCCGCCTCGGCCGACTGGAACGACGCCACCAACTGGAGCGGGGGGTTCATCCCCGCCATAGCCGACTCGGTGATCATCCCCGCGGGCGTGCCGCACATGCCGGCGCTCACCAGCGCGGTGACCGTGCGCGGCGTGACCGTGGCCGACCTCGCCACCCTCTCGCTCGGCGCCTTCAACCTCACCGCCAACGACAACGTGGCGACGGGGCCCACCGTCGGCACGGGGATCCTGGGGTCGGCGGGACGGCTGGTGCTGGGGGGGACCGCGAGCACGGTGCACGGCCGCATCCCCAGCTTCGTGGTGACCGGCTCGTACACGCTGGACGGCGAGGTGACGGCGGTCGCCAGCGGCCAGGTGGATATCGGGAAGCTGGTCAGCCCCAACTACAGGCTGCTGGTGCAGGCGCTGTGAAGCACCTCGACTCCTGATCCCGAGGGGGGCCGCCCGGCGGCTCCCTCGCCCATCCCCGACGCGGATTGATCCCATGAAACTCTCTCGTCTCGGCTCCGTCCTGGCCGCAGCCGCCCTGGCGCTGCCGGCGCTCCACACGGCGCTCCCCGCCCAGTCGCCCATCCTCCTGCAGCTCCGCGCCAGCGCGCCGCCGACCGACCGTTTCCGCGTGGACAGCTCCGGCGCGTTCGTGGCCTACGGCTTCATGCGCGACGTGGGGAACACCACCGGCTGCGCCGCGCAGCTCCCCGCCAGCGGCGCCGGCACGCGCTTCCTCTGGCACCCCTGCCGCGGCGCGGTGCGCTTCGGCCGCGCGCCCGTGGGCGCCGGGGCCACGAGCTGGGACGACGCCAACATGAACGACTTCACCTTCGCCGGCGGCAACCAGGTGGTCGCCGACGGCTATGGCGCCTTCGCCTACGGCGACCAGGTGACCGTGTCGTCCACGGTGGGGGTCGGCTTCGGCTCGGGGGTCACGGTGAGCGGCACCGCCGGCTTCAGCGCCGGCGCCCAGAACGTGTGCTCGGGCTTCGCCTGCACCGCGCTCGGCTACACGGTGCGCGCCGGCGGGCAGGGCTCGGTGGCGCTGGGGTTCCGCACCAGCGCGATCGGCGACTTCACGGTGGCGCTGGGACACCGCGCCAGCAGCAATTCCGTGTGTCCGGCGGGGCCGGATGCCGGCAACCCCTGCAAGGGGACCTTCGCGGCGGGCGACGAGTCGACCACCGACTCGGTGCGCAACCAGACCAGCAACGAGTTCCGCATCCGCTACAACGGCGGCATCCGCCTGCGCGTGAGCACCGCCGCCAACGGCAACACGCCGGGCGCGGGCGGGAACGTGGGCTGCGACCTCACCGTGGCGGTGCCGAGCTGGACCTGCGCGTCGAGCCGCACGCTCAAGGAGAACTACCTCACGGTCGATGGAGAAGAGGTGCTGACCCGCATCCGCACCCTCCCCGTCACCACCTGGAACATGATCGGCGGCGAGCGCACGGTGCGGCACCTGGGGCCGGTGGCGGAGGACTTCTACGCCGCCTTCGGCCTGGGGCTGGGCGAGACCACCATCGGGCTGGGCGACATCGACGGGGTGAACCTGGCCGGGGTGAAGGCGCTGGAGGCCCGCACCACGGCGCTGCGGCAGGAGCTGGACGCGCGCACGGCCGAGCTGCGACAGGAGCGCGAGGCGCGCACCGCCGAAGCCGCCACCCTGCGCGCCGAGCTGGCGGAGCTCCGCGCGCAGCTCCAGGCGATCGCCCGCTCCCAACCTTCGGCCCCGCATTGAGGCGAGGGACACCTCGCCCGGCAAAGCCTCCTCACCCGCCTCCGGCCGCATGGCCGGAGGCGCCGTCACGATGACCACCATCCCTCTTCCCGAACCCTACTTCCACACCGGAGCACCGTCGATGAACCTCAGGACCGCCGCCGCGGCGCTGCTGGCCGCTGCCTCCCTCGCCGCCGCCGCTCCCGCGGCCGCCCAGAGCAACATCCTCCTCCAGCTCCAGGCGGGCGCCCCCCTCTCCGACCGCTTCCGCGTGGACAGCTCGGGCGCGTTCGTGGCCTTCGGCTTCGTGCGCGACGTGACCAGCGGCACCGGCTGCGCGGCCCAGATCCCGGCGACGGGGGCGGGCACGCGCTTCATGTGGCACCCCTGCCGCGGCGCGCTGCGCTTCGGCCGCGCGCCCTCGCCGAGCGGGACGACCACCTGGGACGACGCCAACATGAACGACTTCACCTTCGGCGGCGGCAACCAGGTGATCGCCGACGGCTACGCGTCGTTCGCGTTCGGCGACCAGGTGACCGTCACCTCCACGGTGGGCGTGGGCTTCGGCTCGGTCGTCACGGTGAGCGGCGTGGCGGGGTTCAGCGCCGGCGCACAGAACATCTGCTCGGGGTTCGCCTGCACCGCCATCGGCTACACGGTCCGCGCCGCCGGGCAGGGCTCGGTGGCGATCGGCTACCGCACCAGCGCGATCGGCGACTACACGGTGGCGCTCGGCTACCGCGCGAGCAGCAACAACGTGTGCCCGGCGGGGCCGGATGCCGGCAATCCGTGCAAGGGGACCTTCGCGGCGGGCGACGAGTCGACGACCGACTCGGTCCGCAACCAGACCAGCAACGAGTTCCGCATCCGCTACAACGGCGGCATCCGCCTGCGCGTGAGCACCGCCGCCAACGGCAACACGCCGGGCGCCGGCGGCAACGTGGGGTGCGACCTCACCGTGGCGGTGCCGAGCTGGACCTGCGCCTCGAGCCGCACGCTCAAGGAGAACTACCGGGCGGTCGACGGAGAAGAGGTGCTGGCCCGTATCCGCACCCTTCCCCTCACCACCTGGAACATGATCGGCGGCGAGCGGAGCGTGCGGCACCTGGGGCCGGTGGCGGAGGACTTCTACGCCGCCTTCGGCCTGGGGCTGGGCGAGACCACCATCGGGCTGGGCGACATCGACGGGGTGAACCTGGCCGGCGTGAAGGCGCTGGAGGCGCGCACGGCGGAGCTGCGGCGGGAGCTGGATGCCCGTGCCGCGGAGATGCAGAGGAACTTCGACGCGCGCGACGCGGCGCACCGCCTGGAGCTGCAGGCGCGCGACGCCGAGACTGCCCGCCTCCGCGGCGAGGTCGCCGAGCTCCGCGCGCAGGTGCAGGCGCTCGCGAGGGCGCAGGCGGCCGCTCCGTCACCCTGATGTGGATTCACGCGGGCCGGTATCCCCGGCTCCCCTCCCGCCGCCTCCGGTCATTCCCGGACGCGGCGGCTTCTTCTCTCTCCCCCGGGCGGTCACACCCCTGCCTGCGCCGCGCCGCGGCGCACCTCTCCCACATGGAGCCTCCTTCGATGACCCTCAGGCATGCTTCCGCGGCGCTGCTCGCCCTCGTGCTCGCCGCGCCCGCCGCGGCCGCGCAGGAGAGCATCCTCCTGCAGTTGCGCTCCGGCGCGGTGCTCAGCGATCGCTTCCGCGTGGACAGCTCCGGCGCCTTCGTGGCATACGGATTCGTACGTGACGTGAGCACCGGCACCGGCTGCGCGGCGCAGCTGCCGGCATCCGGCGCCGGAACCCGCTTCGAGTGGCATCCCTGCCGCGGCTCGGTGCGGTTCGGCCGCGCACCGGTAGGGGTTGGCAGCACGACCTGGGACGACGCAAACATGAACGACTTCACCTTTGCGGGCGGGAACCAGGTGATCTCCAGCGGCCTGCACTCCTTCGCGTACGGCGACCAGGTCACCGTGACGGCGCAGGCGAGCGCAGGCTTCGGCTCGGTCGTGACCGTGAGCGGAACGGCAGGCTTCAGCGCCGGCGCCAGCAACGTCTGCTCGGGATTCGCCTGCACGGCCATCGGCTACACGGTGCGCGCGGGCGGACAGGGCTCCGTGGCGCTCGGCTACCGGACGACGGCCAACAACAACTACTCGGTCGCGCTCGGCTACCGCGCCAGCAACAACACGCACACGGGGACGATGGTGATGGGCGACGAGTCCACCACCGACTCGGTGCGCAACCAGGCCGACAACGAGTTCCGCATCCGCTACAACGGCGGCATCCGGCTGCGCGTGAGCACCGCCGCAAACGGCAACACCCCCGGCGCCGGCGGGAACGTGGGGTGCGACCTCACCGTGCTGGTGCCGAGCTGGACCTGCGCGTCGAGCCGCACGCTGAAGGAGAACTACCTCCCGGTGGACGGCGAGGACGTACTGGCCCGGGTCCGGGGGATCCCGATCACCACCTGGAACATGATCGGCGGCCCGAGCCACCCGAACGCGTCGAGCGTCCGGCACATGGGCCCCGTGGCCGAGGACTTCTACCACGCGTTCGGCCTGGGGCTGGGGGAGACCACCATCGGCCTGGGCGACATCGACGGCGTGAACCTGGCCGCGGTGAAGGCGCTGGAGGCACGCACCACGCGGCTCCAGCAGCAGCTCGATCAGCGCAGCGCCGAGGTGCTCCAGCTCCGCGGCGAGCTGTCGGAACTGCGCGCGCAGGTGCAGGCGATCATGGCGGAGCGGGCGCAGCCGAACCCGTGATCGGGCGCGCGGCGGGCCGGTGAACCCGCCCCGCCCACGCGAATGCATGGAGCCGCCGGCACGGGTACCCCGCGCCGGCGGCTCCCTCGTCTCCACCCGCGGCCGTCAGGCCAGCAGCTCCACCTGGCCGCGATGGATGCGGATCAGGCGCCCCGCGAAGGTGGTGAGCTGGAAGAAGCCGTCTTTCTCGTTGAAGGTGAGGCTCAGCTCCTGGAGGAGGCGGATGGCCACCGCCTCGCCCAGCACCAGCGACTCGGAGTAGTCGGTGCGCCAGTGCACCCCGGCCGCGTTGCGGAAGAGGCTGATGTTGCTGGCCAGCTTGTTCAGCTCGCTTCCCACCGACATCGAGGTGGAGCCCGGGCCCGAGTACGTCTGCAGCCCGGTGCCGCTGAGCGTGGCCTCCACCGGCGCCTCGATCATGGTGCTCTCGTCGAAGAACGCCTTGAGGATGGTGGCGCACGCCCCCGAGCCGGTGGCGTGCCCGGCGCCGTACGCCGGGTGCGTGGGGCACCCTTCGGGGTAGGCCTGCGGGAGGAGGTAGCCGTTGGGGAACTGCTCGCCCACGTTCCCGTAGTACGGCCGCAGCCCGCCGCCGATTACCGAGAGCGAGTTGATCAGGCTATCGTCGCCGAAGTAGGTGCGGCTCCCGCCGATCTGGTTCTGCACGCGCCCGCCGTACTCCTCGGGCCGCAGCCGCCGGTGCACGCCCCACTTCTGGTACCACACCGCCCGGATCGACCGCCCCAGCACGTTCGACAGCACGTCGAACACGCTGATCGGGCCGAAGGTGCCGAACCCGGCCTGCGTCAGCGACGGCGTGGCCGCACTCCCCGTGTACGGGTTCCCGGGATTGAAGGGGAACTCCATGTCGGCGAACGGCCGCCCCGTGGTGCCCGCCACGTAGGTCGACTGGTTGCCCGTGGGCTCGGCCAGCAGGTAGTGCGCGGCGTTGTAGTACGCGTTGACCACGAAGTCGAAGTGCACGTAGGTGGCGCCGTCACGCAGCGTGTGGATGAAGCGCGGCGTGGCGTCGTAGCTGTCGAGCCCACGGTTGTCGACCCCGTTCTGCACGTCGAGCCAGGTGCTGAAGACGGTGAGGTAGTCGTTGGTGGCCCCCGACGCCGCCACGAGCTGCTTCTGCGAGATCTGCTGCGTGCCGTAGTTGATGAACCCGTTGGAGGCATCGCGCCCCGCCAGGGCAGCCCGGCGCGGATCGACGTTCCCCTTGAGGAGGAACTGGGAGACGTACGGCCCCACCAGGTCGCCGGGATATACGCCGCGGAAGAGGTTGGTGGCGATCACCGGCACAGTCCCGCCGAACTTGGGGAACTCGGCGTTCAGCGAGGTCACTGCGGCGGTGGTCTTCGAGTCGCTGGCGTAGCTCACGAAGGGAACGTCGCGCGCCACCGCCATCCAGTAGAGCTCGCCGGCCTCGTGCGCGGTGACGGTGCTCTGGAACTTCGGTGCCGGCGGCTGCGTCACCTCCTGCGTGTCGGCCCCACCCAGCTCGAACGCCAGGCCGCCCTGCGGGTTGGTGAGCTTCAGCGCCGTCGGGGAGGCCAGCACGATCTCCTCGAAGTCGGCGGTGTCGCGGCTCTGCAGCGCGCGCAGGAGCGTCGCGTAGGTGAACGGGTCAGGGTCGCCCAGGCTGTCGTGCTTCAGGCTCTTGGAGTAGTTGCCGGTGAAGGGGTAGTCGGTGATGCTGGTCTCGTCGTTGTCGTTGGCGTGCGGCTCGTGGTCGCGCGCCGCTGCGATCCCGGCCTGCACGTCGCGCAGGGCCGCGGCCGAAAGCCGGCGCTCGTCGACGCGCCGCTCGCCCACGCCTTCGATGAAGTTGAAGTTGTCGAACACGGCGAACCCCGGCGCCTCCACGTCGGTGGTGGTGCCGGCGCCGAAGACGAGGAACACCGTGGTGAGCGTGATGGGCGGCGCGGCCGAGAACAGGATCTCGAAGCGGTTGCCGTCGGCCGAGACCTCCCAGAACAGGGTGCCGCCCGTGTGGCGCAGCCGCAGCCAGCGGTGCGTCCGCGGGTCGAAGGGCACCTGGTTGCGCACCGTGGTGGTGCCGGCCACCACCTGCTCGGCGCGCAGCATCCCGACGCGCACGGCCACCGACACCGAGTTGTTCGCGTCGACCTGGGCCGAGAGCAGGGTGACCGTTCCCGTTGCCTGAGCGAGTGCGCGGATCAGCTCCACGCGCTCCTCGCTGTCGGTCAGGTCGAAGGTGACCCCCGAGGTGTAGGTGGAGAGGACCAGCCCCGACTGGCTCGGGAGCGGCCGGATCTCCACCCGCCGGTTGGTCTCGGTGATCTGCGCGCTCGACGCGGTCCACCCTCCGGCGTTGAAGTTGTCGTTGAAGTTGTCGACCCTGGTGATTGCCTTGGCCATGAGAACCTTGCCCGCGGGAGAAAGGCCGACGGTGCGGCCGGGTCGCGGCGGCGGGCAGGATTGCCCGCGCCGGTCGTTCTCCGCGCGCGGGCGTAAGGCTTCGGAGCGGCCGCGCTTCTCCGCCCCCGTCGGGCGGATCGGCGCCGGCTCCGAGCCGGCAAGTCCATCTATTCGGGATGTATTCGGAGAATACCTGTATCAGGCACTCACGTCAACTGCCAAATTGTCTACTTACAAGCGGCACGACGTGGACAGCCTGAGTCGTATAGCGAGTCGAGGACGAGTGATATGAGATGAGACCAGTCTGTTGCTGATTGTGGTTATGAGAACGACGAAAGCCGGACCCAGCGCGCTGCTGGGTCCGGCTTTCGTCTGAGCTATGGAGATGCCGGGATGGCGATGGCGACGAGTCCACCACCCTGGACGCACGCACGGCCGAGGTCGCGGTGCTGCGCGGCGAGGTGGCCGAGCTCCGCGCGCAGGTGCAGGCGATCCTCGCGCGCGAGGCCGGCGCGAAGCCCTGAAAACAGCAATCTCGCACAGAGGCACGGAGACGCAGGGAGAGCCGCGGGGCCTCTCTGCGTCTCCGTGCCTCCGTGCGAGATCTACAGGGCTGGGATTGCGGCGCGGCGCTGGAGCACCAGCAGCGTGACGGCGCAGGTCGCGACCCCGGCGGCCACGAACTCCAGGAAGGCCGCCCAGCGCGCCGGCTCCACGTCCAGCGCGAAGCGGTGGAAGTACCACGCCTGCTCCCAGAGCGGCTCCAGCACCTGCGCCGCCAGCGCGCCGAGCCCCAGGTTGGCGATGGAGGCGGCGAGCAGGCGATCGGGCCAGCGGCGGTGCGCCCAGGCGGCTGCCAGCGCGAACACCGGCACCGCGAGCAGCCAGTGCTCCTCCAGCCCGAAGCTCAGCCGATGGTGATGGACCGCGGGGCGCGCCGCATGCCAGTCGACGTGGATCGCCACCGCGAGCAGGAGCACGAGCCAGGGAGAGACGGGAATGCGGCGCATGGAGAAGGACTGCAGGTAGGTGGGGAGGTGACGCGGCCCCCCCCCAATCAGCACCCTCCGCCCGCCACCGTCAACGGTCTCGATGCGCGTCAGACCGCCGCGGGCCGCGGCGCGCCCTCGGCCTGCGCTGCGCCTCCCAAGCGCAGGCGGCGCTCGGGGGCACCCCCCTCCAGCACGTCTTCCTTCGCCGCGAGGAGGATGCCGCGGATCAGGTCGGCGTCGGAGCCGATCCCGGCCTCGCGGGCGCGCTCGCGCACGTCGCGCAGCAGCCCCTCGGGCGCGCGCAGCGAGACGCGCGCGCGGGCCCGCCCCTGCGCCAGCTCGCTCGCGGCGAGCACCTTCACGCGCTCCGCGAGCTCTTCGTCGCTCGCCACCTCGCGCAGGTAGAAGCGCAGCAGCGAAGGCCTGAAGCTGGCCACGGCCGCCGCGAAGTGATCGGAGAGAAGGTGCACCACGTCGTCCAGGTGCGACGGGATGCGCGCCTCCAGCTCCTCGGCCTTCCGCCGCTCGCGCGCCTCGCGCAGCTTGGGCGCGGACTGCGCGGGGATGGCCGCCACCCCGCCGCACTCGTCGCACACCGCCGCCAGCACGTCGTGCACCTCGATCCCCGTCTCGGGGAGGCGTACCGTGCGCACGGCGAAGCGGGTGCCCACCCGCTTCTGGCAGGCGTGGCAGATCGCCTCGGACTGGTCCCCCTCCCTGTACAGGTGCATGGCGCCTCCTACGGGTGCACGCTGATGAACACGGCGTCGGCGGAAAGGAAATAGGCCTTCACGTACCAGGGCTCTCCCTCGAACTCCGGCCTGAACTCGTGGCAGAGGATGCTCTCGTCGAAGTGGTACGGGCTGGCGCGATACCGCTTCCCCGGGCAGCGGTACAGTAGCCGCACCACGAACTCCGGCGTGACCTCGCCCACCGCGAGCAGGTTCTTGCTCTCCATGTCCGCCCGGTACTCGTGCTGGTACCGCCCCGATTCGAGCGCGTCGATGAGCAGGGACCGCACGTCGCGAAAGCCCATCCTTCTCTCCGTTGGTGGATAGTACGTCAATTGCCGTACCAGCACAAGGGGCACCGCTTCACCGCACGTGTTCATTCTTGTCCATTCCGTACGATTTGATTTTCATGGTAAGTGCGAACACGTTGAAGAGCAAGTGTTCTGTTTCGGCGGTACGCGGATCGAATGATGAACGATGCAGGTTGTTTTTTGGCGATGTTATGTCCAGTTATTCTACTACTGAAAACGATGAAAGCCGGACCCAGCGAAGATGCTGGGCCCGGCTTTCGTCTTTATGGAGATGCCGGGAGTCGAACCCGGGTCCGCCTACTGATCCACCGCGACGTCTACGTGCGTATCCAGCCGTTCTGTTCTCCTCGTCCGCTCATCGGCCGGCCGGAGGCCCATCGCGAACCAGCCGTGAAAGTCTCGCCCGCGCCGTCACGGCGCCAAACGCGGGCCAGCCCGATTTTAGCGACACCCGGCGGCCCGCCTCAGGCAGGGCTGACCGCAAGATGGGAGGTAAGGAGCCCGTGAGGGCGTCTACTTACGCAGCCAGAGCGAAGTTATCGTTCGCAGGTAACGTTTCCTGGAGGTTTAACGAGTGCTCCAAGCACCTCGGCACGCAGCCACGGATTCACCGTACGCGTCGAAACCTGTCATCCCCAGTACCCTTGTTTTCAATCAACGCCTGTAATCTAACGGGGGCGCGCCGCTGCGTCAATCATCTTGCGGTACAACGACTTAGATCTACCGATGCCGCCGCTCACCGCGTCGGCGCGGCGCCGATGCGGGGAGCCGAGGCCACGCGGTTGCGCCCGTCGGCCTTGGCGCGGTAGAGCGCCTCGTCGGCGAGCTTGAGGACCCCGGAGGCGGCCGCCGTGCAGTCGGGGCAGGCGGCGGCGCCGATGGAGACAGTGACCGAGAGGGGCGTCCCGTTCCAGGTGAGCGGGTGCGACTCGATCGCCCGGCGCAGCCGCTCGGCGGCGTCGTGCGAGGGGCGGTACCCCGTCTCGGGCATCAGCACCACGAACTCCTCGCCGCCGAAGCGCGCGGGCGTGTCCACGTCGCGCACCGTCTGGCGGATCACGGCGGCCACGTGCTGCAGCACCCGGTCGCCCGCCTCGTGGCCGTGCATGTCGTTGAACTTCTTGAAGAAGTCGACGTCCAGCACCAGCAGCGAGAAGGGGCGCGCGTAGCGGTCGAAGACGTGCGCCAGCGTCGCCAGCCGCTCCTCGAAGGCGGCGCGGTTGGGGAGGCCGGTGAGCGCGTCGGTGTGGGCGCGGTGGTCCAGCGCCTCGTACTTGCGCGCGCTGCGCAGCGGCAGCGGGGCGATGGAGCAGAGCAGGCGCAGCAGCTCCCGCTCCTTCTCGCCGAAGCGGCCGGGCTCGGGGTGCCAGGCCACCACCGCGCCGAGCGTCCGGCCGTCCGCCACCAGCGGAAAGACGAGCGCCGCGCGCGGGAGCATCCGCCACTGCTCGCCGGGGGTGAGCAGCGGCAGCGTCTCGCGCTCGCGGCGCAGGTCGTCGTAGGCGAGGTCCACGGCGTGCTTCATCGCCAGCGCCAGCCGCGAGTCGCCCTCGCCGAAGCCGTCGGGGGCGAGCTGGGGGGAGGGGCCGGTGTCGTCCACTACGAGCACCCTCCCCCGCCCCGCCTCGTCCGGCCCCAGCGCCACCGCCACCCCGGCCGCGCCCGTCCCCTGCCGCACCAGCGACGCCAGGCGCCGCGCGAAGGCGTCGACCTCGATCTCGCCCGGGAGCGAGCGCGCGGCCTCGGCGATGGCGCGCACACGGGCGTCCTCGGCCGCCTGCCCGCCGCGCACGCGCAGGAGCGCATCGACCGTCGCCAGGTGCTTCGCGGCGGCGAGGGCGGCCGCGTCGGCGCCGGGGGGAACCAGCCCCGGGTAGGCGAGCGCGAGCACCCCCTCCGGCAGGTCCACGGGCACGACCAGCATCTCCTCCGCCCAGGGCGCGGGGAGGTCGCGCTTGCCGCGGCGAACGTGCTGCGGGAGCTGCTCCTCCACCGCCCACTTGTAGGGCGAGCCCTCCAGCGCGACCACGGCGTCGGGGAGCGGCACCCCCGGCGCCGCCGCGCGGGCGACGAGCCGCGCCGAGCGCCACTCCCCGTCCGCGCGCCAGAGGGTGGCCTCGTGCGCGTCCGTGGCGCGGCGCACCATCTCCAGCGCCGTCTTCAGCGCCGCGTCGTCGTCCCCGCCGGCCGCGGCGGACGCTTCCCGTGCGTCCTCGTCCGCCGGCGCGGCAGCGGAGGGCGTCCGCTCCCGGCGCAGCGCGGAGAGCGCCGCCGCGACCGCGAGGAGGAGCTCGTAGCGGCCGAGGGAGGGGATCGCGGGCCGTGCCTGGTGCAGCCACTGCGCGGCGGGGACGAGGAGCGCGGCCATCATCCATCCCCCGATCCGTGCGGCGACCGGCGCGCGGCCGAGGGCGGCCACCCACGCCGCGGCGAGGGCGATCAGCAGCGAATCCGCCGAGCCGGTGGCGAAGAGGAGGACGTGCAGCGGCGGCCAGGCGGCGAGCACCACCTGCGTCCGTCCGCCCCCCGTGCGTTGCACCCAGACGGTGGCGAGGACGAGCGCCGCGGCGGCCGCGGTGAGCCCCCACCACGGGAGCACGCCGAGCGCCGCCAGCGCGCCCAGGTAGGCGGCGCTTGCGGCGATCAGCGGAAAGGTGACGCGAGGGCCCGCGGAGGCAGGAATCTCAGGGCGCGGGAAGGAGGTTGATGCGCGACGCCGCGGCGGCCGCGCCGAAGCCGTTGTCGATGTTCACCACGGTCACGCCCGACGCGCAGGAGTTGAGCATCCCCAGCAGCGCCGCCACGCCGCCGAACGAGGCGCCGTAGCCCACGCTGGTGGGCACCGCGATCACCGGCGCCGCCACCAGCCCGCCGACGACGGACGGCAGCGCGCCCTCCATCCCCGCGACCACGATGACGACCGCGGCGGAGCGCAGCCGGTCGCCGCGCGCCAGCAGGCGGTGGATGCCGGCCACGCCGACGTCCGTCAGCCGCTCGACCGGGTTGCCGAAGGCCGCCGCCGTCACCGCCGCCTCCTCCGCCACCGGCAGGTCGCTCGTTCCCGCGGTGACGACCAGCACGGTGCCGCGGACCTGGCGCGAGACGGGCGCGTCCGGGGCGAGCCAGGCCGTGCGCCCCAGCGCGTTCAGCTCGACGGCGGGAAAGCGCACCGCCAGCGCCTCGCTCGCCTCCGGGGCGAGCCGCGTCGCCAGCACCCCGTCGCCGCGGGAGGCGATGCGCTCGGCGATGGCGACCACCTGCTCCGCCGTCTTCCCCTGGCCGAAGATCACCTCCGGGAACCCCTGCCGGAGCGCGCGGTGGTGGTCCACCGAGGCGAAGGGGAGCTCCTCGACCGGGGCCCACGCCAGGCGGCGCTCGGCCTCCTCCACGGAGAGCGCGCCCGCCTGCACCTCGTCGAGGAGCGCGCGCAGCCGCTCGGGGGTCAAACCGCCGCCCCCGCGTACTCTTCGCGGTAGCGCTCCAGCTTCTCCTCGGCCTGGTGCAGCGAGGTGACCTCGAAGAGCTCCTGGCGCAGCACCCGCCCGTTCGGCAGCCCCTTGGTGTACCACCCCAGGTGCTTGCGGAACTCGATCATCGCCTTCTCCTCATCGCGCTCCCAGGCGATGGCCAAGCGCGCGTGGTGGAGGATGATGCGGAAGCGCTCGTCCACGTCCGGATCGGGCGGGACGGGCCGCCCCTCGAGCGCCGCCCGCGCCTGCCCGAAGATCCACGGCTGCCCGTGCGACCCGCGGGCGATCATGATCCCCGCGCAGCCGGTGTGGTCGCGCATCCGCCGCGCGTCTTCCCCCTTCCACACGTCGCCGTTGCCGATCACGGGGATGTCGAGCGCCTCGACCACGGCGGCGATCTCGTCCCAGTCCGCCGTGCCGCTGTACATCTGCGTGCGGGTGCGGGCGTGGAGGGTGAGCACCTCGGCGCCGGCGTCCTGGCAGCGGAGCGCGATCTCCACCGGGTTGCGCATCTGCTCGCTCCAGCCGCTGCGGATCTTCACCGTGGTGGGGATGGAGATGGCCCCCTTCACCGCGCGGATGATGGAGTGCACCAGGTCGAGGTCGCGCAGGCACCCCGAGCCGCCGCCGGTGCGCAGCGCCACCTTCTTGACCGGACAGCCGAAGTTGATGTCCAGGTAGTCCGGCGCGTACACCTCCTCGACGAGCGCGGCGGCCTCGGCCATGGCCTGCGGATCGGCGCCGAAGATCTGGATGCCGATGGGGCGCTCGTCGTCGTGGAAGCGGAGGTACGAGTGGGTGCGGCGGTCGTTGCGGCGGATCCCCTCGGCGGAGACGAACTCGCTCACCACCACGTCCGCCCCGAAGGAGCGGCAGAGGCGGCGGAAGGGCGACTCGCTGACCCCCGCCTGGGGCGCCAGGTAGAGCGGCACGCGGCCGCTGCGGAGCATCTCGAAGGCGTTCTGCGGCATGCCGCAAAGCTACCGAACCCCGGGCGGGGCTTCAAGCTTCCCGCTGCAACCGGCGGAGGGCGGGCGGATGAATCCGCGGCAACAAAAACACGAAGTCCGCCTGCGCGGGCGCCTGCGCGGACTCCCACCTGTCGTGCAACCGTCATTGTGTGGCACGCGACGGGCGCCCCCGTGGCCGAGGCCTGCGGACCTCGGCCGGGGTGAGGCCCATCGCGTGCCGGTGAACGCCGGCCTCACCACGGCCGGTAGTCCGCGCAGGCGGACTTCGTGTCGTTGTTGCAGCGGTTTCAACCGCCCTGTCACTGTGCGAGCGACGCCCTCAGGCGGATCGACTCAGCGGTCGACCACTCCGTCACCGCCCATTTCGTGATCGCCCACGGGCTCCTCGCCGCGTCCCGAGCCGGATGACGCGAGCCGCTGGGACGCCTCGACGAGGCGGAGGAACTCGCCCCGGTAGCCGCCGCGGTCGTCCGCCAGCGCGCCGCGGGCGAGCTGCGCCACCCCGGCGTAGCTGGCGGTGCCGCGGAAGCGCGACTCGCGCAGCAGCATCCCCCACTCCGCCACCGCCGCGCTGAAGCGGAAGTCGGCCGAGGCGGCGGCGAGCGACGCGCCGCGATCGCGCAGGGGATGCGCCAGCAGGCGGCTCACGTCGCCGTCAGGAGCCTTGTAGCGCAGCTTTACCGTCAGCAGCTCGCCGCGGGGGATCGCCACGCCCACTCGATAACGCAGTCGATCAAACGCATCCTGTACGCGTGAGCGCGCCCGCGTCCGCTGGTAGCGCAGCGGGTCGACGCGGCGCGCCGGATCGTCGGGTGCGCCGGCGGGCACCACCTCGTACAGCGCCGTCACGCTGTGGCCCGCGCCCAGCTCGCCGGCGTCCTTGCGGTCGTCGTTGAAGTCCTCGGCCGCCAGCAGCCGGTTCTCGTAGCCGATCAGCCGGTACGCCTTCACCTCCGCGGGGTTGAACTCCACCTGCACCTTCACGTCCTTGGCGATGGTGAAGAGGGTGCCGCCCATTTCCCCCACCAGCACCTTGCGCGCCTCGTCGATCCCGTCGAGGTAGGCGTAGTTGCCGTTCCCGCGGTCGGCGAGCTGCTCCATCTTGGCGTCCTGCAGGTTCCCCGTCCCGAAGCCCAGCACGGTCAGGAAGATGCCGCCGCCGCGCTCCCGCTCGATCAGCTGCACCAGCTCGGCGTCGCTGCTCACGCCCACGTTGAAGTCGCCGTCGGTGGCCAGCACCACGCGGTTGTTGCCGCCGCGGACGAAGGCGTCGCGCGCGAGCTGGTAGGCCAGCCGGATCCCCTCGGCGCCGTTGGTGGACCCGCCGGGCTGCAGGGTGGTGATGGCGTCGCGGATGCGCTCCTTCTCGCTCCCGCGCGTGGGCGGCAGCACCAGCCCCGCCGCCCCCGCGTACGCCACGATGGCGACGCGGTCCTGCGGGCGCAGGTTGTCCACCAGCATCCCGAACGCCTCCTTGAGCAGCGGCAGCTTGTTCGGCTCGTCCATCGAGCCGGAGACGTCCACCAGAAAGACCAGGTTCGCCGGCGGCAGGGCGGCCACTTCCATCCGGCGCCCCTGCAGCCCCACGTGCACCAGCCGGTGCGCCGGGTTCCAGGGCGCGGGGGCGACCTCGGTGACGATGGAAAAGGGTGCGTCGCCGCTCGGGTCGGGATAGTCGTAGTCGAAGTAGTTCACCAGCTCCTCGATGCGCACCGCGTCGCGCGGCGGCATCCGCCCCTCGCCCACCAGGAAGCGGCGGACGTTGGCGTACGAGGCCGCGTCCACGTCGATCGCGAAGGTGGAGAGCGGGTTGGCCACCGCGTCCTGGAACTCGTTCTCGGTGATGGCGGCGTACCCCTCGCGGTTGAGCTCCGGCTGCGGCAGCTCGTAGCCTTCCTCGTTCGGAGCGACCATCGGCGCCGGCATCCCCGACGCCGACACCACCGTGGTGTCGGCGGTCGCGACGACGGCGCCGTCGCCCACGGCGCGCCTCTTCGCGCACGCGGCGAGGGTGAGCGGGATACAGCAGAGGAAGATGGGGACAGCACGGGAAGCGATCCTGCGCATACGTGCCTTCCGGTCAGGAGGATGAACGCGGCCTCACGCGCCGCGGGTGACGTTGGCCGCGGCGTGCACCGGGAGGAGGCATCGGGCGTTCCGGCCGCCGCCGCGTGGCCGCACCACACCCAACCCCTTCTCCCGCAAGCGGTTGAGTCCGATCCGGACCGGTCCGGCGAAGTGCGCGCATTTCGTTCAGTGTACGTCCACTGAACCGGCCCGCGCGTTCATTGAACGGAAGTGGGACGCGGAGTGCTGACGGCGACGGGCGGATAAATCCGCGGCAACAAAAACACGAAGTCCGCCTGCGCGGACTCCCGCCTCAAGTGCCGCCGCGAACGCGGGGCGCGCGGCGGGCTGCACTGCAGCCGAGGTCCGCAAACCTCGGCCGAGACGAGAGCCGTCGCGCGCCGGTGCACTTCGGCTTCACCTCGGCCCGTAGTCCGCGCAGGCGGACTTCGTGTGGTCGTTGCCGCGGTTTCAACCGCCCCCTCCCGCCGCGAACCTCGGCCGCGCGCACGGAGAGCTGCCATCCCCCCGCCGGCTGTCCCCTGTCCCCTATCCCCTGTTCCCTCTTGATTTTGACAGTCCGTGGCACGGCGGTTACATTCCGGCCCCCGTTCCCGGAACCGGGAGCGGTTTTCACATAGATCTGAACCCGACGTAGACATGGAACTTCGTGAGTTCTTGGCCGAGGACGCGATCCAGCTCGACCTGAAGGGGGAGAGCAAGGACGAGATCCTGAAGGAGCTCATCGCGCTCCTGGGCGTGGACGAGAAGTCGCAGGGCATCCTTTTCAAGATGCTCAAGCGGCGCGAGAACCTGGGCTCCACCGGAATCGGCAAGTCGATCGCCATCCCGCACTGCCGCTCGCTGGTGGTGAACCGCCTGCGCCTGGCCTTCGGGCGCAAGCCCGGCGGCGTGGACTTCAAGGCGATCGACGACCAGCCGGTGAACTACTTCTTCCTGATCGTGGCGCCTCCGCTGGAGGTGTCGAACCAGTACCTCCCGGTGCTGGGCCGCATCGCCCAGTTCGCGAAGGACGAGGACGTGGCGGGGCGGCTGGCGCAGCTGCAGGGCTCGCGCGAGTTCCTGGCCCTGCTCGAGGAGAAGGGAGTCTGACGCGATGCACCAGAACCTCGAGACCCTGCTGGAGATCCAGGACCTGAAGACGCAGCGGCGCGAGCTGGCCGAGGCCGGCGAGCGCGAGGTGCAGGAGCAGGTCTTCGGGCTGAGCGTGGACGACGCGCTGCAGGCGCTGGACGCCAAGATCGTGGAGATGGAGGAGACGCTCCCGGCGGCGGTGCTCGCGCGCTACCGCCGGGTGGCCGCGCGCATTCCGCGCGTGGTGGCGCCGGTGATCAAGGGCACCTGCTACGGCTGCTTCGTGGCGGTGCCCACGGCCCAGGCCAGCGACGCCGACCGCAACGCCGAGGTCCGCACCTGCCAGAACTGCGGGCGCTTCCTCTACCACGTGGACTGAGGCTTCGCGAGACGCAGAGAAACGGAGAGGACGCAGAGGTGATCTCTGCGTCCTCTCCGTTTCTCCGCGTCCTGGCGAAGCCCCTAGAAGGGAAGCGGGAACCTGCCGCGCCTCCGCGGCTGGGTCAGGAAGAAGCGGATGTAGTCGCTCCTCCCATCCACCACCAGCTCACAGTAGTACACGCCGGAGGGAACGCGCCGGCCGCGCAGGTCGCGGCCGTCCCAGTGCGCCACCTTCCTTCCCGGCTCCGTGTAGCGGAGGTTGTTCACCGGCACGTCGCGGCCGCGGGGCAGCCCCACCGCCTTGGGAATCGCTACCAGCTGACGAAAGATGTTCATGATCCGGATGGAGACGACCCGGGTGTCTCCAGCCTGGAACAGGCCCTCCTCGAGGTAGAACGGGATGTACGTATCCGGGTTTGCGGGGTTCGGATAGTTCTGCTCCAGCCGGAAGCCCTTCGGAGTGACCGCGCGGGGCTGGCCGGCGTCCTGCGCCCGTGCAGCGGGAGGTGAAAGGAGCCCGGCGATCACGAGGAGGAGGAACAGAACAGGCGGGGCACGAACCATCACCACCTTCCTCTGTCCATGCGTTACCGTTCCATTCCCCTCCGGGATCGGTGCGGGATCACACCTGCAAGTGTGCGGTTGATTTGAGTATATCCGCCGGTTCCCAGGCGGGTCAAGCAAGCCGCGGCGCCCGATCTACCCCATAGCGGGCGGGATGATTCCTCCGCGCCGGGCGTCGGGCGCGAACGGTCCGTCCCCCCCGTCCGCTTCTTCGTCCCCCTCGTCCGGCGGGTCGTCCCCGCCCCGGGGCTCGCCCGCCGCCGGGTCCAGGAAGAGCTCCAGCGAGCGGAAGGGGCGGTCGTGCTGCAGGTGGGTGGCCAGAAAGGCGCGCACCAGCGCCCGGTGCAGCCGCGGGTCGGCCAGCGGCGCCCCGGGGAGCTGGCCGCGCACCATGGCGTGCAGCTCGCCGCGGCTGGCGGCGTCGATCAGGCGCCCCGCCGGGCGGCAGCGGGTGCACGCCACCCCGCCCGCCGTGGTGTCGAAGCGCACCGGCTCGCCGGGCGCCAGCGGCCGCTCGCAGACGATGCAGTGGTCGGTCTGCGGCTCGTAGCCCAGCAGCGAGACCAGCGTCCACACCCCGGTGAGCGCCGCCGCCAGCGCCTCCTCCGGCTCCGGCGCGGCGGAGATCGCGTCCCAGGCCCCCACGAGCGTCTCGTAGAGCTCCGGGTGCGCCTCCTCCGTCCCCACGCGCAGCACCACCTCCGCCAGCAGCGAGGCGCCGGCGAAGGCGGTGAGCGAGCGCCCCAGCCCCTGCCGGCTCCGCACCAGGTCGAAGCCGCTCAGGGTGTGCAGGTCGCGCCCGTAGCGGTGGTAGAACGTCGCCTGCCCCTCGGTGAAGGGCTCCAGCACCCCGCCGTACCGGCTCTTCGGCCGCAGCGCGCCCTTGGCGATCACCGAGGCCAGGCCGTGGTCCCAGGTGTAGAGCCGCAGGATCTTGCTCGTCTCACTGTACGGGAACGCCTGCAGCACCAGCGCCCGCGTGGTGACCAGCGCCACCGCCGCCTCCTACGCCGCCGCGCGGCCCCGCCGGGCGGCCACCACGGCGCCGGCGGCCAGGATCACCCCGGCCACCGCGAGCGCGGCCCAGCGCGGGTCCACCGGCGGCGGCGAGGGGCCGGTCCAGTCCAGCGACGCCGCCGCGCCCGGGCGCAGCCCCACCGCCTGGTAGCGCACGAAGTTCTCCCCCTCGGCCGTGTACGGCACGCCCTCGCCGAGGCCGCGGGCGCGCACGTCGGGCGCGGGCTGGCGCACGTACACGAAGAGCGTGTCCGTCGCCAGGCCGAAGGCGAGCGGGAAGCGCTTCACCTTCGGCGCCAGGCGGTAGCGGAAGAAGAAGTCGCGGTCGCCGGGGAGGAGCGGGTCCGTCACCCAGGCCCGGTCGCCCACCCGCGCCAGCCCGGCGCGCGGCGCGCGGGCGCTGTCGGCGCGGTCGGCCTCGCCCGCCTCGAAGCCCTCGGCGCCGGGGGGCAGCGGCACGGAGACGCGCGGGCGCGTCTCGGAGACCAGGGTGCGCCGCCCGGCGTTGCGGACGCGGACGATCTCGGCCACCTGCATCGTCCCGTCCATGTCGGGGATCAGGAAGAGGTCGCGCCGGCTCACCCGCACCGAGTCCGCCAGCCCCTCGCTCGAGGTGGTGTCGTAGACGGTGATGGCGTACCCCTGCGCCGGCTCCTCGGGATGGACGGCGGGGCCGAAGTAGCGCACCCCGTCGGCGACCGCGGTGGCGAAGAAGACGGTGAACCCCGCGGCGGAATCGACCGGCGGCAGGGGGAGGGCGAAGCGGCCGCCGGGCCCGGTGACGGTGCTGTCGATCTGGCCGCGGTTGGCCTGCGTGACCCGGTGGAGCTGCACCGCGACGCCGGCGACGCCCTCGCCGTCGCGCACCACGCGGCCCGCCAGCGGCCGCTGCGCCGCGGCGGGCGCGGCGGCGGCGAGGAGGGCCAGGGCGAGAAAAACGAAGGCGAGGCGAGCCGCCACGGGGCGGTCCGCCTCGCGGGCGCGGCAGAGGCGGGTCACGGGTTGAACCGGCCGAGGTCTTCGGGGTTGAGGCGGCGCAGGTACTCCTTGAGCTGCTCGGGGCCGAGCCCCATCGGCGGGGGAAGCTCCACCTCCCCGGCCTCGGGCGCGTCGGGGTCCGACGAGACCATCTCGAACGAGGCGTTGGTGAGCAGCTCGTCGCCGGCGAACAGCTCCGCGCGGGTGCGCAGGGCGATGGCGATGGAGTCCGACGGGCGCGCGTCGAGGGTGAACAGCTCCTCGCCGCGCTGGATCACCAGCTCGGCGAAGTAGGTGTTGTCCTCCACCCTCGTGATCAACACGCGGGTGACGGTGGCCCCCAGGCCGCGGATGAGCTGCGGGAAGAGGTCGTGGGTGAGCGGCCGGGCGAACTTCATCCCCGCCAGCTCCATGGCGATGGCGCTCGCCTCCGCCGGCCCGATCCAGATCGGCAGCACCCGCTCGCCGCCCTCCTCCTGCAGGATGACGACGGGCGACTTGGTGTTCTGGTCGAGCCCCAGGCTCTGCACCCGTACCTTGATCATCGCTCCGCTGGATGATGCGAAGTGCCCCCGCCGCCGCCCCGTCTCCCGGCAATACTGCCCCGCGCACCGATTGTTCCATCGCGTCCGACAGCGACGGTGCGGCAGGTCGGGGATCACGGCGGATTGGCGCGCGACGGGTTGGGATCACGACGGATTGGGATCACGACGGATTGGAAATCCGCCGCTGGAACGGCACGAAGTCCGCCTGCGCGGACTGGGGCCGCGGCTCCCGTGCCATCCCCTCGCACCTGCGCCGCCGAAAGAACGCGGCCGCAGGCGGTCCCCCTGTCCCCTGTAACCTGTCCCCTGCCGTTACGCTTTCGCCGCGGTCCTCAGGTCGTCGACCCGCAGCGTCTCCTCCCAGGGGAAGAGCTTCACCGGCGTCCCGTCGCCGCCCATCTCCGAGGTGCGGCCGAAGTGGCCGTAGGCGGCGGTGGGGCGGTAGATCGGCGTGCGCAGCGAGAGCGACTCGATGATCCCGCGCGGGGTGAAGTCGAACACCTCGCGCAGCGCGTTCTCGATCGCCTCCTCGTCCACCGTGGCCGTGCCGAAGGTGTCGACCCGCACCGACACCGGCTGCGCCACGCCGATCGCGTAGGCGAGCTGGATCTCGCAGCGGCTCGCCAGCCCCGCGGCGACCACGTGCTTGGCCGCCCAGCGCGCGGCGTAGGCGGCGGACCGGTCCACCTTCGTCGGGTCCTTGCCGCTGAACGCGCCGCCGCCGTGGCGCCCCATCCCCCCGTAGGTGTCGACGATGATCTTGCGCCCGGTGAGCCCCGCGTCGCCGTGCGGCCCGCCGATCACGAAGCGCCCGGTGGGGTTCACGTGGATGGTGGACGAGGAGGGGTCGAAGAGCTCCGCCGGGAGCGAGGGGACGATCACGTGCTCGATCACCGCGGCGCGGATCTCCTCGGAGGTGGCCTCGGGGTCGTGCTGGGTGGAGACGACCACGGTGTCGATGCGGACGGGCCTGTCGTCCTCGTACTCCACCGAGACCTGCGTCTTCCCGTCGGGGCGGAGCCAGGCGAGCCTGCCGCTCTTGCGCACCGCCGCCAGCCGCTCGGCCACGCGGTGGGCCAGCAGGATGGGCGTGGGCATCAGCGCGTCGTTCTCGGCGCTGGCGTAGCCGAACATCATCCCCTGGTCGCCCGCCCCGCCGGTGTCCACCCCCTGCGCGATGTCGGGGCTCTGCCGGTCGATGGTGGTCATCACCGCGCAGGTGTGCCCGTCGATGCCGTACTGCGCGTCGGTGTAGCCGATCCCCTTGAGCGTCCCGCGCACGATGGCGGGGATGTCGACGTAGGTCGAGGTGGTGATCTCGCCCGCCACCACGGCCACGCCGGTGGTGACCAGGGTCTCGCAGGCCACGCGGCCGGTGGGGTCGTCGGCCAGGATGGCGTCGAGCACGGCGTCGGAGATCTGGTCCGCGATCTTGTCGGGATGCCCCTCCGTGACCGACTCGGAGGTGAAGAGCTGCCGGCGGGCCATCTATGTCACCAGGGTTTCTGTGGATGGACGGAAGTGGCGTAACGGCGGGAAGATACCGCGCCCGACCGGGGCGCGGCAAGCGCGGTTCGTGGCCGTCTTCGAGGGATGTGCGTCGGCCAGCTATAGATCCTTCGACCTGCAAAGCATTTCGCGAACGAGAGTTGCAGCGCTGCCGACCTCAGGATGACATTCAATGGCCACGTGATGGAAAAAGAATGTATCCTGAGGCTGAGGGAGCCGCCGCCTGGAACCGCGTTCGCACCGCGGCCGGGCGGCGCGGGGTCCATCCCACCTCCCCTCGCGCGATGCCCACGGCGAGCGGCTCAGGCGTGCCCGGATCCTCCACCACGCGGCTGACGGTCGACCGCTAGAGCGGATTGCGCAACGCTCCGGAGCCGACGGGTTGGAAACCCGCCGCTGGAACGGCACGAAGTCCGCCTTCGCGGACTATGCCGCGGCCCTGGCGTGTCCCGGACCGGCGGCGATGCATCTGCATTTACACGCTCCGTTGCAGGTCTCGCC